>NZ_JADYWE010000002.1:337967-675934 GCF_015864955.1 Salinibacterium sp. NK8237 | reverse complement strand
TCAGCGGCGCCGCCTACGACTTCACCACGCCAGTTACCGGGCCACTGACGCTAACCGCGACGTGGACAGAAGTTCCCGCGACCGGAGGTGCCCCCACCGCTGACGTCACGCTCGCCGCTACAGGTTTTGCGTTAACGCCCCAGCTCTCAGTGGGGGCAACATTGCTCGTGGCCGGCTTCGCCCTCCTCGTGCTTCGCCGACGCGTCACCGCCCGGCAGCGATAGCGCAATACGAGTCCCCCGCGAACCTGCCCTGCGCTCCCGCATAACGCAACTTGTGGAAAACCTGAGACATGATTCAGGTTTCACTGTACGGTGATTCCGACGGTGCGTCGCTCGACGGCGGCTGCCGTCAGCGTCGCGCTTGTGTCGCGGCGCGCAATGCGGCCGGGACATCCGCGCAATGACGCTCGGAGCGATGGCCGGATTGCGACGTGCGGAGGTATTCCGAATGTCCACTGTTAAACGCCGGCTCACTATTCCGGCAGTACTCGCCTCTCTCGCCCTCGTCAGCGCCACGCTGGCGGGAGCCCCACTCGCGGCCCAAGCGATCACGTGTCCACCCGGTTTCGAGATGCTGCCGGGGTGCAGCAATACGACGGATCCAGGCGGCTCCGACGCAGTTCCGGGAATGTGGTCCACGGAAACGGTTGCCGGGATGAGCACTCGTATCTACACGCCATCCACCGCAGCCGAACTGCCGGCCGGACGCGCCCTCATGATCAGCCTCCACGGCTGCGCGCAGAAAGCGAGCGACTTCCAAGCGAACGCCAATTGGGTGGCCGCCGCCGAAGACTACGGAATGATCGTCGCCCTCCCCGATGCACCCAA
This sequence comes from Salinibacterium sp. NK8237, assembly GCF_015864955.1. Taxonomy (NCBI): domain Bacteria; kingdom Bacillati; phylum Actinomycetota; class Actinomycetes; order Micrococcales; family Microbacteriaceae; genus Salinibacterium; species Salinibacterium sp. NK8237. The sequence continues at coordinate 675,104 of NZ_JADYWE010000002.1, read as the reverse complement.
CGGCGGCGTCGTGTTCGGCTGCTGGGATTACTACGACTCCAACCACTCCCGCAGCAACCCCGCACGGCACGACGACAATCTGTTAAACCTCGCCACAACGTTGACCGCGCGTGCTTCTCTCAGCATCGATGCCGACCAAGTCTATATTTCTGGTCTGTCATCCGGTGGTGGAGAAACCATGGTGATGGGATGCCTCGCCCCCGACGTTTTTGCGGGAATGGGCATCAATGCCGGCCCCACGGTGGGCACCACGTCGGGCCAGATCTCGAGTGTGGCAGTGTCGAAGGCGCAGGGCACGAACACGTGCACCACCTTCGGCAGCGGCAATACTGCGGCTTTCTCCACACAACTCACCTCGGTGATTTACGGCAGCAATGACAGCACCGTGTCGACCGGCTACAACACCTTGAACGGCCAGATCATGGCCGGCATTTATGGGGCATCCAGCACGTCAACGTTTAGTTTGAGCGGCTTGGCTGGCAATAACACTGCTGGCTCGGGCACGCTTTATTCGGATGCCGCGGGGCCACGGGTTTCGGTGATTCAGAACTCGAACGTCGGCCACAACTGGCCATCGGGCGCAGGCACGGGAGGAACCTACATCAACGCGAACAGCCTTGACTACCCGGCGTATGTGACCGAGTTCTTCTTCGACAACAACCGCCGCGTCGACCGGACTGGTACGCCAGGGCCGACGCCGACACCCACGCCGACTCCGACCTCTACGTCGACTCCGACCCCAACGCCCACGCCCACGCCCACGCCGGATCCTGCAACGTGCTTCACCGCCACCAACGCCCAGCATGCTGCGGCCGGGCGCGCGTTCTCCTACGGGTTCAATCCGTACAACCCGTATTACGCGAAGGGATCGCTGAGCTACCTCGGCCAGGGTGACTCGACAATCACGAGCCTCTCGCAGGTCTCGGCGAATAGCTGGACGAAAATGACTAGCTGCGGCTAGCGCTGAACCGCGCTGACGCTCAGGGAGAGTGTCTCCAGAACGACTTTCGTTCTGGAGACACTCGACCGCGGAACCTGTCTGTGCAGCAAAAGTTAGCAAACTAGCCCCGCACCCGGCATGCTTAAGCGGTGACCGACAAAAGTGCGCCCGCGATCCTCTCGCTTGAGCGCCTGCGGGCCTCCCTTGCCGATGCGGGCTTGACGCTGCCGCTTGAGGGCATTGTGGCGCAGCGTGAGCTGGCCGCCGCATCCGTGCGTCAAATTGACGACTACATTCGGCCGCGGCTAGCTGATTTGGATGCTCCGCTTGTGGCTGTCGTGGGCGGCTCGACGGGTTCGGGCAAGTCCACAATCGTAAACGCCCTGCTCGGTGTTGCCACAACTCGTGCCGGAGTCATCCGCCCCACGACGCGTCAGCCCATTCTTGTTCACGCGCCCGTTGATGCTGGCTGGTTCGCGAGCGACCGCATTTTGCCGGGGCTCGCGCGAGTGCGCGGGCGGGTTAGCGCGCCGGGTACGCCCGCATCGAATGCCGGAGATGTGCCCGAAGAGTCACGCATTGGCGAGCTCATGCTGCTCGAACACGAGAGCGTTCCGCGTTCGCTCGCGATTATTGACGCGCCCGACATCGACTCGGTTGCCGACGAGAATCGTGCTCTGGCATCCCAATTGCTCGCTGCCGCCGACCTGTGGCTGTTTGTCACGACCGCCAACCGCTACGCCGATGCCGTGCCCTGGCGACTCCTCGAAAGCGCTGCAGCGCGATCGATCACCGTGGGGATCGTGCTCAACCGCGTGCCCCCCGGCGCCGTTGACGAAGTGCTGCCCGACCTGCGCGAGATGCTCACCGCGCGCGGTCTGTCTGACGCTCCCGTGTTCACTATCGACGAGCAGCAACTCGACGAGCTCGGAATGCTCCCGGCCAGCGCCGTCGATGGCCCGCGCGCCTGGCTCGAAGGAATCGCCAGCGATCGCGAAGCCCGCACGCGCATCGCCGCCCGCACCCTGAGCGGTGCGATCAACGACCTTGACAGGCACGTGAGCCTCATTGCGGATGCTCGGCAGCAGCAACTCGACTGGCTCGACTCTGCGCACGCGGCCACCGCTGCGCACTACGAGACCGCGATCAAAGCCGTGGACGAAGCCACCCAGAACGGAGCACTGATGCGCGGTGAGGTGCTGGCACGGTGGCAAGACTTCGTGGGAACATCCGACTTCTTTCGCAAAGTGGATTCGTGGTTCTCGCGCACCCGCGACAAAGCGACCGCGTGGATAACAGGCAAACCGAGCCCCGTTGTTGACGTCGAAACCCAGATCGAGACCGGTTTGCAGGCTGTCATCGTTGACCAGGCTGGGCGGGCCGCTGCGGCTGTGTGGGCCGACCTCGAGCGCAGCGCTCCCGGACGCTCGATCGCGGAGCAGCATCCGACGTTGTCAGCGGAGAGCCCGGAGCTGCGTCAGGCCACGACTGCGATGATTCGTGAATGGCAGGGTGCGCTGATGCAGCTCATCCATGACAATGCGGGCAACAAGCGCATCCGGGCACGAGTGCTTTCGCTCGGATTGAATGTCGTGACGGTGGCGCTCATGATTGTCGTCTTTGCGTCAACCGGCGGCCTGACGGGCGGCGAAATTGCGATCGCCGGTGGCTCTGCTGTGCTCGGCCAAAAACTGTTGGAGACCGTCTTTGGCGAGGATGCCGTGCGCCACCTTGCGAGCCAAGCACGCCTCGATCTGCAGGAGCGCGTGCGCGCTCTCTTCGATACCGAGATCGCACGGGTGGATGCGGCGATGGAGTCGCTGCGTTTCGGTGCTGACCCTGAATCCTTGCGACGCGAATCGCAGGTGCTCATCGACGATGTGGCGCGCGCGGCGAGGAACGACTCGTGAGCGCGGCCAAGCCGAGCCTCGATGAGCGCATTGCAGCTCTGCGCACCGTGACCGAGGCGGGGGTCGGGCGCATCCCCTCCGAGCTTATGGATGACGCCCGCGCGCTCTTGCAGCAGGCGGAGGCACGTCGCTCGCGCTCCTCCGAACACACCGTGGTTGGCGTTTTCGGGGCGACCGGTTCAGGCAAATCAAGTCTCGTGAATGCGCTCGTTGGCGCTGAGGTGGCGGTCGCTCATGTGCGCCGCCCGACCACTTCGCAACCCCTTGCTGTGCTCTGGGATGCCGCCGGTTCTGCCGCCCTGCTCGACTGGCTAGAGATTCGCGAGCGTGTCGAGCGCCCCACTCCGATTGACCCGCGCGCCAGCAAGCTCGTGCTCGTCGATCTGCCCGACGTCGATTCTGTGGAGGCCAGCAATCGCGCTGTCGCCGAACGACTAGCCAGCCAAGTGGATGCCCTGATCTGGGTTGTTGACCCGCAGAAGTATGCCGACGACGTGTTGCACGCGCAGTTCATCGCGCCGCACGCTCGCCATGCTGCCGTGACCCTGGTCGTGCTCAACCAGATTGATCTTCTGAGCGCGGATGATCGCGCCGCCGTCGTGAACTCACTGCAAGCGATCGTCGAACGGGATGGCCTCCCCCGTGCCCGAGTCTTGCCGGTGAGCGCCCGCACGGGTGAAGGCGTGGATGCTTTACGCACGGCAATCGGTGATCTTGCTGCTTCGAAAGCGGTGAGGGATGCGCGGCTCAGCGCTGACGTGCAAACTCTTGCCGCCCGCATCGAGGACCCCGGTACTCCGCAGAAGGTCACCGCGAAGAGCACAGCCCGATTGCGTGACGAGGTCGGCACCGCTGCAGGGGTCGATATCGTGGCATCCGCTGTTGCACGTTCATACCGCAAGCGTTCCGGGCAGGCGACGGGCTGGCCGCTCGTGTCATGGATTGGTCGCTTGCGCGCTGACCCCCTCACTCGTCTAGGTCTTGGCCCGAAGCGTCGCGGCGATGACCCGGATGTTCACCGCACAAGCATGCCGCTACTGAGTGCCGGCGCCCAGGCTCGGATGTCGATGGCCGTGCGCACCTTCACTGACGAAACGGTTGCCAGCGTTTCGCCCCCGTGGCGGGCTGCCGCCCGCGCCACCGCGGAGCAGACTCTCGACACCCTGCCCTCGACTCTCGATCTCACGATCGCCCGCACGCCCTTGCCCGCGAAAGGTTCGTGGTGGTGGGTGCTGGTCGGCATCGTGCAGTGGATCGCCACGATCGCCGGATTGGGCGGAGCCCTCTGGTTGGTGGGCACCGCGCTTCTGCCGACATTCGGATTGCCCGCGTTCCCGCTCCCCGCTGTGGAGGAAGGTCCGCTCACCGGGTGGGCGATACCAACGCTGCTGCTCATTGCGGCGGTACTCGTCGGCATCGTGCTTGGCCTGTTGTCGGCAGCGCTCAGCGCGCTGACCGCGGTCGGTCGCCGCCGCCGTGCTCGCCGCCGTCTACTCGCTGCCGTCGACGAAGTCGTGCAGCGGGATGTCGTGGCTCCCGTGGTTGCGGCACTCGACCAGGCGCGCGCCGTGTCGGCCGCGCTGCAGATCGCTCGTCGCTAAAGCGCGAACGTCGGAGCGCTAGAACAGAACCCCAGCTGCAGCACGACAAGCGCGAACGACATCGCCTACGTCAGCAGCAACCTAGACGCTTAACTCGAGGGCCCACCAGGAAGCGTTTCGCAGGGGCGGCCGTCGTTGTCGTAGTCCAGTCGAGCTACGTCGCCGTACTGGGGGTAGTACTTGAGGTACCACGTTCGAGCTTGTGCGTACGTCGCAAAGTCGCTGCAGTTCTTAGTGTCCCCGGGATTCGAGGTAGTAGCCGTTGGCTTAGGTGTGCTTGAGCCGCATACTGTCAGCTTCCCAACTCCGCTAGTCAAGACGGCGCTGCCTCCTAGCAGGACGTGCTGGCTCAAACCAAGCGCGGTTATATCGTTCTTGACCGCTGACGAAACACAGGTTCGTTCGACGACATAGAGCGGCGAACCATTTCGACCCGCCAGCGCAGCACCCGCCAGCGCGTCAGCGAATCCGGTTCCCACTGTGAAGTAGGCCTCGCTTGACGAGGAAAACGCGTACTTGTTGATCGCTGCCGACGTGGCGTATCGATTCGAACCTGACAACCGCTTCACCGTTGTCGTTTTCTTCAGCGCAGACTCAATGCCCGACGAGACGACACCCGTACCCCCTGCGATATTTGTTTGCGTCACGCCGAGACTCTTAATCAACGCCGACGTTGACTTGTCGATGCTGCTTTTATTTCCGTCGACAAGAATGACGGGGGCTCCGATGCTGCCTGCCGCCGCAGAAGCGGAAAGTGCGTCTGGAAAGTTTCGGCCGGTCGCAAGGTATGCAGTCGGGGCAGAGTCGAAGGCGTAATCAATGATGAGACGGCTGGTTTCATAGCGATCGCTACCGCCCAAACGCTTCACCGAAGGAGCGAGTTTCTTGAGCGCAGAAAGCACACTTCCAGACACCACACTGGATCCGCCAGCGACCACGATCTTGGAGGGATTGAGTCGCTTGATCTCAGCAACCACCACCTTGGGAAGCTCATTCGCTGCCGTCAGAAGCAGCGGACCTCCCTGCACAGCCGCGGCAGGAGCCGCAGAAAGAGCATCGGCATACCCCGCACCGTTGGCGATGTACAGAACAGAGACTCCGGGATCAAACTGTTGTGAAATGGCGACTGCGGTCTCATACCTGTCAGAACCGGACAGTCGGGAGACCGACGGCGCCGCTGATTGGAATTTCACTGCCGAGCTAACGGCAACGCCTCGTGAATCTTGATAGTGCGAGGATGTCGCGGCTTCCGCAGGCACACTATTCGTTAAACAAAGCAGAAGCGTTGCTAGGGCGGCAGTTGCGGCAAGCGCTTTCATTGCATCCTCACAGTAAAAATACAGGCAAGGAAGAACCTATCCGCAATTGAGCCAGCTTCAGGATCCCCAGAACGGGGCGAACGCTTCGAGCGGCTCACGCGACCAGTGCGCGCTAGCAGCGCCAACAGATGGGCGACGCGACCACGATGGCGTCGAGGACTAAGCAGGGAGCCCGGGAAGGCCGTCGATGCTGCGAGTGTTTTTCTCGGCACGGTAGTCGGCCATGCCTTCGACGCCCTTTTTCTCAGCCTGCAATCTGAGAAGATCGCGTTCGTCGGTGACTTCCATGACAGGAACTCCCCAACCGCAGGAGTCACTGATCCTCGTCACCTCTACGGTGATCACGGCTCTGGTACTCGGATGCTCGGGGTGCAGTGCCACGACCTCATCAAACGCCGCCTCTCCAGGAAGGGAAACCGAACCGTGACCATAGAGACGCACGATTCGCGGACGGCTATCGAATGACACGAACATCAGGCAGATTCGCCCGTTCTCCCTCAAATGGGCAATTGTCTCGACACCACTACCGGTGTAGTCAACCCAGCCGACACGGCGATCGCCCAGCACTGAAAATGTGTCGTGACCACGGGGAGACATGTTGACGTGACCGTCACCGCTCAGCGGTGCGGTCGCGACGAACCAGAGCGGTTGAGCTTCGATCCAGGCCTTCATGGTGTCGTCGATTGAGTCAAAGAGTTTGCCCATGCTGACAGAGTAAATCATGGCTCTCGCTATTGGTGTTGTTCGCTAAAACCCCACCTGCAGCACGAAGATACCGGGGAAGATCGCGAACGCGATGGTGATGGGCAGGATGAGGAACACGAGCGGAAATAGCATCGCGACCTCTTTCTTGCCTGCAAGCTCGAGCAGTTCGCGCTTGGACTCTTCACGAGCATCCTGAGCTTGAGCTTGCAGCACCTCAGACAGCGGACTGCCGCGATCGAGGGCTCCCAAGATTTGGTCGACACAGCGCGAGAACGGGGCGAGTTCCAGTTCGCGGGCGAGCACTCCCAGAGTCTCGCCAAAAGGAAGGCCCGTGTTGACCGAGGAGACCACGCGAGAGAGTTCTCGCGACAGCTCACCGCCGCCTACGTGCGAAACGCGACGGACGGCATCCAAGATTCCCTCACCAGCCGACAGGCTGAGGGCCAGGAACTCGAGCACGACCGGTAGCTCTGCAGTGAGACGACGGATGCGGTTCTTGGCTGCGCGTTGCAGCAGATAATCACGCAGTGTTATGCCTGCAACCCCACCAACGACCACGAGTACCACTTGGGCAGCAAGCGGTACTTGCTGCCGATTCGCAACGGCAATGTCGAAGACGACGCCAGCGATCGCACCGCCGAGAACGGCCACGAGTTGCTGCGACCGGTAGGCCTCGAGGGTCAGTTCGGAGCCAGACTGGCGAAGCCGTCGCAGGATCTGATCGCTGCCACCCACCACCGACGCGAGAGTCTCACGCAACCAGCGCGCAACAGGAACGAGCAGTACGCCCAACACCGGCAGTGGCCCGACCGAGCGCGGGGCTAAGTGTTCCCGTGCGCCGGCGGAGACGTCAATGACGTAGGGCGCCACTCTTGTCGCCAAGGTGGGTCGGCTTAGCCGCGGGATGAGACTCAGAATCGACCACAGGCCGAGCCCGCCGGCAATTCCGGCGACAAGCGCCCAGGCCAGTGCGTCACTCATGCGAACCACCGCGGCTGATCGGGAAGGCGACCGATGCCCGCCATAATTCGATACGCAACAACAGACAGCACCAAACCGGCAACGATCAGGGCAGCACCGCCCGCTGAGTTGTATGCGAGTGCGGCTTCAGGCCGTGTGGTGAGCAAGAACAACACCACCCACGGTGCGGCCAGACCGAGCCGCGCCGCATTCATCACCCATGATTGGCGCGCTTCGATCTCCGAACGAATGGCTGCCTCCTGGCGCAAGTAGACGCTGAGGCTGCGAAGAACGTTCGTGAGTTCGCTTCCGCCCACTTCGCGCGACATCCGCAAGGTTTCAAGGATGCGGTCGGCAACCGGGTCGGCGAGCGCCACCTTGAGTTCGTCGACGGCTACCGAGAAGTTTCCTGTCGCCCGATAGCGGGCGGCGAAGGCTGCGAAGGCGCCGCGCGTTACTGCTGGCCCGGTCTGGGCGAGTGTCATGAGGCTGTCGGGAAGAGCAAGCCCTGACCGTACTGCCGATACCAACTGGTCAACAACATCGGGCCAGACCACGCGAGTGGCTCGGCGGCGCACGCGAGCACGCCAACTGATTGCGAGCGTCGGCAACACGAGGGCGGCAACGGCAGCACACAGCACGACGGCGATCACCGATGTCAGCACAAACGCGATGGCGGCTACAGCGAAGCTCAACGCGAGCGACACAATCACCACAACCACCGGACTAGTGGTCGGGAGTCCCGCCTGCACGAGTCGCTCGCTCAGCCGGAGCGAGAACGCCGAACGGCCACGCACCCGACGTTGCTCTGTGGCAGGCCACAGGAATGTTGCTGCGATCAGCACCACACCGACCGCGAGAACGATGCCCAGCATCAGGCTCATGCGACAGCCCTCAACAAGTGCGACACCGCGTCGATGCCGGCGGCCTGAAATTTGGAGAGCCGCGCGGGCACGGTACCCGTGTGGGCGAGTGTGCCGTCCACGATGCGGAAGAGCAAGCGGCTGTCGATAACCCCGTCGCTGACCTCACCGGTGAGCGACGAAATTTCGACCACGCGTCTTGTGCCGTCGGCGGTCAGTTCACAATGCACCACGACATCCACTGAACTGGCTACCGTCGGCACGACAAAGCTGGAGTCAATATTCCGGCCGGCGAGCAGCGGAAGCGTGCACAGCTTGACGAGAGCTTCGCGCGCACTATTAGCGTGGATGCTCGACATGCCAGGCAGGCCGCTATTGAGCGCAATAAGGAGGTCGAGCGATTCGGCATCGCGCACTTCGCCCACGACCAACCGTTCGGGGCGCATGCGCAACGCTTCTTTGATGAGGCGACGCAGGCTGATCTCGCCGGTGCCCTCGAGGCTGGGTTGGCGGCACTGCATGCCGACGTGGTCGTGGCTGGCAACGCTCAGCTCGAAAGTTTCCTCGACCGTGACGACTCGTTCGTTGGGTCGGGCCGCCGCTAGCAAGGCGTTGAGCATGGTGGTCTTGCCGCTCTGCGTTGCGCCCGAAACCACAATGTTTTGCCCCGAAAGCACGCACAGCCGTAAATAGTCGGCCGCGTGCTGCGTAAGGCTGCCGAGTTCGACAAGGCGATCAAGATCGCGGATGCTCCGGCTGAACTTGCGCACATTCACGGCCCAGTGGCGCCGGGTGACATCGGGAATCACGACGTGCAATCGCGAACCATCGGGCAGTGAAGCGTCAACGAACGGAGAACTCAAGTCGACGCGGCGGCCCGACGTTTGCAGCATCCGCTCCACCAGATCACGAACCTGACCATCACTGAGGCGGATGCCGGTGAACTCAGGGACCCCGTTGCGGGCCACGAATATCTGCTCGGGCCCGTTAATCCACAGCTCCTCAACGGTGTCATCGTCGAAGAATGGTTGGAGCGGACCGTACCCGGTGAGTGCTGCAACCACCTCGCGGGCGGCCTGGGCTTCATCCGCCAGCAACGGTACCGAGCCACCCAGCGCACGCTCGCTGTAGCGGCGGACCTCATCGCGCACATACCGCGACGCCAACTCGCTGTCGCGCGACAGATCAACCCCGTCACGGCGAACCCTCTGGCGCACCTGATCGGCGATGGTCGTCAGAGCGTTAGACATGCTCATATTGTGTCGAGCAGGTGCGCAAACGCCTTCCTGTTGTCCACAGGCGAACTCCTGATCCTGCCGGGGGCGCATTCCGACTAGGCCCGAATCGGCGCACCCAGATCCCTGATATGATGATTACATCAATTCAGCAAGTGGGAGATTGCTTGCTGTCACAGCCACAGCGCATCCGCATCGCACGCACCGATCAGGAGCACATGAATGGCCGTTCTCGATGAGCGCAGGCCGCTCTACGAAATCAAGGCGAACCTCTTCAAGGGGCTCGCGCATCCGTACCGCATTCGGGTGCTCGAAATCTTGTCAGCGGCCGAGGAAGCCTCTGTCGCCGAAATGCTGACCGCTACCGGGCTCGAAGCTTCCCACCTCTCGCAACACCTTGCCGTGCTGCGGCGCTACGGCCTCGTCGTCTCTGAGCGCCGCGCCAGCGTCGTCTACTACCGCCTCGCTCACCCCCAAATTTCTGAACTCCTCCGTGTCGCGCGCGTGCTGCTCGGCGAAATCCTTGCCGACACCGACGGCCAACGCGATCTCGTTGCCGGACTACCCACGATTCCGGATGCCCGATGAAACGTTCATGGAAAGAGCTCCTGCCGAGCGCGAAAGATTACCGCCTACTGCGCACCAGCTGGCGTGGCGATCTGATCGCGGGAATCACCGTCGGAATCGTCGCCCTCCCCCTCGCCCTCGCCTTTGGTGTGAGCTCAGGAGTTGGCGCTGAAGCCGGGCTCATCACCGCCATCGTCGCCGGCATCGTCGCGGCCGTCTTCGGCGGCTCCAACGTGCAGGTCTCTGGCCCCACCGGCGCCATGGTCGTGGTGCTTGCCCCCATCGTGGTTAGTTCTGGCGTTGAAGCGGTAGCGATCGTCACCCTGCTGGCGGGCATCATCGTCGTCATTGCCGGAGTGCTGCGCCTCGGCCGCACCGTCAGCTACATCCCGTGGCCCGTGATCGAAGGCTTCACGGTCGGCATCGGCATCATCATCTTCCTGCAGCAAGTGCCCTCCGCGCTCGGCACCGAAGGCACCGAACACCCCACCAACGCAGTGCTTGCCGCTATCGCCTTCATCACTGCCGCCCAGTGGCCCGCTGCCCTGCTGCCCCTCGCCGTCGTTGCCGCCGTGATCGCCATCATGTTGTTGCTCTCGCGCATCAGCGGGCGCCTTCCGGCCTCCTTCATCGCCATCGCGGTCGTCACCATCGTTGCTCAAGCACTGGATCTTCCACTGGCCACCATCGGCGAGCTTCCCGCATCTTTGCCGTCACCGACCGTGCCGTCATTCGACTTCGATCTGACCACGCTCATCGGTCCGGCCTTCGCCGTTGCCGCCCTCGCCGCCATCGAATCCCTGCTCTCCGCCCGCGTTGCCGCCGGCATGGCTGACACTGGCCCTTACAACGCCGACCGCGAACTTGTGGGCCAGGGGTTGGCATCCGTCGCCTCCAGCTTCTTTGGCGGGATGCCGGCCACCGGCGCCATCGCCCGTACCGCCGTGAACGTGCGGTCTGGCGGTCGCACTCGCCTCTCGGCGGTCGTGCATGCCCTCGCGCTACTGACCGTCGTGTATCTGGCTGCTCAGGTTGTCGCCGTCATCCCGCTGGCAGCGCTCTCGGGCGTCCTCATGGCCACCGCGGCCCGCATGATGTCGCCGACCCTGATCAAGACAATGCTGCGCACCGGAAAATCTGAAGCTGCCGTGTTCGTGATCACCGGCATCATCACCGTGAGCTTCGACCTCATCATTGCGGTCGGCATCGGCATCGCCGTCGCCGCCTTCTTCGCCCTCCGCACGATGAGTAAAGCCAGCGGCGTTCACCGCGAAGAGCTTCCGGGCTCCCCCGAACCCGGCGACGAACGCATCGCGCTGTTCCGCATCGACGGCTCCCTGTTCTTTGGAGCAGCGGAACGCCTCATCGACCGCATCAACGAACACGAAGGCCTCGAAGTCGTGATCGTGCGGCTGTCGCAATTGCACCTCGTTGATGCCACGGGCGCCCACACCCTCACCGAACTCATCACTGCCCTTGAAAAGCGCGGCGTGACGGTGATCATCAAGGGCATCCGCCCCGAACATCTGGATGTGCTGAAACGACTCGGAGTGATCAGCTCGCTGCGACACCCCAACCATTTGTTCGCCGACCTCGAGCCCGCGATTGAGCACGCACGTTCGCACATTCGTCGCGCACTGCGAGAACACGAAAGCGAAGACGCCGCACGCTAGCGCCCTGGCCCAGCTCGAAGGGCACGGGCCGCTGTTCAACCGTGGCACCGGTTGACGTTGACGCACGCGCACCGTATGTTGTTTGAACAAACTTATTGTCGATGACGCCAACAATTCTCGGGAGCCCCCACATGACCACACTCGTAGCGGGCGTTGATTCCTCGACCCAATCCAGCAAGGTTGTCATCGTGGATGCCGCCACCGGCGCCCTCGTGCGCACCGGGCGCGCTTCCCACCCGACCGGCACCGAGGTCGACCCCGAAGCTTGGTGGGTGGCCCTTACCGAAGCGATCGCCGACGCTGGCGGACTCGACGACGTCTCCGCCATCTCGGTCGGAGGCCAACAACACGGCATGGTGGTGTTGGATGCCGCCGGCCACGTCATCCGCCCCGCGCTGCTGTGGAATGACACACGCTCTGCGGCCGCAGCCGGCGCCCTCCTGCACGAATTTCCCGACCTCGCCGAGCGCACGGGCTCGGCCCCCGTTGCATCCTTCACCTCAACAAAACTGCGCTGGTTGCGCGATGCCGAGCCCGAAAATGCGGCCCGCGTCGCCGCGGTGTGCCTGCCGCACGACTGGTTGACCTGGCGTTTGCGCGGCTTCGGCCCCACCAACCCCGATCTCACTCAGCTCACGACCGACCGCTCTGACGCGAGCGGCACCGGCTACTTCAACTCCGTCACCAACACCTACGACGACGAGGTTTTCACGGCAGCACTCGGGCGCAGTTCCGTGACCGATGGTGTGGTGTTGCCCCGCATCGTCGCGCCAGGTGAATCCGCAGGCACTGTCGCGGGAACCGCCATCGAGATTGGCTGCGGCGCCGGCGACAACGCCGGAGCAGCACTCGGCTTGGGCGCACGAGCAGGCGATGTCGTCGTCTCGATCGGCACCAGCGGAACCGTCTTCGCCGTTACCGAAACCCAGATCCCCGACAGCACCGGCACCGTGGCGGGCTTCGCCGACGCAAGCGGCATTTTCCTGCCCCTCGTCGCCACCATGAACGCTGCCCGCGTGCTCGACAGCACCGCCGCGCTGCTGGGCGTCACCCACGATGAGCTCGGCATTCTCGCGCTCGAAGCGGCCCCCGGCGCTAGCGGACTCGTGCTGCAGCCCTACTTCGAAGGCGAACGAACCCCCAACCTTCCGGATGCCACAGCAACCCTCTTCGGAATGACACTGGCCTCCACGACCCGCCCGTCGCTCGCGCGCGCCGCCATCGAGGGACTGCTGTGCGGACTCGCGGATGGCCTCGACGCTCTCGGCCGCCAAGGAGTTTCCGCCGAGCGCATCCTCCTCATTGGCGGCGCCGCCCAAAACCCCGCAGTGTCGACCATCGCGTCCCAGGTGTTTGCAGTGCCGGTCGTGGTTCCCGAGCCCGCAGAGTATGTCGCGCTGGGTGCCGCAGCCCAAGCGGCGTGGGTGCTCGACGGCACACGCCCCGACTGGGCTATCACTACTGTGGCGGAGCCGGCATCCGACTTCCACCCGGTTATTCGGGAGCAGTACGCGCGCTACGCCGTGTAAGCGAGACTGCCTTCACGGCAGCGATACCGTTTCTATTCGCCGCTGATTTCGTGTGCGGTCAACAATCCGCGCAATCGTCGGCGGCATCGTCGCATACACACTCTGGTTTCGGGGAGTTCGAATCGTGCCGATTTCATCGCTCGCCGTGCTCGGTTTGCTCTCACCCCTCACCGCCGCAGCACTCGGCGCGCTCGTCCTCGGCGAGCATTTCAGCGCACTCCAATTACTCGGGTTTGGGCTCGCTCTTGCGGCAATCGTCGGGGCACAAATCCGCTCTCGCAAACCTGCCCAAATCCCCTCTCGATGACCCCCTGTGCGGTCGAGACCACTGCAGAATTGGTCTAGAAAATCGCCAGACTCCCCAGAAAACACGCCACGTCTTGAGGGGACAGACAGAACGTTCTGGTCAGCATTTATGGGGGCATTTGTTAACGACACCCAAACGGGGGTCTACTACCCTGCTTCGGGGGCTTGCATGCTTCAGTAAGAAAGAACCGTAGAACGAACTCCTGGGGGAGGGATCAGATGGCAGAGCACGTAATCCTGTTTGCCGGGCCAATGGGCGCCGGCAAGACCTCCGCTATCCGCGCCCTCAGCGAGATCGAAGTCGTTAGCACTGAGGCCGCAAATAGCGACCGCAGCGTTGCTGACAAGCCCACCACCACGGTGGCTCTCGACTACGGCGAAATCGGCATCAACGAGGCCGAGAAAGTTCGCCTGTATGGTGTTCCCGGCCAACGTCGATTCGACTTCATGTGGACGATTCTCGCCGAACGTGCCGAGGGCGTACTGCTGCTGGTGAATGCGGATGCCGACAACCCTGTCGAGACCGCCATCGAATACGTCAAAGAATTCTTCGCTCTCTACGAGCGCGGCGGAATCGTCATCGGCCTCACCCGGGCCGACCTCGTGCCCCGCGCGCTGATCGAGGAATACGCCAACGCTCTTGCCGATGAAATGCCTGACGTGATGATCCCGGTGCTTACCGTGGATGCTCGTTCCCAGGAAGAGATGATGACGCTCCTCATGACGCTCATCGCCAACATCGAGCTCAAACAAGCAGTCGCCGACAGCATCGGCGCCGGTTCCGGTGGACGGAGAACACGATGACTATCGCTCCCCACCTTGACTCTAAATACATCGTCCGAGGCGAACTCGCCTTGGGCGGACTTCGCGACCTAGCACCGTCGCTCCGCTACGCATCCCTTCTGACAGAGGATGGATTCAGCGTTGTGTCAGTAGCTGGCAAAGAATTTGACAGCGATCGATTCGCGAGCATGGCCAGTTCGACTCAGGCCCTCGCTGATGCTGTCGCTCGAGAATTGCAACTCGGAGACAACGAGTTTGTGATCGTCGCGGCTGAACAAGGCCACGTCGTGCAAGTGCGAGTCCAAGGCCACCCGCTGGTGCTCGCAGCCCTTTTCACCGATAAAGCAACCATTGGCAGGTCATTGACCGCCGCGCGCCGAACCGCGCGAAGGCTCACGACCCTCCTCATGGCCAAGTAACACCACCCGACAACCCGCACTAATTGAGCAAGCACCACCCGAATACCCGCACCATCTGAGCAAGCAGTTCCTGGGCAAGCACCACCTGAGCAAGCACCACCCGAAAACCCGCAGTAGGACCAGGAACTACGAACAGAATGTGATCACCCGCCCAACCCGCAGATCACATTCTGACTCGAGGATCTTTACCCGAAGCACAACCGCGATGCACCCTCGGCACCGCACACCAATTCACGCAGGAGGCGTGAAGATGACTACATACGCAACCAACATCCCCGCCGGCTGGTACCCCGACCCGCTTGGCCTCCCCCAGCTGCGCTGGTGGGATAACCACACCTGGACCGACCAAATCTCTGGCGCACGCGCACCGCTCGTGCACCAGCTTGTCGATGTCGACTTCGCCGATCCCGCCGACGACGAGCTCGACAACTTTATTGAGCCCGCCACCGCGACGACGCCCACTTCCCGCGAAACGACGCCCGAGCCGACTTTGGCCAGCACTCTTCGCGAACTGGAGGCGCCGTTGCCAGAGCACGCAGTTGCCTCGGCCGTCGCCGGAGACCCCACCGTGGGATTCGCAGGCGAATCGTCCACCGATGACTTCGACCAGTCGATTCTCGTTTCCGAATGGGCACAAGTTGCCGAAGCCATCAAGATCGCCTCGAGCAGTGCGCAGCCAACCGTGCTGGCAATCACCTCATCCAGTTTTCCGATGCTTGTGATCGATGTGAACGAGCGCGCCTACTGGTGGAAGGCTGAGATCACCGACTTCCCGACGCATCCAGTGAGCATCAATGTGCGTAGCCACGTTCGCGAAGAAGTCATTATGCCCACGGGAGCTGGCTTCGACCTCAATCCGTTGCTGTGGATGATCGGCACTACCGGTTACGCTCACACGCCCGCACCCTGGCTCACCGACAGCGCGCGCTACCGCCTGCGTCGCTGGCCGAATATCACCAACCTTCCGCACGATGCTGACCAGCTGCGCATGACCTCGATCCTGAGCCACGCACCGCTCTCGGCGAAGGAACTTTCGGCGATTGCCGAGACGTTGCCCACTGCAGCACACGCGCTCCTCGCAGCGCTGAGCCTCATGAACATCCTGCGCATCCTTCCCGGTGCCAGCGAAGACGAAACTGACACTCCGGCACCAGCGCCGGCGCCTCAGGGCCTCTTCGCACGACTCCGCGGACGCCACAAGCGCTAACGATCTCAGCCGAGAGGGTGGGCATATTGCCCGGCTCACCCCTCGGCTGAATAATCCTTGATTTCGGATGCCGCTGGCTTAGAGTGTCGGCATGACTCCGTTTTCGTCGCCCGCGTCCCATTTCGCGCGGTGGGCTACCGCCGCCTATCTCAGCGCTGGACTTCTGGGCGCTAATCAGCTTCTCTGGGGCTTTTATGGCCTCGGAGCTCCCGCCGTGCTCGATTTCCCGGTCGCGGTTACCGTGATCGGTGCAGCGGTCGGCGTATTCGCGATCGCGCTGCTCATCTTCGGGATCGTCATGACGTGGTTTTCTATTCGTGCGCGCACCGCCACTGCCCAGCCCGCTGAGCCACCACACGAAACGGGAGCTCACGTCGACGAGACAACCACTCATGACGTGCCCGAAAATACAACGCTGGAACGACGAACCCGACTATTGATCGGCGTAGCCACAGTTGTGGCGATGATTACCATCGTTGTGATCGGCATCATAAATATTTACGTGTGGAACCCGCTCGCGAAAGTTCCGGAACTTTCGCTCGATGAAATTTATGCAGCGATGGATGCCGCGGGGGAACTCCAAGCCGAAGTCTTTTCGTGGATTTGGGCCATCTTCTGGCCCCTCGCGGCAGTGGTGTTCGCCGCCATCACGACGTCACAAATATTTGCCAACATTATTTCTCTGCGCGGGATGCTCGTTGCGAGCCTCGCGCTCCTGAGCACCGCGATCTTCTTCCAGTGGTTCGCTGGCTTCTCCATGGGCATGGGGCTGGCCGACACCTTTGCGATCGGAGGTGGGGATGCGTCAAGCCCCGGCATGCTTCTGGGCATCTTCGGCCAGCTCTGCATCGTCGCCGCGCTCTTCCTCGCCATCACCCCGAAACGCACAAACGCGGGCCGCCTGCCGGAGCAGACGACCCGCGTCGTAACGAACTAGCTAGCTTTCGCTGAACGTCTTAGCTGTGGACCGCAGCGAGGGTGCGGCGGTCTTCGAGCAGCTGTGGCCAGAGCTTGCGACGGTCGCGCACGACGAAGCCACGCGCAATGAAGCGGTCTTTGCCATCGAAGCGCGGGGCATACATCGAACGACCGTGCATAGCGCGCAGGTTGTCGAGCATCAGCAGGTCGCCCGGCTGCAGCACGTGGGCGTCGCGGTGCTCAATGTAGGTCTCGACGACCTTGCCGAGCAGACGCTGAGCTTCAGCGGTGATGCCGTGCATGAGGTCCTGGTCAACGAGGATGTACGGGTCGTCCTCTGGACCGGTGATGATCGGGAACGGGCCACGAACGGCATCCGGGTGAGGAATGTACGGCTGGAACGACTCGTCGATCGTGGTTGCCCACAGCGGCTGGCGCAGCTTGGCAACCTCTTCTGGAGTCATCTGGGCAACCAGCTTGCGACCAGAGAAAGCGTAGGTCTTGGCGTTTTCATCGCCGCGAAGGGCACCGAGGATCACGTAGTCAGGCTTGAAGTCAGAGAAGCACTGCTCGGTGTGAGCTTCGAGCTCCACCTTCGAACCCTGCGACTGCTGGGTTACCGCGAGCTTCGGGTTGGGGACCATGTCTTGGATGAGGTGGCCGTTGCCCTCAGCCTCGTAGGCAACCATGCTGCCGAGGAGGTGAGCAAGCATGCCCATTTCTTTCGCGAAGATAGTGCCGGCGCCCAGGCCGCTCTTGTTGTCCAGAGGGGTGTCTGTGAGGTCTTCGTCGACATACAGACCGCGCACAACCATGATGCCGGCGTCAGAACCGACTTCAGCAAAATTCAAAACAGCCGCACGGACCTCTTCAGGCAAACTGAACGCTGCAGCGAGAGCCTGGCGACCGAAGTCATCCGGGTTCTCATTAGGGTGCGCAGTAATGCGCTCGGCAGCGGTACGGATCGCTTCGGCAGTGGCCGAGTCGAGGGTGAACAGGCTCGATTGGAGCTCGTGAACGGTAATGTCGCTCTCCTTGCTTCGTGCGATGCGCTAGCTGTGGCTCACAGGGCTCTTGGAAGGCGCAATCGCGGACGTCGTCTCCATAGGGAAGACACTTCATAAATTACACCCTCCACCTCCATTAACACGAGGATGGCGGGGCCGACGGGGCCGTGCACAGCAAAAACGAAGCTACGTCATAGGGGATTCGCGGCAGCCGAATCTCGGGATAAGATTGACCGGCCAGCGGGAGTGGTGAAATTGGTATACACGCAGGATTTAGGTTCCTGTGCTTTCGAGCGTGCGGGTTCAAGTCCCGCCTTCCGCACCAAATAGAGCACACTGCATAGTGCTCGCTCAGACAGCGACTACCGTCTTGCCGATGGCACCACCCCTTTCCACGAGCGCGTGAGCGGCCCGCAGTTGCTCGGCGTCGAGCGGGCTGAACGTGTGCGTGAGGGTGGTGCGGATGCGTCCGGCATCCACCAGGTCGGCCACTTCGCCCAGCAGTTCGTGCTGCAGCACCATGTCGGCGGTGTGTTGCGCCGAACGGGTGAACATGAGTTCCCAGTGCCAGCTGAGCGCCTTTGTCTTGAGCGACAGCAGGTCGAGCCCGGCCTCGTCGTCGATGGCCACGATCTCGCCGAAGGGCTTGAGTAGTTCCACAATCGCGGGCAGGTTCGTTCCTGTTTGCGACGTGAAGACCCAGTCCACGCCCTCTGGTGCAACGTCGGCGACGTTGGCCGCGAGGTCGCCACGGTGGTTGACCACAGCATCCGCCCCCATTTCGGTGACCCAGGCTCGGGTTTCGTCGCGCGACGCCGTGGCGATCACGCGCACGCCGGTCAGTTCCTTGGCGAGCTGGATGAGGATCGACCCCACTCCCCCAGCGGCTCCCAGAACGAGCAGAGTGCCCGTGCTGGCGCTCGTGAGCTTGAGCTTGTGAAAGAGCGCCTCGTAGGCGGTGATGGTCGTCAACGGCATTGCTGCCGCTTCAGCGTGGCTCAGGCTCGACGGCTTGCGGCCGACGATGCGCTCATCGACCAGGTGCATCCGCGAATAGGTTCCGGGGCGAGTGATGTCGCCGGCGTACCAAACCTCATCGCCCGGCTGGAACAGTGTCACGTCGGGGCCGACAGCGGCAACAACACCGGAGGCATCCCAGCCGAGAACACGATCGGCTACTTCTCCGCCAGCCCGCACTTTCACATCAACGGGGTTGACCGAAACTGCAGCAACTTCCACGAGGATGTCGCGGCCGGTCGGTGCGTCAACGGGCAGTTCTGCGTCGACCAGGCTTCCCTCGCTCTCAATCGATCCGCCAGTGCGAGTGACGACGGCGGGGGCTACTGAGCCGATGCTGAAGGGGGAGGGAGCTGACGTGTTCATGGGGTCCTTTGCGTGATCGCTGGCGTGTGCCACCACGCTGAACCGCTCATAGTGGTGACCCGCAAGGGACGCAAGTTACCCCGGGGTAAGTGTCTAGACGCGTGCGCGCGCCGCTTCGGTGCGCTGGGCGTGCGCGAGTTGTGACTCTGCCCAGACCCGCAATGACTCGAGAGGAACACCCGCTTCGTGGCCGAGTGGGGTCAGGGTGTATTCCACGCGAAGAGGAACCTCGGCGAAAACTTCGCGATCGACGATTCCGTAATCTTCGAGCTTGCGCAGCGTGCTCGTGAGCACCTTCGGCGAAATTCCATCGAGGTGACGCTGAAGCTCGCCAAAGCGCATCCGTCCGCCCTGGAGGGCACCGATCGCGAGGGCTGACCACTTGCTGGCGACGACATCCAGCAAATCGCGGCACGGACACGTGGCCGAGAAAACATTGCCCACGTGGAGATGATCGTGATCGGTGCTGTGTTCGAGACTCATGGCGACCCTCCGATAGTTGCTTTCCTAAAGATAGCAATAGCTCGCGCTTTTCCACTGAAGCGGGGGTATCCCCCACAGCGAAGCCCCTCCAGCACGCGTTACTCTGTGACGTACATCGCTAACGTCGCCGACTACGCGCACTAGCCGACGATTCTGGAGAAAACCCCTTGGTAGGCACCGCCATCATCCCTTGGCTCGATCCCCAAAACCTGATTACCGGGTTTGGGGCATTCGCGCTGCTGGGCGTGGCATTCATTGTCTTTGCCGAGACCGGGCTGCTCGTTGGATTCTTTCTTCCTGGCGACACGCTGCTTCTCATCACCGGTGTTCTCACCTTTGCTGGCGTCATCGAATACGACATCTGGTGGGTCTGTTTGGCGGTGAGCCTTGCCGCCTTCCTCGGCGGTGAGGTCGGTTATCTCATTGGGCACAAAGTGGGCCCCAAGATCTTTGAACGAAAAGAGACAGGTCTCTTTAGCGTCGAAAACGTCAAACGCACCAACGCTTTCTTCACCCGCTTCGGCGGCCTCGCCGTCATCATGGCTCGATTTGTTCCGATCGTGCGCACCTTCGCACCGGTCGCGGCGGGCGTCGGCCACATGGACTACCGCAAGTACTCGCTCTACAACGCGATCGGCGCTCTCATTTGGGGCTCCGGGCTCACCTTCGGCGGCTACTTGCTCGGCTACATTCCGTGGCTCAGCGATTTCATTGTCGAGTACATCGACCTGATCCTGCTCGCCGCTGTAACCCTCACGGTGCTACCGACGGCGTACCACTACTTCCGCTCGTCCTACAAGGCCAAAAAGGCGCGCGAAACTGGCCGCGCCGAGGCTCTCGACGACGCTGAAGCGGAAAAGCTAGCCCTGCACCCCAAAGACTTCAACCAAGACTTCGACGACTAGGCCAGAAGCCGCTATTGCTGAGGCGAACGCTTACGGATGGCGGTCACGGCCTGCTGAGCAGCGCGGCGAACCTCAATGTCTTCGTCTTTCACAAGCTCAGAGATCGCCTCAACGACATCGAGCGACCCGACCGTTCCGAGGGCGCGAGCTGCCGACGCGCGAACGCGAGCAGTGTCGTCCGTCAGGAGCGCCAGAAGCTGCTCGCGAGCGTCGAGTCGACGAGTGGCAACAACACGCGTTGCCATCTCGCGCACACGCCACGCTTGATTACTGAGAGCGGCGAGTACGGCATCCGCAGCGCTGTCATTCCAGGCGTGCAGTAGCGCGCGCGTTCCCCACAACTCGGGCCAGTAGAGCACCGGAGCTCCGTCGAGGATGCCCTGAGCATGCTCCCCGCCAACAATCAGCAGAAACTCTTTGCCCTCGTTGTTGCCCTCGATGAGAGAGACGGCACGTTCGACAATGACGGCTTCGCCATGGCGTTCGCTCGCGGCCGCAATGCGGGCTGCGATGGGGAGTTCAAGATCTACTGCGTGGGGATCATCATGTTCAGACACGCCTCAACCCTACGTTGTTGCGCCCGGCGCCGAGACCGCAGCGCAAATACTCGCCGCCGTTCGGCAGTCTGCGACTAGTCGCCCAGCAGTTGAGTGCGCACGATCGGCATGATCGCGGCGAATGCTTGGGCACGGTGGCTGAGCGCATCCTTCTGGTCAGAAGTGAGGTCAGCGGATGTTCCCGGCTGCCCATCCGGACAGAAAATCGGGTCGTAGCCGAAGCCCTCAGTTCCGCTCCGCTCGGTTGCCACGGTGCCCGGCCAGAGTGCGAGCTCCACGAACTCGTGAGCTTCGGCTTCGGCGGCACCAGCAGCACCAGCTGTGCCGTCTGTGCCAGCGACACCGGCGGGCACCACGAACGCTGCCGCACACGCGAACTGAGCAGCGCGGTCATCCCTGCCGACCATGTTTGCCAACAGCAGTTCCAGGTTGTCGACGTCGTTGCGCGTGCCCGCATACCGAGCCGAGTGGATGCCGGGGGCACCGCCAAGCGCGTCAACACAGATTCCGGAATCGTCGGCCAGCGCCGGCAGCCCGGTGTGGGCAGCGGCGGCCCGCGCTTTGATCAGCGCGTTGGCTTGGAAGGTCTCGCCGTCTTCAACCGGCTCAGGACCGTCGTAGGCGACGAGCTCGAGGCCGTCGAGTGCTGGGCCGAGGATGCGGCGCAACTCAGCGACTTTGTGGGCGTTGTGGGTGGCGAGAACGATGCGCATTGCTACGCGCCAGTGTGGGTAGTGGCGGTGGTGTGGCCGAGGGTTGCGGCTTGGATCGCCGTGAGCTGCGTGCCACCCGCGAGAGCAAGGTCGAGCAGCGAGTCGAGTTCGCGGCGGTCGAAGGGTGCGCCTTCGGCTGTGCCCTGAACCTCAACGAATAGACCACGGCCGGTGACGACGACGTTCATGTCGGTCTCGGCACGGACGTCTTCGACGTAGGCGAGGTCGAGCATTGGCTCACCGTCGATGATTCCGACGCTCACTGCGGCGAGCGAATCGAAGAGTGCCTTCGAGTTCTTGCCGATGAACTTCTTCTCACGGCCCCACTCGATGGCGTCAGCGAGCGCGATGTAGGCACCAGTGATCGCTGCCGTGCGGGTTCCGCCATCGGCCTGAAGAACGTCGCAGTCGATCACGATCGTGTTTTCGCCGAGCGCCTTCATGTCGACAACAGCGCGCAGGCTGCGACCGATGAGGCGCGAGATTTCGTGGGTGCGGCCGCCGACCTTGCCCTTGACGGCTTCGCGGTCCATGCGGCTGTTCGTGCTGCGCGGAAGCATCGAGTACTCGGCCGTAACCCAGCCCTTGCCCTTGCCGGCCATCCAGCGCGGAACACCATTAGTGAAGGATGCCGTGCACAGCACCTTCGTCTTGCCGAACGAGATTAGCGCTGAGCCCTCAGCCTGGTCGCTCCATCCGCGCTCGATTGTTACTTCGCGCAGTTCGTTGTTTTCGCGGCCATCGTGACGGGTCATGTCTCTACTCTCTATCGGTCTATCGGTGAAATCTGGTGTTCGTGAAGGGGGCTCGCTACGGGAGCGGCGGCAAGCTAATCGCGCCGGTTTCGAAGGTCTCGACGCGCACGATGTTCGGCCCCATGAAGCGGGAAGCCAGACTGGTGAAACCCTGCTTATCTGGGCCGGTCGCCTCGAAGGCGTGGCGAGCGGGTTCCGTGGAATCGCGCAGCAGATTGTGCGCAACCAGTGTGTTGTAGACGTCGTAGGCGGTTTCTTCCGCACTCGAGACGAGCGTGACATCCCGCCCCATCACATACTGAATCGCGGCAGAAATGTGCGGATAGTGGGTGCAGCCGAGCACGAGAGTGTCGACCTCGGCAGCCTTCAGCGGCGCCAAATACTCTTCGGCGACAGCAAGAACTTCTGGCCCGGTTGTGATGCCGGCTTCCACGAACTCCACAAAACGGGGGCAGGCCTGCGTGAACAATTCGATGCCGGATGCCGCAGCAAACGCATCTTCGTAAGCCCGCGACTTGATCGTGCCCTCGGTGCCAATCACTCCGACTCGACCATTGCGGGTCTGACGCACTGCCGCCCTCGTAGCGGGCTGGATCACTTCGACCACTTCAATGCCGCGCGCCTCGGTGTACCGCTCGCGGGCATCCCTCAGCATCGCAGCCGAGGCGGTGTTGCAGGCGATCACAAGTAACTTCACGCCGTCGTCGACGAGACGATCCATGATCTCAAGGGAGTAGCGACGCACATCGGCAATCGGCTTCGGGCCATAGGGCGAGTGCAGAGTGTCGCCCACATACAGAATCGATTCGTGCGGCAACTGGTCAATAATCGCTCGGGCTACGGTGAGGCCACCGACTCCGGAGTCGAAAACGCCAATAGGTGCATCAGTCACGTCTTCAATCGTAGTGGTGGATGCCCGAACACTCCCCGACAGCATTGAGGGACTGTCGCGTACTCTGGTCGGGTGAGTACCGCTCTACTAACTGACCAATACGAGCTCACCATGCTCGACGCCGCTATCGGCAGTGGCCGCCACGAACGCCAGTGCGTGTTCGAAGTGTTTGCCCGCCGCCTTCCCGACAGCCGTCGCTACGGCGTTGTTGCGGGAACCGGACGCCTTCTCGAACTCATCGAACAGTTCCGCTTTGGCGATGACGAACTCGCCTTCCTTTCGCGCAATGCCATTGTGAGCCCCACGACCGTCGATTGGCTCGCCAACTACCGGTTCACCGGCGATATCAGTGGGTACCGCGAGGGTGACGCGTACTTTCCCGGGTCCCCCGTGCTCACCGTTGAGGGCTCCTTCGCCGAAGCTGTGCTGCTGGAGACACTTGCGCTGAGCGTGCTGAATTACGACTCCGCTGTCGCGTCCGCTGCCGCGCGCATGGTGTCTGCCGCCGACGGGCGCCCCCTGGCGGAGATGGGGTCACGCCGCACCGGCGAACGCTCCGCCGTGGCATCCGCTCGCGCCGCCTATATTGCGGGATTCAGCGCCACGAGCAATCTGGAAGCAGGACGAAGCTGGGGCGTGCCCACGATGGGAACCGCAGCGCACTCGTTCACACTGCTGCACGACTCTGAAGAAGAAGCTTTTCAGGCACAGGTTGACGCGCTAGGCCCCTCGACCACGCTGCTTGTTGACACCTACGATGTCGAGAAGGCGGTCGAGCTGGCGGTGAAGGTCGCCGGGACCGAGTTGGGCGCTGTGCGCATCGACTCTGGTGACCTTGCCGTTCAAGTTGCGGCCGTTCGAGCCCAGTTGGATTCACTCGGGGCAACAAAAACACGCATCACTGTGACGAACGACCTCGACGAGCACGCGATTGCTGCACTGCGTGCCGCCCCCGTGGATTCATTCGGAGTCGGCACTTCCGTGGTGACCGGGTCCGGCTTCCCGGCCGCAGGCATGGTCTACAAGCTGGTGGCCCATCACAACGATGCGGGCGAGTGGGTCTCCGTTGCCAAGAAGTCGACCGCGAAGGCGACCATTGGCGGCCACAAGGCGGCAGTGCGCGCTCTCGACAATGGCGTCGCATCCATGGAATTGATCTATCAAGAGTCTGAAGGACGCCCGGATGTCGAGGGCCGAGATCTCAACGTTGCACTCATGACGGGCGGAACAGCCGATCAGCAATGGATCGGCGATAGCGGCACGCTTGCCGCGCGCGATCACTGCGAAACTGCCATGGCAGAACTGCCTCAGACTGCGTTCCGGTTGTCACGCGGAGAACCAGTGTTGCCCACGATCTACCGCTGAACGCAGCCGCCGACACACAGTTACCGCTTAGCGCAGCCGCTCAATCGCGCTGAAAAGCGGAAGCGCTAGCCCTTCATCTTTTCGTAGACTTCTTTGCACGTTGGGCAGACGGGGAACTTTTCGGGGTCACGGCCCGGAGTCCACAGCTTTCCGCACAGGGCACGAATCGGCTTGCCCGAGAGCGCCGATTCCATGATCTTGTTTTTGGGCGCGTAGTGCGAGAAGCGCTCGTGGTCGCCCTCTTCAACCTGCTCTTGGTTGAGCAGTTCTTCGAGTTCGCGGTCGAGCGTGTCGGTTCCGCCGCCAGTGATATCGGTGTCAGCCATAAATCGATTCTACTTCCGTCGCCACAAGCCGTGGTGGTTGCTTCCGCAAAGATGGCTTGAGATGTGCTGGGTCAGTTCTGTGAGGAGAGTGCGAGCAGTTCAGGGCCGCGGCGCACCATGATTCGTCCGCCCCAGTAGACACCGATGATGAGCACGACCAGACCGATGGCCAAGCCAACGATGAATGCAGCCCACTGTGGTTGCAGAGCGGTGAAGGGGTTGAAGAAGACGACTCCCAATACGGGCAGTCCGAATAGCACCGTGAATGCGAACGTGAACGATTGCACCGTGGCGGCGTTCGAGACGAGCGCTTGAGGTTGGATGAACGCCCCGTGCCCTGGCAGAGGTGCCGCATACGGGAATGCGGCCGAGCTGATGCTG
The DNA here is from genome assembly GCF_015864955.1 of Salinibacterium sp. NK8237. Lineage (NCBI taxonomy): Bacteria > Bacillati > Actinomycetota > Actinomycetes > Micrococcales > Microbacteriaceae > Salinibacterium > Salinibacterium sp. NK8237. The sequence continues at coordinate 649,402 of NZ_JADYWE010000002.1, read as the reverse complement.
GAAACGCCGAGACCCGCAAAGAGGAGGCAGAGGCTAAGCCCGATGAGGCCGGGTAGCGTTCCACCATTACCCACGATAAGAACCGTGAGGATGCTGCCGACGACAGCGAGCGGGATACCCACGAGCAGGTTGGGAACGATGCGCCCCCACCGGTCGTCGGAGCCACGAGTGTGGGCCGAGACGTGGGTCCAGAGTGCGGTGTTGTCGTGAGCTACGTCGTTGTGGGCACTCCAGCCGAGGAAGAGGCACATGACGGGCACGGGAATCCACGCGATTACGTCGGCTCCGATTCCGCCCACAAACAGAGCCGCAACCATTCCGATCGGGATGATCGGGATGGCAGCGAGCGCGACGAAGTAGCGTGCATCCCGAGCCCAGTAGCTGAGGCTTCGAGCAGCAATTGCACCCAATGGGGTTGACGGCATCAAGCGGAACCAGCCGAGGCCCGAACGATAGGTTTCGACGGCACTGCGCTCGGGACGAGAAAGAACATAGCCGACAAGGAAGTACCAGCAGACGGCAAGGAAAACGAGGAACGCAACCGCGATCGCAAGCTTGCCGACGACGTCGCTACTATCTCCCGCTGCTGCGGAGGCTGGCGCGCTGAAGGCAGCGCCGAGAGGCGTCCATTCCATTACGGCAGCAACCCGGCGAATTACCGGAAGCACTTGGGATTGGTAGTCGGCAAGGGCGAGCATTACGGCGATGGGCAGCGAGGCAATGACGAGGGTGATTGCGACAATGCCGAACCCTTCCCGCAAGCGTCGAGTGCTCAAGTATCGGGCGGCGATGAGGCTCGCCAACCGAGTCCCGACGACTGCTGTCACGAACACCACGATTCCCGAAACCACGGCGATGAGAGCCGATGCGGGATTTGCCGACCACGCAACGACTTGAGCGACAGCGAGCCCGGCGAGCATCACCGTGGGGATGCTGACGGCGCCAGCGAGCAGCAGGAGCAATGCGAGGCGGATGCGGCTGAGCGGCAGGTAAGAAAACCTGCGCGGGTCGATTGCGTCATCCGCGTTCCACCCGAGAGGCATCACGAGAAAGCCGAAGAGCACCGCGGAACCGAAAACCACGAGCGAAGCGCCCGCGACTTCCGGCGTGGTGTTGCGCAGGTCGGCAACAGCCGAAATCGCCATCACGAAGAGAACCGCGCTGTAGATCAGCACCAAACCCATTGCAGATGCTACGAGCGGGCCTCGACGAAAGGCATTCGCCAGGATGGTAAGTCTCAGTCGGAGAAACTGCTCAACCACTCGAGCCCTCCCCCGCTGGCGTTCTTGCCTGTCAGCTGCACGAAGCGGTCTTCGAGTGACATTCCGTTGCGGACTTCATCGATGGTTCCGTCGGCGAGCAGTCTGCCTTCGACGATGACGGCGACGTGGCTGCACACACGTTGTACGAGCTCCATGCGGTGGCTAGAAAGCAGCACAGTGCCTCCAGCATCGACGTACTGCTTAAGGATGCGGGTAACGGTTGCTGCAGAGACGGGGTCGACAGATTCGAATGGTTCGTCGAGCACGAGCAGGCGCGGTGAATGAATCATGGCGGCGGCAAGTGCCACCTTTTTGAGCATTCCTGAGGAGTAGTCGCTCACAAGTCGGCCCATGACATCGTCAAGCCCGAACGCTGTTGCGAGGTCTGCGGAACGCTTGCGTACTTCGGAGGCGTCGAGTCCGCGAAGCACGCCGGAGTAGTAGAGCAGTTGTGACCCAGTGAGGCGGTCAAAAATGCGTAGGCGGTCGGGCAGCACACCGATGGAGCGTTTTGCGATCTCCGGCGATTCCCAAATGTCGACCCCGTTGACGGTTGCGCTTCCGGAATCGGGGCGCAGTAGTCCGGTGATCATCGACAGCGTTGTGGTTTTGCCGGCGCCGTTGGGGCCCACAATTCCGTAGAAAACTCCGGCGCGCACGCTCAACCGAATGTCGTCTACGGCCACGGTGTCACCGAAGTCTTTTGACAATCCGCTGACTTCAAGAACAACGTCGCTGGATGTCGCGACAAGTCCGTGACCGAGGGTGGAGTCGACCGCAACCAGGGCGTCGCTCGCTGCCGCGGGTTCGGGTTCTGACTCCGTTGCGCTTTCGTCGGTGGGTTCCGCCTCGGCTGTTGCCACACGTTCTGGCGCGGGGGCCGTCGTTGCCGCCACCGCGGTGTCGAGCTCAGGTTCTGTGTCGTCGCTGGTGTTGCTCGTGGTCGCCGTAGCGGCAGCATCAGCATCAGCATCAGCATCAGCAGGCTCTGCCGCTGACTCTTCAGCGTTATCAGCCTCCGCTTTTTCAGTAGCGATCGGCTCAGGTTCATCACGCTCAGCCTCAGCTTTATCGGCTTCAGCGCGGTCCTTTGCAGCCTGCTCGGCTTCAGCGCGCTCCGCTTCAACAAGCACGGCTTCAGCACGTTCTGTCTCAGCACGCTCCGCTTCGGCAAATTCCGCTTCAGCACGTTCCGCTTCACGCTTGTCGTCTTCGGCTTTATCAGCGACAGCTTTCTCAGCCGCCGCTTTTTCAGCGGCTGCTTTCTCGGCTATCGCTTTTTTCTCGGCGGCCTCTGCCGCAGGCGCAGCGAACTGTGAGGCAAGCGCACGAAGGCGTGCGAGACCGGCGAGCACAGCATCCGGCTTCTCTTCAGCCACAACAGCTTCAGCAGGCTCAGCTTCAGCAGGCCCAGCAGGCTCAGCAGGCTCAGCAGGCTCAGCAGGCTCAGCTTCAGCATCGTCCACTGCCTCGTCGGCATCCTCTGCGATATCAGTGGAATCCGAAGCATCAACTACGTCAACGATGACGTCAGCAGTCACGGCATCCGTGGTGTCATCGGTGGTGTCATCGGTGCCAGCTGCGACGGCGGGAGCATCCATGGGAGCGTCCGCGTCGTGCGACTCAACGGCATTCGAGTCGAGCGCTGCAGGCTTCGTCAGCGTGGACGACGGCTCAACCGACGCAATCGACTCACCATTCTCACCATGCTCTGAACTCGTGGGCTCGGCGACAGCGGCCTTCGGCGCGACAGGCTTGGGCGCCGTCGGTTTCGGCGGTGTCGGCTTGGGAGATGTCGACTTGCGAGCGGCGGTGGTCCTCGCCGCAGAAGCATTAGCGGCACCGGACTTCGCAGTACCGGCTTTAGCGGCAGTCGGCTTCGCAGCACCAGCCTTGGCCGCACTGGGCTTAGCGTCGCTCGGCTTCGCAGCGGCGGCGCGTTTCGCCGCAGCCGGAGTTGGCTTAGCGCTGTCAGTCTTAGCTGCGGCACTCTTTACTGTCGCCGGCGACGGCTTCGGCGCAGTCGACGCCTCTGCACTAGGCGAATCACCGCTTGCGGCGGCAGTTTTCGTGCGGGCGGGGGTCGTGCGCGCGGCCGGTTTCTTGGCGGCGGGCTTACGAGTAGCAGAAGTTGCTGGCTTAGCGGTAGGCGATTTTGCTTGAGAACCACGGGCCGTAGCCGGCTTCCGGGTGCTGCTCGCGGGCTTCGTTACCGGCGTTTCAACAGACTTCGTGCCCTCGTCGGGTGTTTGGGCGTTTTCCACTGTCCAAACCTACCAATCAGATGCTCAGAGAATGAGCCTGCATCACAAATAGACAACAACCCTCCAAAATCGATGGAGTTCTCGGGCGACACAGCTAGCCTGACTATCGCACAAGGGTGTGTCGTTTTTTCCATTCTCGGGTTAACAGTAGGTAAATCATGAACCTTGAACCCGAGCCCCAGAACTACTGAGGAGACCACCATGACTACACAGGTCGTAATTTTAGCTGCCGGAATGGGCAGCCGTTTGGGCCGCTCGCTTCCGAAGCCCCTTACTGAGCTGAGCGATGGCCGCACCATCATGCAGCAGCAGTTTGACAACATCCGTCACGCTTTCGGCAACAACGCCAAGGTCACGATCGTTGTTGGCTACAAGCTCGAGCACATCATCGAAGCATTCCCTGAGGCATCGTTCGTCTACAACGAGCAGTACGACCAGACCAACACCTCGAAGAGCCTCATGCGTGCGCTGCAGGCATCCGCTCCTGGTGGAGTCCTCTGGATGAACGGAGACGTAGTCTTCGACCCCACCGCTCTTGAGCGTGCCGCGGCCATGGTTGCTCGCGACCAGTCGTTTGTCAGTGTCAACACCGCGAAGGTCTCTGACGAAGAAGTCAAGTACACGACCGACGCTGAGGGCTACATCAAGGAACTCTCGAAGACCGTCAAGGGCGGACTGGGCGAGGCCGTTGGAATCAACTACATTTCGCGCGACGCCAAGTCAACGCTCGTGCGCCACCTCAAGAGGGTTGGCGACCAGGACTACTTCGAGCGCGGCATCGAGCTCGCGATCGAAGAAGATCGTTTGCTTATCGAGCCCGTCGATATTTCTGACCTGTACGCCATCGAGGTGGACTTCGCTGAAGACCTCGAGCGCGCCAACCTCTTCGTCTAGCTAGCCGATTGGCTCGACTGAGCCTCATAGCCATCGCCCGCTTCGCACTCTGTGCGGAGCGGGCATTGCTGTGAAAAGAGAAGATTTTCTCACAGCGCAGCATGCGTGTGCCGCCGATTGGCAATTCGCCCGTTTACTATAGGGGCGTGGCGAACACAGCATTGGAGCGACCTACTTGGTCCCCCCTTACCCGATACCGCCGCACACTCTGGTTGCTCACCATGCGCGACCTTCGCGTGCGGTATTCCACCTCAGCTCTTGGCTACGTGTGGTCCGTTCTTGACCCCTTAGTCATGGCGGGCATCTATTGGTTCGTTTTCACCCAAGTCTTCGACAAAGCCGTAGGCGAACAGCCTTACATTGTGTTCCTCCTCGCTGCTCTGCTGCCGTGGATGTGGTTCAACGGCGCAGTGTCCGATGCCACGCGTGCCTATCTGCGCGAGGCCAAGCTCATCCGATCGACCAAAATTCCTCGCACCATCTGGGTTGCACGACTCGTGCTTTCCAAGGGAATCGAGTTCATCGCGAGCCTCCCCGTGCTCGCTTTCTTTGCCGTCGCTAGCGGTGCTGTTGTTCACTGGGAAGCCATCTATTTCATCCTCGGCATTCTGCTTCAGGCGATCCTCACGATGGGCGTCGGCCTGATTGTTGCGCCCCTCGTCGTGTTTTTCCGGGATCTTGAGCGCGCAACGAAGCTTGCTCTGCGCTTTCTGTTCTACGCCTCCCCCATCATTTATGGCATCCCTGATTTGGAAAAGCTTGGCATCGACGGCCTCGCCGCCTTCAATCCGCTCGCCGGCATTTTCTCGCTTTATCGTGCGGCGTTCTTCCCCGATCAACTTGACTGGTACGCGGTCGGCATTGGGGCGCTCATGAGCCTCATCCTGCTCGGCGTCGGGATCCTCGTCTTCACTCGTACCGAGCGTGCAGTGTTGAAGGAGATCTAATGAGCGACAATTACGTCATTCGGGTCGAAGACGCCGGCATCCGCTTTCGTCTCAACCGGCGCTCGCGCCGCAACTTCAAAGATCTCTTTGCCGGCCGTAAGCGCCGTGCCCGCGCCGACGAATTCTGGGCGCTGCGCAATGTCAGTTTCGATGTCACCGCCGGTGAGGCGATCGGTGTCGTTGGTCGAAACGGTCAAGGAAAATCCACACTGTTGAAGCTCGTGGCCGAAGTGATGCTTGCCGACGAAGGTGCTGTTCATGTAGGCGAGGGTGTTGCCCCGCTCATCGAAATCACGGGTGGATTCGTCGACGACTTGAGCGTGCGCGACAATGTGTACCTCACGGCGGGCCTGCACGGGATGACTAAGAGCGAGATCAACGAACGCTTCGATGAGATCATCGAGTTCGCCGAGATCAAACGCTTCATTGATACGCCCTATAAGCATCTTTCGAGCGGGATGCGCGTGCGCATCGCCTTTGCCGTAATCTCGCGCCTCGAAGAACCCATCATTTTGGTGGATGAGGTGCTCGCCGTTGGCGACAAGGCCTTCCGCGAAAAATGCTACCGCCGCATCGAAGAACTTTTGAAGGGCGGCCGCACGCTCTTCTTCGTCTCCCACAACGAGCGAGACCTGCGCCGCTTCTGCACTCGAGGCCTCTACCTCGACAAAGGCGAGCTCGTGCTCGACGGCCCCATCAACGATGTGCTCGCGCGCTACAACGAGGACTACGGCTCTTAACCGACCGACGATGCGCCAACGTCACGGTTGCTCAACAGCTGCCTAACTCCCGGGGTGCCGTCAGAGTCCTCCGGTACGCTTAAAACCATGGCTAAGAGCGAAGTGAGCACCTCCCATCCCATGGTCGTGCGCGGAATTGACCGGGTGCTCACCGTGCAGCGTCCTGTCGTGTTGGCTCACATCCGTAGCATCCGTCGCAGCAAGCCGCACGCGACTCCGGATGAGCTCATTGCCATTCTTGAGCGCCGCTACCTGGCCGCCGTCACCACCGGCGGCGCCCTCGTGGGGGCGAGTGCAGCCATCCCCGCCGTCGGCACAGGAACCTCGCTCGCGCTCTCGAGCGTTGAGACCGCCGGGTTCCTTGAGGCCAGCGCGCTCTTTGCTCAATCGATCACCGAAGTCCACGGCATTGTTGTGGACGACCCCGACCGTGCACGCGCCCTCGTCATGACGATGGTGCTCGGCACTGCTGGCAGCGATCTCGTGAAACAACTCGCCGCTCAAGCCAGCGGCGCGGGCGTCGCTCGCTCGGCGTACTGGGGCGAAACCCTCGCCAAAGGTTTGCCGACCACGCTCATGGGGCCGATTGCTGATCGCATCAAGCACACCTTCCTCAAGCGGTACGCCGCCGCTCAGGGCACGAACATCGTCGGGCGCCTCATGCCATTCGGCATTGGCGCCGTGATCGGTGGTGGCGGAAACAACATTTTGGGCCGGCAAATAATTCGCACAGCGCGCCACGGCTTCGGGCCAGCACCTGCAACCCTTCCATCGTGGCTTGAGCCGGTGATCGCGCTACCGAAAGCCCCCAAGACACCCAAAGTACGGGGTGAGCGCAAAAAAATTCCTGCGCTGCCCTCACTCCCCCACCTGCGCAAACGTCAAGGCTGGGTTGAGCTCGAGGACAACGATCAGCCCTAGGTCAGCTATTCGGGTGAGGGCGACTCGTCATCGTCATCTTCAAATGGATCCGCTTCGCTCGAACGCCGATCGCCAATGTGAATCTGGGCGTGACGGTGCCACAACGCGACCAACGACTCAACTGCCTCATGAAAACGTGCAGTCGCGGCGCCGGGACTCGTGTCACCGAAGTGACGCTCAGCCCAATAGCCGAGGCGCTCCTTCGCCTCAGTGTCGAACTGCACGCGCTCAGCGATCGAGAGGATGTCGCCAGCTTGATCGGCGCGCAACCACTCGCATGCTCCGAGGTAGCCGCCCTCATCGACGTCAGCGTGTTCCGAGAGGGGACGCGTGACGATGAGCGGCTTTCCGGTGGCGAGCCGGTCGTAGATCATTGCCGAAACGTCAGTGATCGCGACATCCGCCGCTACTAACTGCCAGCCCATTTCTTTGCCGTCGTCGTAGATATGCTGCAACGACGGGTCTGTTTCGTTTGCTTCCGCAATCGCGGCAATGATCGCAATGTTGGCACGTTTGTATTCGGGATCCACGACGCCGCTGCGCGGATGGGGGCGATAGATCAGTCTGTGCTTGTCGCTCGCCAGAATTGCTGTCGTTAGAGCAACGCCGTGACTGGCAATAGAGCCATAGGCAGCAGCCTCTCGGTCACCCTCCCACGTCGGGGCGTACAGCACGACGGTGCGGTTATCTGGAACGTACGGCAGTTCTCCAGCGAAGTGATCGGCTTGGGGACGGCCTATCGGAATTGCCTTCTTCTTGACGTCGAAATCCCACAGCTTGTAGCTCAGCCGATCCAGCGCAGCATCCCCGGCTACCAGGCTGAAATCGTAGGCCTTGAACTGGTTCGTGGTCATGTACATTTTGTCGCTCTCACCGTGGTTGATGAAAACGTGCCACATGTGGCCGTAGCGGAACATTTGAAAGTTTTTGGCGTTCTGGTTGACATAGAAGATGATCTTCAACGGCTGCTCGGCGACAAACTGCTCAAGCTCAGACACTCGACGCAAGTACACGGTCGGAACCGGCGCTTCATCCCACAGCGCCAGCACCGTACTCGGCGACCGCGCAATGATCGCTACCGGAAAGCTCTTCGAGAGCTCGGCCAGCGGGGCGTACCACTGCCGCATTTGGTAAAGATTGACCTTGGTATCAGCGAAGTAGACCGCGATGCTCACTGAACCAGGAACGGGCAACGGATGCGCGTCCACCAGACTCGCCACGCGACGCCGATTGCGGCGTGCGCGCAACATAGAGCGCACCACCTTGCGTGCGGTTGTGAAGTCTTTTAGTAGCGCCATGGTCACAATCAAATCATCGGAGGGTCGATTCAACGCCTCACCTGCTGCACCGTTATAGAGCCGATGCGGATCACACCGCAGGTGGTTGGACCGCGCTTTCGATAGTACCTGCCGTCTCATTGAAGGCTCCTACCCGGCGAGACCGCTGAGAACCGCATAGTTTTGGGGGTTATAGAGGTACGATTGATAGAATGACCGATTCTGATTCAACCGCACCGTCTGAAACCACCGAGACCGCGATTACTTTCTCCGACCTCGCTCTCAGCGATGCGGTATTGAAAGCGGTTCGCGACATTGGCTACGAGACGCCTTCGGCTATCCAAGCAGCCACTATTCCTACTCTTCTGGAAGGGCGCGACGTAGTCGGCCTGGCCCAGACCGGCACGGGAAAGACCGCAGCCTTCGCGCTGCCAATTCTCTCGCGCCTCGATGTTTCCCAGAGCAAGCCTCAAGCGCTCGTGCTCTCGCCCACCCGCGAACTCGCGTTGCAGGTGTGTGAGGCATTCGAGAAGTACGCCACCCACATGCGTGGCGTGCACGTGCTCCCCGTTTACGGTGGGCAGGCCTACGGCGTTCAGCTGTCGGCATTGCGCCGCGGCGTTCACGTTGTTGTCGGTACCCCCGGCCGCATCATGGACCACCTCGCCAAGGGCACGCTCGATCTTTCGGAGCTCAAGTACCTCGTTCTCGATGAGGCCGACGAAATGCTCAAAATGGGCTTCGCCGAAGACGTTGAGACGATCCTCGCCGACACCCCTGATGACAAACAGGTTGCCCTCTTCTCGGCCACGATGCCGGCACAGATCCGCCGCATCTCCAAGAAGTACCTGAACAACGCCGAAGAAATCACGGTCAAGTCGCAGACCACCACCTCGGCAAATACGACGCAGCGTTACCTCGTTGTCTCGTACCCCCAGAAGGTCGATGCGCTCACCCGCATCCTTGAGGTCGAAAACTTCGAGGGAATGATCGTCTTCGTTCGCACCAAGAGCGAGACCGAAAACTTGGCTGAGAAGCTGCGTGCGCGTGGCTACTCTGCCGCCGCCATCAGCGGTGACGTGGCTCAGGCTCAGCGCGAGCGCACCGTCAACCAGCTCAAGTCGGGCAAGCTCGACATCCTCGTAGCAACAGATGTTGCTGCTCGTGGACTCGACGTTGACCGCATCAGCCACGTCGTCAACTTCGACATTCCCGTTGACACCGAGTCGTACGTGCACCGCATTGGTCGCACGGGTCGCGCCGGTCGCAGTGGTTCGGCCATCAGCTTTGTCACTCCTCGCGAGCGTCGCCTGCTGACCGCCATCGAGAAGGCCACTCGCCAGCCGCTCACTCAGATGCAGCTTCCTTCGGTCGAAGACGTCAACTCCACGCGCCTCACTCGCTTCGATGACGCCATCACCGAGGCGCTCAACCAGCAGCCTCGCATTTCGGCATTCCGAGACATCATCGCGCACTACGTTGAGCACCACGACATTCCTGAGGCGGATGTTGCAGCCGCGCTTGCCGTTGTAGCCCAGGGCGAGACTCCCCTCTTGCTGTCGGCAGAAGAGGAACGCGCGCAGCGCTTCATCGAGCGCGATGACCGCAAGGCACGCAACGATCGTCCGGAACGTGGCGGAGAACGCGGTGGAGACCGTGGCGGAGACCGCCCCGAGCGTCGTCCCCGTTCCACCAAGCCGATGGCTGCCTACCGCATCGAGGTCGGCAAGCGTCACCGTGTTGAACCCCGTCAGATCGTTGGCGCTCTCGCCAACGAGGGTGGACTCAGCCGCGACGACTTCGGTCACATCCAGATTCGTCCCGACTTCTCGCTCGTCGAGCTGCCCGCCGACATGTCGAAAGACGTGTTGGAGCGCCTGCGCGACACTCGCATCAGCGGCAAGCTGATCGAGATCGCTCCCGACCGCAAGGCAAACGGCGGCGGAGCACGTGGCGGAGACGGCAAGTACCCCAGCCGTGATCGCTCATTCGAAGGTGGCGCTCGCGCTAACCGCGAACGTGAAGAATCGCGCGGCTACAACAACCGCGATTCTGCGCCGCGTGAGGATTCCGGTCGCGACAACTCATCACGCGAGAGTGGCAACCGTTACGAAGATCGTCCGACGCGCAAGCCTCGCACCAAGTACTAAATTCACACCAATGAACGGCGTTCTGCGAAAGCAGGGCGCCGTTCGTTCGTTAAGGTGAGCGAGGCGGACTAGATCACAGGCGGGCGACCGGCACGTGCCATCCGCACCACGGTTGCCCAACCGATGCTTCGGCGTCCACCGGGGTTCTCGCGCCAGCCAGCGAACCAGCCACTCCACCAGGCTCGCATGCCCACAGGGTTCTTTGCTGCGCGCAATACTTGAATTGCGGTCCAACTGGCCACATAGATGGGCACGAGCAGCACGGGCAGGTTTCGTTTGGCCAGCCACACCCGGTTTCGGGCGTTGAGCCTGTAGTAATAGCTGTGGCGAGCCGGATCGATTGCCGGATGATTCGCCACCAGATTTCCCGCGTACCACGCACGTTTTCCTGCGCCCCACACTCGCCACGCGAGCTCTATACCTTCGTGGGCATAGAAGTAGGGATCACCCCACCCACCGATCTCATCGAAGAGCGGACGCGGCATGAGAACCGCGCCTTCCCACGCTGAGAACACATCACTCGAATGCTGCGGATCACCCTTGCGAATACGCGGAATCCACCGGCGCGGATTCTCCTTGCCCTCAGCATCTTCGACCCGCGGCTGCAGCAACCCAATGCTCGGGTCGGCCTTCATGATCGCGATAGCGTCACTCAAGAAGGTCGGAGAGGGGATGCTGGCGTCGTCGTCGAGGAAGAAAATCCAGTCACCCTGCACGTGCTCGACGCCGCGATTGCGGCCAGCGGGGATGCCCAGGTTGGCGGGCAGATAAAGGCCGCGTACGGCATCCGGAAGCCCAGCAGGATTCCAGCCATTGCCCACGACGATGATGTCGAGTTCGACGCCCTGTTGCGCCTGCAGCGAGGCGAGTCCGCGCGCGAGGTCATCGGGGCGCTTTCCTTGACTGAGGGAAACAACGCCGATGCGGTGAATCATGAGCGAACGCGTTTAGACGCCATGATCGCTACGAAATGTCCGCCGAGGGCGAGTAGCGCCAGCGGCAACAGAATGAGCAGCACGGCGCGCTCTGCGGCCAACGCAGGCACGAAGAGCGCGATGATCGCGGTCACGAAGGCAACCATCGTAAGTTCTACCGAGTGGTACAGACGGTGGAATGGCACGAAACGAGCTAGGCGACGCAGTTTCGCGATAGCGCTATGGCTCGGCACCGCTTCCCCCTTGCGATCGCTGAGCTTCTCGAGCCCCGCATTAGCCCGGGCGACGTGCACCATGTCATTGAGCGCCTTGTTGAGCACAATGATGAGCGCAAGCGCAAAACCGGCAGTAGTCCAAGCAAAGTCAGCAGGGAAATCGAGCGGCCAGCCGGCGGCACGAATACCCAGGGCAATCGGGATGAGCGCCTCTGTGCTGTAGTGGCCGACCTTGTCGAGGAACACCCCGGCTGGAGAGCGTGTATTGCGCCAGCGAGCGACTTCGCCATCGCTGCAGTCGACGAGCATCTGCAGTTGACCCAGGATGAGGGCGAGAGCAGCACCGGTCATTCCGGGGATCAGCAGCGCGGCGGCGGTGAGCCAACCGGTAAGGATCATGAGTCCAGTGACACCGTTAGCGCTGATGGTCGTCTTGAGGAGCATCCAAGTCAGGTAGGGGGAAAGATCGCGCAGATACAGCGACGCCGTCCAATGTTCGGCATTTGCTCGCAATCGCACCTCGGGAGGTTGCGTAACTTCGCGCAACTGGGCAATGCTCTCAGGGCGCGCTGCGTGCTGCGGTGGTGTGTGAAGAGACACGATATTATCTTCCCGTTTGCGCAGTGATGTTTTTAGTGAGTTTCAGGAACCCGAGAATGAATCCACTGCCCCAGCCGAAATGAATACAGGGAAGCACAATCAGATACCAAAGACCTGATCTTAACCCGTCTTTGGCCCCGGCAACAGCGGCGGCGGCGATGACGAAGAGTGCGTAGACCGCTGGAGCAGCGTAAGAGACAGCCAACCAGCCTGTGCCGGTGATGCTCGCGATAATTCCGAGGATGAGACCGATGGCTGTTCCCAGCACAGCCAGCGGAGGCACAAAGTAGCGAGGCGAGTTCGCAGTGCCGAATCGACGAGCGAGTTCCCCGCGCCAAATACCGGTGGCGACGAACTGACGGACAAGGGTGCGCAGATTGGATCGTGGCCGGTAGAGGACTTCTAGCTGCGGCGTGAACCACACCGTGCCGCCGGTCGCGCGCAAACGACGGTTTAGCTCCCAGTCTTGACCACGCTTAATGTCTTCGTCGAAGAGGCCGACTTCGACAAGGCGTTCGCGCTGGAAGACGCCAAGGTAGGCGGTATCGGCAGGACCTTCTTTGCCGCCCGTGTGGTGCTGGGTGCCGCCGAGACCTTCCGGCGAGCCGTAGGCGTGGGCAACCGCCCGCTCGAATGGGGTGCGCCCCTGGGCTTTCATGATGCCGCCGACGTTATCGGCACCGGTGCGTTCGAGAGTGTCAACAGCAACGCGGGTGTAGTCCGTTGGCAGCACGGAGTGGGCATCTACCCGCACGACAATGGGGTAGGTCGACGCGCGGATGGCGGCGTTGAGGCCACCCGGAGTGGAACCAAGTTCATTGGGGATGTGACGTATGCGCGGATCGATCCGAGCCATTTCGTCAATGACGGCGTTTGTGCCATCGATACTCGGGCCCAACGCGAGCACAATCTCGAAGGGTCCCTCATAGTCCTGCGCGGTGAGACTGTCGACGGCCGCCTCGATATGTTCAACTTCGTTGAGCACAGGCATCACATACGACACACCAGTGAGGGCTTGAGCCTTCTTTGCCATGGGTTCCAATACGTCGGGCCGGTTTTGTCGGTCGAGCTTATCGCGTCCTGTGCACACTTCGGTGGTTACACACGTGTGCGGCGCCCCAGGCCGTTAGCCTGTGACGCCGCACACGGTAGTTGGCTCGTTTACTCGAGCGAACCAAGGGTTACATCAACGGAGTATCCCTTTCCGTCTCGCACATACGTCAGCGGCACTGTTTCGCCGGCGGCGTAGGCACGCACCTGAGCGGTGAGGTCCGTCTTGTTAGTGATGGGCAGACCATCGAAGCCGGTGACGATGTCACCAACCTCGAGTCCGGCTTCCTCGGCTGCACCGCCAGCGGAGACGTCAACGATGCTGGCACCAACAACTTCGGCGTCACTCTGGGCAGGGTCGTCGGTGACGTCGGCGACGGATGCTCCGAGGAGACCATGAGTTGCGGTTCCCGTTTCGAGAATCTCGTTCGCGACGCGGCTAGCGACATTCGACGGAATGGCGAAGCCGACACCGATGCTGCCTTCAGTGCCACCCGACGATGCGATCGCGACGTTGATTCCGATGAGTTCACCGTCAGAGTTCAGCAGTGCGCCACCGGAGTTTCCGGGGTTGATAGCGGCATCCGTCTGAATCACGGCAAGAGCTACCGAGGCCTGAGATGACGAGCTTTGCCCGCTACCCTGGCCGTCTTCACCGAAGAGGTCGAAGTTCCAGAGGTCTTGGTCGCCGCTGTCGTCAGGGGCTTCGGTGCTTGCCTCAGGATCTTCCGGCAGCGCCGAAGAAGCGATCGTGATGCTGCGGTTGAGGGCACTGACGATTCCGCTGGTGACCGTTCCTGAGAGGCCAAGAGGGGCGCCGATTGCGACGGTGCTGTCTCCCACGTTGAGTTCGCTGGAATCGGCGATCGTGATGTATGGCATGTCACTGACATCGTCGATGTGGATAACCGCGATGTCTGAGATCGCGTCGAAGCCGATGACAGTCGCAGAAAGGAGGCGTCCATCGTCAGTGGTCACGGTGACTGTTGGGTCAGAGACTTCGCCATCGAGAGTGACAACGTGGGCATTGGTGATGACGTTGCCGTCTTCGCTAATGATCACGCCGGATCCGCTTCCGCCAGCGTTTTCGCCGGTGACGTTGATCGTGACGATCGCGGGAGCTGCAGTAGCGACCACTGAGGTAACGAGTGTTGCGTTACCGGGATCGTTGACGGTGATGGAAGCCGGGCTTGCCGTGCCGCTCACGGCGGAGGTTGCTTGGTTTCCCAGAGCCCAGAGTGTGACGCCTGCTCCGGATGCACCGCCGAGGAGCGCGACGATGGCGAATCCGGCGACGAGGCCGAGTGTCATGCGAGGCCTCTTTTTGGAAGAGGTGGGCTCGGCAGCTGCCGCCGCCGGTACTGCTGCGGGACCGAAGCTTGCGCCGGGGTTCGACCCAAGAGCGGCTGGAGCTGCGTGTGCCTGCACCGTGGGCGCTGTTGTTGCCTGTGCCGTGGGCCCTGCGGTGGTTTCTGATGCTGCAGCGTTCGCGGCGATCGCTGTGCCTGCAACAGGCGGGGTTTCCACCGGAGCGACACCGGGTGCGGCTTCGGTGGAAGAAGTCTGGGTGGGCGTGCTGTCGACGCCAGCGGACATATCCGCGGTGTTCGCTGCTACTGCCGTTTCTGCAGCGTCGGCTGCGACGGGAGTCGCCTCAGCCTGAGCTGCTGTCTCGGGGGTGCTGGCTAGGGTGCTGCTCTCTTGGGGTGCTACATCTTCGGGTGTTGCACCTTCGGGTGTTACATCGGGGGTGGGTTCTTCGGGGACCTGAGTCATGGTGTGCTCCTTTCAGCGATGCAAGCTTCCATCGCTAACCTGTGCATTCTATTTAGGTCTGCTGTGGGTGGGCTGCGCGGTTGACACGAGTTGGGTTCGCTGCGGCCCAGATGCTCTCTTTTTGTGCGGGTTTTGTATTTATTCAGTTTCATGGGATCGCTTCCATGAAAACTCTTGACAGCGAATCCGAGCATATCTAGTCTTATGAAACGTTCATGGGAGCGCTTCCATGAAATTGGTTATGAAGCGCTCCCACCCCCTGATACACGTCCACAAAGGAGTGCCGTGAGTTCACGACGCGCAATAACAGCCACGATCGCAGGTGCCGCAATCTTCACGATGGCCGTTTCCGGATGCACCGCATCCGGTGGCGGTTCTGACGATGGAAAGATCACCCTCTCGATCACCACGTTCGGCACCATGGGTGTCGATGCGAATTACG
The DNA here is from genome assembly GCF_015864955.1 of Salinibacterium sp. NK8237. Lineage (NCBI taxonomy): Bacteria > Bacillati > Actinomycetota > Actinomycetes > Micrococcales > Microbacteriaceae > Salinibacterium > Salinibacterium sp. NK8237. Next base: position 633,929 of record NZ_JADYWE010000002.1, on the reverse strand, counting down.
ACAAGTACATGGAAGAACACCCGAATATCGTTATCGAGGCGACGAACCTCGAGGGTGGCGGCGCCGCCCGCGACGACGCCTACGCCAAGATTGCCGCCGGCACCGGCCTCAGCGACGTCGTCGCGATCGAAGAAGGCTGGCTCAGCACGATTCAGGAAGTCAGCGGATCCTTTGTCGACCTGCGCGACTACGGCATCGAAGATGTCAAGAGCGATTGGCTCGACTGGAAATACGAGCAGGGAACGGATGCCGATGGCCGCGTCATCGGCGCCGGTCTCGACATCGGCCCGCAGGGCATCTGCTACCGCGGCGACCTCTTTGAGGCAGCAGGCCTGCCGAGCGAACGGAGCGAAGTTGCCGAGTACTTCGGTGGCGAAGACGCCAGCTGGGATCGCTTCTTCGAAGTCGGCAATGAATACGTTGAAGCCAGTGAAAAAGCGTTTTACCACAGCCCCCGATTCTTCTGGAATTCATTCGTGAACCAGCAGGCTGAGGGCTACTACAAGGCCGACGGCGAAACGTTGAACATCGAGGGCAACACCGCCCTGAAGAACCAACTCGCCAAGATCGTCGACGCAGAAAACGCCGGTCTCGGTGCTGGCCTGCCCGGCTGGGATGTTGGACCGCAGGCCAAGGCTGGCGACTTCGCTACCTATATGTGCCCGAGTTGGATGCTAGGAATTGTGCAGGGCTACTACGACGAAGGAACTACCGACAGTGGTTGGGACTTTGCCGACGTACTCCCCGGCGGTGCAGCTAACTGGGGCGGTGCCTTCCTGGGTGTCTCCGAATCATCCGAGCACAAAGAGGAGGCAGCAGCTCTCGCGCTCTGGCTCGCTGCACCCGAACAGCAGGCCGCAGCCTTTGAAGTTGCCGGACCGTTCCCGAGCACGATCGAGGGTCAAGCCCTCGTAGCCGACTCGACTAACGCGTTCTTCAACGACGCCCCCGTCGGTGAGATCTTCAGTGCTCGCTCCGAAGGTGTCATCGCTCAGGTAAAGGGACCGGAGGACTCCAACATCCAAGACAACGTCTTCGGTCCAGTCTTTGACCGCATCGGCCAGGGCGAAATCACCGACGGTGACGCCGCCTGGGATGAAGCGATGGTGTTGCTCAATCAGTTGGTCGGCTAGCACGCGCTCAACCTGAATTGTTGGTGGGTGGCCGAGGACTGCAAATTCCTCGACCGCCCACTATCCCCCACGCCCCTCGACGCGGATTGGCCGATCGATGTCCAGCACCAGCACGACCAGCAGAACGGTCACCCAGCGCATGAGCCCGAAGTCTCGCTCTGTGCTTACGTTTCGGCAGAAGTTGTCGAATTTCGACTACAAGGTGTCGCCGTTTCTCTACATCGCGCCTTTCTTCATCCTGTTTGCCCTCATCGGCATTTTTCCCATCGTTTACACGCTCAACGTGTCGCTCTACGACTGGCACCTCCTCAAAGGGCAGGGCGACTTCGTCGGGCTAGCGAACTACCAATCGGTGCTGTCTGACCCGTTCTTCTGGAACGCCTTCGGCAACACCGTCAGTATCTTCCTGTTGTCAGCGCTCCCCCAGCTGGTGTTCGCCACCGTCATCGCGGCGCTGCTCGACCAGACGCTGCGCGGCAAGACCTTCTGGCGCATGAGTATACTGCTGCCCTACATCGTGGCTCCCGTCGCCGTCGCCGTAATCTTCGCGCAAATCTTTAACCAGTACACGGGCCCCGTTGCTGGCCTCCTCGATCTCTTCGGACTCGACCCGATTCGCTGGGCATTTGATGTGCTTCCTTCGCACATTGCGATCGCGAGTATGGTCAACTGGCGCTGGACCGGCTACAACGCACTCATCCTGCTCGCCGCCATGCAAGCGATTCCGCGGGATGTCTATGAGTCGGCTGCCCTCGACGGCGCTAACAAGATCCGGCGCTTTTGGTCGATCACCATTCCGATGATTCGGCCAACGCTCATTTTCGTCGTGATCACCGCGACCATCGGTGGCCTCCAGATTTTCACCGAACCCAAATTGTTTGACGGACGTACCAACGGTGGCGGAAGCCGCCAGTTTCAAACGATCGTGCTCTACCTCTATGAGCTTGCGTTCCCTCGTCGTGACTTCGGGCGGGCCGCAGCGACCGCATGGATTCTGTTCATCATCATCATTCTCGCGGGGCTCATCAACTACGCGATTACCCGCGCTATTCGCACCAACGACGTCAGGCCGGTGAAAGTCGCCAAACCACGACCTCACGTCGCGACGACATACAACGGAGGCCGCAAATGAGCGCCCTGAGTGAAAGACTGCGCCCGGCAACTCCCGAACGGTTTGCCGAACGCCGCGCACGTCGCCGCTCCACCTACGAACGGCCCGGAGTGCTCACCTACGCACTACTCGCCGCATTCTTCGCAGGCTCGGCCTTCCCCCTCTGGTGGTCGTTCGTGATCGGCAGCCGCCAGTCGTCCGACACCAACCTCGTGCCCCCGGCCGTTGTTCCCGGCGGCAACTTTCTCGCGAACGCCTCCGAAGTGTTTGCGACCGTGCCGTTCTTCCAAGCGCTCATCAATAGCGTCATCATCTCCACCGCGATCGCGGCATCCGTCGTCTTCTTCTCGACGCTTGCCGGCTATTCATTCGCCAAACTTCGCTTCCGCGGGCGCAATGGACTACTGGTCGGAGTGATCGCGACGATGGCGATTCCGACCCAACTCGGCATCATCCCGCTCTTCATGCTGATGGCGCACTGGCACTGGATCGGCACCTTGCAGGCCGTTATCGTGCCCGGAATGGTCACCGCCTTTGGGGTGTTTTTCATGCGCCAATATCTCGTTGACGTGATTCCTGACGAGCTCATCGAAGCGGCCCGGATGGATGGGGCAAATATGTGGGGCACGTTCTGGAACGTGGCTATCCCGGCCGCAAAACCGGCGATGGCCGTGCTCGGGCTCTTCAGCTTCATGGCCGCCTGGACCGACTTCTTGTGGCCCTTGCTGGTGCTTGGCCCGACAAACCCCAGCGTGCAAACTGCTCTCGCGGCGCTCAGCGCGAGCGGCGGCCAAACGCCAGACAACTCGCTGGTTCTCACCGGCGCCGTTCTTTCGGTTGTGCCGCTGCTGATCTTGTTCGTCATCGCGGGCCGCCAGCTCATCGCCGGCATCATGCAGGGCGCCGTTAAGGGCTAACCCGGGCACCCACATCCCGCACTCACCCCGCTCGTTTATATTTCTTCCAACCACGTAACCAAAGGATCTCCTTGAACATCGGCACGTCCACTTACCGCGATTCCGGCCTCGAATTTGCGCCCAACTTTCTCATCGGGTCAGCGACCGCCTCCTATCAAATCGAAGGTGCCACCGAGGCCGACGGTCGCGGGGCATCAATTTGGGACACTTTCAGCGCCATCCCCGGGGCAATCGTGAACGGCGACACCGGCGCAATCGCGGATGACCACTACAACCGGCTCGAGAGCGATCTCGACCTTATGGCATCGCTCGGACTCGAGGCGTACCGTTTCTCGATCGCGTGGCCGCGCATCCAACCGCTGGGCTCCGGCGAGCCTGTGCAGGCCGGGCTCGAGTTCTATGGACGTTTGGTTGACGGCCTCATTGCCCGCGGCATCCGCCCCATTGCCACTCTTTACCACTGGGACCTGCCGCAAGCGCTGGAAGATGTCGGAGGGTGGACCTCGCGAGAGACTGCCTACCGTTTCGCCGAATACGCCGCAATTGTGGGCGCCTACCTCGGCGATCGAGTGGACTGCTGGACCACGCTCAACGAGCCGTGGTGCAGCGCCTACCTCGGCTATGGTTCAGGAGCACATGCTCCCGGCCGCATGGAACCGCTCGCCGCTTTGCAATCGGTTCACCACCTGCAGTTGGCCCACGGCTTGGCGTTGCAGTCGTTACGCAAAACGGTGACCACCGATGCTCAGTACTCGGTCACGCTGAACTTCCATGTTCTGCGGGGCGACGACGCGACCTCCCCCGAAGCTCAGCGCCGCATCGATGCTCTCGCCAACCGAGCATTCACCGGTCCCATGTTGCGGGGCGAATACCCGGCAGACTTACTCGAGGACACTGCGGAGATCACCGACTGGAGCTTCGTGCTGCCGGGAGATCTGGAGATCATCCACCAAGACATCGACTTTCTGGGCGTCAACTATTACTCCACGGCTACGGTGCGGATGTGGGATGGCGCGTCGCCGAAAGAGAACGCGGACGGCCACAAAGATGTTGGCGGTTCGCCTTGGCCGGGCAGCGGTCACGTTGAGTTTCTGAAACAAGCAGGCCCGTATACGTCGATGGGGTGGAATATTGCGCCGGATGGTCTGGAGGAGTTGCTGGTTTCCCTCAGCGAACAGTTCCCCGAAATGCCGCTGATCATCACTGAGAACGGAGCCGCATTTGAGGACACTGTGGTGGATGGGGCGGTGCACGACGCTGAGCGCGTCGATTATTTGCGTCGCCATTTCACCGCCGCTCATCGGGCTATCGAGCGTGGTGTGGACTTGCGTGGGTATCTGGTGTGGTCGTTGCTCGATAACTTTGAGTGGGGCTACGGGTACAGCAAACGGTTCGGCATTGTGTATGTCGACTACGACTCTCAAGAGCGCGTCGTGAAGGACAGCGGTCTGTGGGTGAAAACTCTGATTACTGAGCACCGTATTCCTGAGTAGTTAGCAGGGTGCGCCGCCACTGGGCTGCACGACTCTCGACGCTACGATTAACGTCACCGCCGCCCACGAAAGGCAATGATGACGAACGACACGGATGTTCCCGCCGTGGCACCGCCAACGTTGCTGGCGGTCGCGCAGCGCGCAAAGGTTTCGCGTTCGACTGCGTCGCGGGTGATCAATGGTTCTTCGCAGGTAACCGAGGAGGCAATCGCTGCTGTCACTAATGCGATTAGCGAGCTGAACTATGTGCCGAATCGCACAGCGCGCAATCTTGCCAAGCGCACGACTCAATCCATTGCGATGGTCATCCCCCAGCAGACATCAAAGTTCTTTGCTGACCCCTATTTTGCGGCGGTGATTCAGGGGGCGGCGCTGCACATGGCGACGACGGATTACACGCTGACGTTGCTGATTGAATCGGATGATGATCCGGCGAAGACGCGTCGGTTTCTTGAGGGCGGCAATGTTGATGGCGCCCTGATTTTGTCGCATTACACCCGTGATGCGGATTACGTGTCACTTTCCCGCGCTCTGCCAGTGGTATTCGGTGTTCGACCTTTGAGCTCCGATGACGGACCATTTTCTGTTGTCGATGTCGACAATGTGGATTCTGCAGTTCTTGCGACCCAGCACTTGGTGGATTGCGGGCGCGCTCGGATTGGGATGATCGGTGCACCGTTGGGCATGTCGGCTGGTCTTGATCGCACGGAGGGGTGGCGTTCGACACTTGCGCTCGCCGGGCTTGCCGAGGGCCCATTCGAGGAGGGCGATTTGACGCCCGCTGGCGGCGCTGCGGCTATGGTGCGAATTCTCGATCGGGGGGATTCGATCGATGGGTTGGTGGCGGCTACCGCACAAATGGCGCATGGTGCGGTGGGGGTTTTGAAAGAGCGTGGTGTCGCGATTCCTGGGGATATCGCGGTGGCGACGATCGACAACAATTTCTTTTCGACTAGCGCGCAGCCGCCGTTGACATCGGTCGACTTGAATACGGATGCCAAGGGTGCGGTGATGGCGGAGACGCTATTGCGGATGATCGCTGGCGAGACTGTAGAACGGTTTGTGCCAATTCCGATCGAGCTCATTGTGCGCGAATCGACGGTCGCAGGGGTCTGAGTTTGCTCGCAGCTGCGTGTACTGGCGCCTGCGGTTAGCTGAGACTGGCTGCTCTAGCAGCCGATGCCGGAGGGGTTGGCGATGCAGTCTTGGTCGACGAGCACGGTTGTTGCATGTCCGGCTGTTGCGGTGAGGGGCGGGGCGACGATGGTGAGGGTGCCGACGACGTTCTGCCAGCTGCTGCCGGCGACGCGGTATTCGGCCGCGTAGGTAACGGCGAGTGTGATCGTGTAGTTGCCGGGTTCTTCAAACACGTGGCTGGTGGGGGTTGGGTCGAATTCGGCGATCTTGTTCTTCGCCCAGGTCTTGCCGGGAGTGCCGAGGCTGGCGGTGGTGCCGTCGCCGTAGTCCCAGTTGTAAACGACCGGGGTGAATCGCACTTGGGCGGTGCCACCGAATAGGGTGCCGTCGACGACATGGGCGGAGGCGTTGGCGTAGAAGTTGGTGTCGAGACCGACGATCATCCACTGGTTGGGTTGCATGCCCGCAGTGGTCGTCTGTGGGCGGAAAGTGGCGATGTCGGAGATAGTGATCGGGCCGGTCTCACCATCGGCGTCCTCGGCCGGCGGGGTCCAGGGTAAGCATTCGAGGCGTTGGATATCGCACCAGGCTTCCTCGACACTGTCGAAAGCAGGATCCTCAACCGGGATGTAGGCGGCACCTTCGGTGTCGTATCCGGTGTCGGTTCCTGCGCCATATTCGTAGCCGCCGGAGGATCCCCCGGTTTCTCTGGTGCCTTCGATATCGACACCCCCGGCTCCAACTGAGGCAACAGCCTGACAATCTGGGCTGCCGTTGAGCTCGGCACCTGCTTGACAGGTACGCGACGCGGATAGGGCTATCTCGGTGGGCAAAGCCGGAATGGCCATCAGGACTGCGGCGGCCGCAAAGGAGAATATTTTCAACACTCGGCGTCGTCCCACACCTGCCGGTCAGACAGCAACAGACTTCCGGAATCAGGCGAAAAATCGAAAGTGAGTTGCATCGTTCGAGGGGGAATGTCATCTTCCCTCACACGCTCACCACCTTCATCCACAAGGAATGCATCCGAGAGGTCTTCGCATACGTAGATCGTTATTACCTCGCTCGGAGAAGCATCACGCGAGTAACGCTGCAGTACCGCCTGATCAAAGGTTATGTCTGCGGTCGAGCGCTTTCCCTCGGCCGCAATTTGTGAATAGACGTCGATAGCGTCAGACAACTCCGCCCCGGTCGCGACAGCCTCGAATGCGGGTGTATCGACATCACCCGTCCTCAGTGCTTTGTTGACCGCGGACACGTACTCCGCATACGCCGCCTCGGCCGCCGCGAGCGCTTCTTCGTCAGTCGCGTAGGGCGCGACGAAAGTGGCTGTGGGCTCGGGTAAGGGCGTCGTCGTATCGGCGGGCACGCATCCGCTCAGTAGCGCTAAGAGGAGCACGCCGCCCGATACACGTACGAGGTTCGGTAGCCGCATATACCGACGCTAGGCATCGCCGACGTTCTGGGCGCTCATCTTTCCACAGCCAAAAACAGAAACAGCCCCGGCAAGTGGTTAGGCTTGCGGAACAATGACAGTCACTGGATCTTGGGAACGCGCCGCCAATGGCGCCATGCTGCTCGGCGCCGACGGGCAACTGAGCCAAACAATTTTTGCCGAGATGTCGGCCCTCGCCGTTACCAGCGGCGCCATCAACCTAGGTCAGGGCTTTCCTGACGAAGACGGCCCCGCCGAAGTGTTGGATGCCGCCCGCAAAGCAATCAGCGACGGTGCTAACCAATACCCACCAGGCAACGGTTTTCCGGTGCTGCGCAATGCGATCGCCGAACACCAGGAACGCTTCTACGGAATCGAACTCGACCCTGACACTGAAGTTCTTGCGACAGCCGGCGCCACCGAAGCGCTAGCGGCAACTATCCTCGCGCTGACCAACGAGGGCGATGAGGTCATCACCCTCGAACCGTTCTACGACGCCTACGGCGCCATGATCAACTACGCGCGCGCCACCCATGTGACGGTGCCACTGCGCTCCCCCGACTTTCAGCCCAACCACGACGACATCCGCGCCGCCTTCAGCGGGCGCACTCGTCTCATCATCCTGAACAGCCCGCATAATCCGACCGGTGCTGTGCTTGATCGCGAAACACTCGAACTGATCGTCGAGCTCGCTCACAAATACGACGCACTCATCGTGACCGACGAAGTGTACGAACACATCACCTTCGGCTTCGAGCACATCCCCGTCGCAAGCCTGCCGGGTGCGTTCAACCGCACCATCAGCATTTCCAGCGGCGGCAAGACGTTCAACACCACCGGCTGGAAGATCGGCTGGATCACCGCGCCCCAGCCCATCCTGCAGGCCATCATGGCGGTGAAGCAATACCTCACCTACGTCAACGGTGCTCCACTGCAACACGGCATCGCCGCAGGCCTTGGGCTCCCCGACAGCTACTTCGACGAGCTCGCCAACGGCCTTGCCCGCAAGCGCGACACCCTCGGCGCCGGGCTGCGTAATGCCGGCTTCGACGTGAGCACGCCCCAAGCTGGCTACTTCATCATTGCGGATGCCGCACCCCTCGGAGTCACGGATGCCGCCGAATTCTGCCGCCAACTGCCCGAACTCACCGGAGTCGTCGGAATCCCCGTCACCGCGTTCGTGCACCCCGCCAACCACGGCGACTACAACACACTCATCCGCTTCGCCTATTGCAAACAGACCGATGTGCTCGACCGGGCTGCAGCTCAGCTCTCAGGGATGAAGCTGCGTCACTAGCGAACGACGGTCAAGATTTCTGCACCATCGTCGGTGATGGCGATCGTATGCTCGCTGTGAGCCGTGCGGCAACCGGTCGCACTGCGTAAGGTCCAGCCATCGGCATCCGTCACCAGCTCAGCAGTATCGGCCATCACCCACGGTTCCAACGCCAAGAGCATCCCAGCGCGAAGCGGATACCCTCGCCCTGGCCGTCCGTCGTTGGCAACGTGCGGATCTTGGTGCATTGTCGAACCGATGCCGTGACCGCCGAATTCCATGTTGATGGGATACCCGGCCTTGCTGAGCACGGTACCGATCGCATGTGAAATGTCGCCAATCCGGTTGCCGGGTCGCGCCGCCGCAATGCCCTCAGCGAGCGCCCACTGCGTGACGTCGATCAGCGCGAGGCTCTCTGCCGGCTGCGACTCCCCCACGACAAAACTGATCGCCGAGTCTGCCGCGACGCCATCGAGAATCACCGCGAGGTCGAGAGTAAGAAGGTCGCCCTCGGCGAGCGAGTAGTCGTGCGGCAGTCCATGAAGCACCGCGTCATTCACCGCTGTGCAGATGTAGTGCCCGAACGGACCACGCCCGAACGACGGTGCATAGTCGACGTAGCACGAGGTCGCGCCCGCCTCCAGGATCATCGACTGAGCCCAATGGTCGATCTCGAGCAGGTTAGTGCCGACCCGTGCTCTACCCTTCAAGGTCTGCAGAATGTGGGCGACCAGAGCCCCCGTCTCCCGCGCGCGAAGCAACTCTCCGGGGCTAAGAATTTCGATCATTGACGCCTCCACACCAGAACACTTCGAATAACTATACCGGCCATATTATCCCGGTATAGAATCGACGCATGGTCCGATTGCCGCTCTCCCCCTCTGAAGTCGAACGCGGAAAACGCCTCGGCATGGCGCTCCGGCGTGGGCGAGGTGCGCGGTCGATCCTCGACACCGCCCTCGCAGCTGGCATCTCCCCCGAGACTCTTCGCAAGATCGAAACAGGTCGCATCGCGACCCCAGCATTCCCCACCATCGCGGCCGTCGCCGATGCTATTGGGCTATCTCTCGATGACGTCTGGGCCGAAGTTCGCGAGCCTGAACAGCGGCGCTCGGCCTAACGCTCCTCGAGCGGGTGCACGCCGTAGCGGCGCAGCGACAGTGCCGGGTTCGTGGCCCGCACCTCGTCTAGGCGAGCGAGTTCGATGTGGGCGACAGCAACATCCGTGCGCTCCCCAATCGTGACAAGCTCGACGCCCATCGGGTCGACGACCATGCTGTGACCGACACCGATTGGCGGGGCATGATCGGCTGCCGCAAGAAAAACAGTGTTCTCAATCGCGCGGGCGGTAAGCAGCGTGCGCCAGTGGTATTCCTTGAGCGGGCCGCGCACCCACTCGGCAGGCACCACAATGAGGTTGGCTCCGGCATCCACCAAACGGCGTGACACCTCCGGAAAACGGATGTCGTAGCAGGTCTGCAAACCGACAGTGAAGCCCTCCCACGAGAACGTTGTCGGCTCGCTGATCGACCCGGGGATGACCCAGTCTGATTCACGCTGCCCGAACGCATCGTAGAGGTGTTGCTTGCTGTAGGTCGCGACGATTGCACCGGTGGGAGCAATAGCGACCAACGTGTTCCAGAAGCGGTTATCTTCATCGCTCGACTGCAACATGCCCGCAGCGAGATGAATGCGCAACCGTTGCGCCAGCGAGGTCAGCGCCTGCACGAAAGGGCCATCGAGCGGCTCGGCGGCGGTGACCCAGTCTTCGCCCATAGTGGCCGTGAAGTACGACGAGTACTCCGGGAAAACCACAAAGCTCGCGCCGCGCTCGACGGCGCGCTCAGCAAGCTCGGTGATCTGCGCGATGTTTTCATCACGGTCAGAGCCGGGCACGAACTGGGCAACAGCAACGGTCGAAGCGGGAGTCATGACACCAGCCTACGACCCCGCCGCAACAGCCAGCCGGGAACCGTCGGAGAAACGGCTACGCGCCGCCCTCCGCAATCTGCTTGCGATACGGCAGCAGCGCGGCCTTCATGCCAATTCCGAGCACGCCTACGAGACGGCCGTCGCGATAGTAACCGACGGCAGCCTGGTCGCTGAGGTCTCCCTCAAGGACGCGGATGTCGTCATCCGACACCAGCCCCAACAGACCGTAGGCCTGCAGCTTGATCTCGAACTGGTTAGACCAGAACGACGGCACCGGAGCGAACGGTTTCGCCACTACATCAGCGAATGATCCGTCGTCGGCAAGGTGTGCTGCCAGCACGGCACCAGCACGCTTGCCGGTGTCGGTCGGGATGTTCCAGTGCTCGACGCGACGCGGAACGTCATCGAACATGGGGTTCGGGAAGCGAGCAATATCGCCCACAACATAGACGTCATCGAGAGCGATTCCATCGGTCGTGACCGCGCGCATCGCGTTATCGGCGAGCACCCCATCCGAGACATCGAGGTTCGTTCCCTCAAGCCACTCGATGTTGCAGTGCGAACCAACAGACTCGATCACGACATCAGCCTCAAGAACGCGGCCATCGCTCAGCTCAACAGACTCGACCGAAGCCTCGCCGTTGATCGCCGCAACAGTCACGCCGGAGAAAATCTCTACGCCCTCTTCGGTAAGACGACGACGCATCTCCTTCGCGACGAGGTCACCCAACGGACGCATCATGGGCTCAGCACTCGGCGTGACAATCGTGACCGAGCAGCCCAGCTTGCGAGCGGTGGCGCTCAGTTCACAGCCTAAGAAGCCTGAGCCGACGACAACAACGCGCGCGCCCTCGGTGAGTTCGGCGCGCAGAGCCATCGCGTCATCCAGCGAACGGACAACGTGACGCCCAGCGATCGGGGCAAAATCCAACCGGCGAGCGCGCAAGCCCGTCGCGATAACCAGGGCACGCCACTCCTGCACAGAGCCATCGTCTGTGGTGAGAGTGTGCGCATCGAGATCGACCGCAGTTGCCCGCACCCCGAGCATCCACTCAACATCACCCATTTCGGCACGCGACGGGAACGCCACAGCCTCGTGAGTCACGTCCGTGGCCAGCACCTCTTTCGACAGAGGCGGACGGTTGTAGGGGGCGTGAAGTTCTTCACCAACCACGCGGATCGCACCGGTGTAGCCCGAACGACGAAGAGACTCCGCCGCGCGCAGCCCACCCATCGCCGCACCGACGATAACAACCGGTGCGGCGGGGTTAGCCTCAGCCACTATTCGACGATTCGAATGGCCTGCATCGGGCACACATCAACTGCGGCTTCAATGTTGTCGCGCTCCGAGTCGGGCGCTTCGGCCACATACTCAAGCTTGTCGTCGTCGTTGAGCTTGAAGTTGTCAGGTGCCTCAAACACGCACTGGCCGTAGTGCTGGCACTGGTTCATGTCGACTTCGATTTTGATCATCGTTTTTCCTCAACTTTCGACGGGTAGAGATCTTTCGACGGAGTTCGAATGCCTCGGAACTCCCAGTCGCCACCCATTGCTGTCGACATTACCTCTTCGCTCTCGGTGGGTTGTGCCCCCACGTCGGTTCGGATGGCAGTCGGGCCCGTAACGATACGGTTCGTGAGCTTGCCGAGGCCTTCAACTTCGACCTCAACAACGTCGCCAGGCTGAACCGGACGCGAGAACGCGGGAGTTCCCGAGAACAGCATGTCACCGGGGCTCAACGTGATGGTGCGTGCAATATCGGCCACGAGGTAGTTCATGTCCCACTCCATATTGTCGGTGTTGTCGTCTTGCTTGACCTCACCGTTCACGATGGTGCGCAACTGCTTGCCGCGGAAATCCCAATCCGTAACGAGACCGGGGCCAACCGGGGCGAGCGTGTCGCTGCCCTTGACGCGCAGCATGGAACCGGCATCCGTGTCCCGGAAATCGTGCAGACCGTAGTCATTGCCGATCGAATAGCCGGCGATGTAGTCGCTGGCCTGCTCGGGCGAAACGTTGCGGCACGTGCGGCCGATAACGATGACGATTTCACCCTCGAAGTTCAACCACTTGCAGCCTTCGGGCCGCACAACATCACCCTTGTGGGTGTTGAGAGCAGTGACCGGCTTCTGAAAGTAGGTCGGTGCCGCCGGCAGCTTGGTCATGAACTCTTCGGTGCGACTCGCGTAGTTCAAGTGCACGGCGATGATCTTGCTCGGCTCGGTCGGCGGCAAATGAATGGCGTCGTCGACGCCGACCTCGCGGCCGTCGCCCGCAACAAGAACGTCACCGTGGCGCGTTACCTGGGTCGGGTATCCATCAAGAAGTATTCTGCGGAGTTCAGTCACGAGAGAGAACCACATCCTTTGCTGCTGGGAAGCCACCTTCTGGCTTCGGGAACCACACGTGAACCTGACCGGTACCGATGGAGTTTTCGTAGTCGCTGTACATCACGCCGGGGGCGGTGCAGGCTTCTTCGCCGATGGCACCCGCCGTCATGAGCCAGTGACCAAACATGGCCTCGGGGCGAACCTTCTGGAACGCGGGCATCGTTTCCAACACCTGGGCGTGGTCTCCAGCCTTGAACCAATCGAGACGTTCGTAGTCTGCCTCGCGGGCAGCATCCGAGAAAATGTGGGCCGGGTCGGCCATCTCGTGCTTGCGTAGATCACGCAGCTTATAGAACGTGTGCGAAAGCGCACCGGAGGCGAGCAGGATGACGCGGCGGTCGCTCTTGGCAATCGCTTCGCCAATCGCGCGCCCCGCACGCAAGAAGTCTTCATCGGTGGCGGTCTGACAAATGGAGACGCTCACCCACTTCTTGTCGGGCAAGCCCTTGCCGAGGTACTCCCACAGGTTGATCGTGGCGTACATGATCGGCAAGTACTCGTCGTCGATCGGGGTGATCCAAGTGCCGTTCTTTTCGGCCTGTTCCCCCATGAGCTTCGCGAGCTCCGGGTCGCCGATGAAGTCGTACGGCACACCGCTCATCCCGCGAGGAAGTTCTTCTGACGTGAACTTGCCGTGGCGACGCTCGTGCGCCGTAACGACGAATTCAACCGTGGTCGCCCAGTGGCTATCGAGCACGACAACAGTGTCGTAATCGTCATTCTCGAAGTAGTCCTTGCGGAGTCGTTCGAGGCCTTCAACGAGCGTTGAGTCCTTGCCCTCATTGAGTTCCATGCGGATCTCTTTGGGCAACATGATCGTAGGTACGTGGGCGATCAGCCCAGCGCCAACTACTTCTCCCATGACTATTCCTTCCATCCGTTAGGTGCGAACACCGTGTTCTTAACATCTGCGTAGAAATCAAACGACCAAGTGCCGCCCTCACGGCCAACACCCGACTTCTTGGAGCCACCGAACGGTGCGCGCAAGTCGCGCACGAAGAAGCAGTTGACCCAAATTGTGCCGGCGACAAGCTGCTTGGTGATCACGTCGGCGTGCTCGCGGTTGCCTGCGACGAGGATGGCGGCGAGGCCGAATTCGGTTCCGTTGGCCATCGCGACGAGTTCTTCGTCGGTCGTGAAGGTTTGCATTGTCAGCACCGGCCCGAAGACCTCCTGAGTAACAATCTCGCTTCCAAGCGCAGGGTTCTTGACGAGCGTGGGCGTGAAGTAGAGGCCGCCGAGCTCAGCGTTCGGTCCACCGCCGAAGAGGATGTCTGCTCCGCCCTCCTTGGCACGATCGACGAATCCCTTGATCCGCTCGAAGTGCACACGGTGAACCTGCGGCCCGATGTCGGTCTCGAGGTCGCGAGGGTCACCCTGACGCAGGGTCTCGACCTTCGCTTGGAATGCTGCGGCAAAGGCATCCGCAATATTTTCGTGAACGAGGATGCGTGTGCCCGAGAGACAGACCTGACCGGCGTTGTCGTACTGCTCAACGGCGAGGGTTGCGGCGAGTTCGAGGTCGGCGTCTTCCATAACAATGCACGGGCTCTTGCCACCGAGCTCAAAGCTGCACGGGGTGAGGTTGTCGGCTGCGGCGCGAGCGATCGACTTTGCGGTCGGCACTGAACCGGTGAACGAGATGCGGCTGAGGTCGGGGTGCTCCACGAGCGAGGCACCCGCTTCTTTTCCGTAGCCCTGCACCACGTTGAAAACTCCAGCGGGAAGGCCAGCTTCAACGGTGATATCCGCGAGAAGGGATGCAGTGAGCGGCGTCCATTCGGCCGGCTTCAGTACGACTGTGTCGCCTGCCGCGAGCGCCGGAGCAATCTTCCAGGTGGCGAGCATGAGGGGTGCGTTCCACGGCGTGATAAGCGCAGCAACTCCCGAGGGATCCCACGAGACGTGGTTGTTGTGGCCACGAGTTTCGAAGTCGGGATGCCCGAGGTCGTTCACAAGGTAGTCAGCGAAGAACCTAAAGTTGTGGGCCACTCGCGGCATGACGCCGCGCAGGTGGCTGCGCAGGAGCGCACCGTTGTCCATCGTTTCGACGTTGGCGAGGTCGCTGACGCGCTCTTCGACGAGGTCGGCGATCTTATGAAGGATTGCTGCACGGTCTTTCGGGCTGGTGGCAGCCCATCCGGGGAATGCTGCACGGGCTGCGGCGACAGCCATGTCGACTTCGCGCTGGCCTCCGCGGGAGATTTCTCCGAGGGAGCTGGCATCGATGGGTGACACGTTGGTGAAGGTGTCGGCGGAGGCGACGCGCTCTCCGTTGATGAAGTGCCGCGTATCGACGGTCACTCCTGCTACTTGAACGTTGGTCATAGTGTTCCCGTCTCGAATCGCTCGCCGTTAAGTCATTCGGATGCTAATGACTTACCTTAGCGAGTGATTCGACCCCAAACAAGCGTTAGGGGGAACCGACCACCAAAAAATCTGGGTTGGCTAGTTTTTGGGCTCCACGCCCGCGGTGATCACGCGCAGCATCTCGGCCAGCTCTTCGCGCTTGCTGGGATCGACAGGGCCAGTGACGGCCTGCTCTTGGAGGTTGAAGGCAGGAAAGAGCTCAACCATGAGCTCGCGACCACGGTCGGTGAGGTTCACCACCACGAGGCGGCCGTCGGTGGCGCTCCGCTCCCGAACAAGCCAACCGCGACCCTCCAACGTGGTGAGCACTCCCGTGAGAGTGGCCTTGGAGAAGCCGCCCTCGAGTGCGATCTGGCGCGTCTCGATGGGCTCCCAAATCCAGGTGACCCACAGCACCACGAAGGCCGTCCACGACAGGTTGTGCTCAGAAAGCACGGTGCGCTCAAAGTGATTGCGCACGGCATTAGCGGCGCGAAAGAGGTTCGAGGCAACCGCCATAGCGGAGTAGTCGAGCGGCAAGCCGCCGACCTTCGCCTGCACTTGGCGTTCAGTCTCAGTCAGTGTGTGTGGTCCGGCCACGGAGGGTCCCCTCGCTCGCGTTTAGCTGCGGTTACTCTATCTAACCCCCGGCGTTCAGAAAGTTTTTATGCGCATCGTTCGCAGAATCGTGCCGGTGTGGCATATTGTTTGTATCCAAACAACCCACGGAGGATTGAGTTGACTTCAATGGCGAACGTCACCCTGGCAGACCTAGATCTGTTCGAGAACGGCACACCCTGGACCGTGTTCGACAAGCTTCGAGCAGAGGCACCCGTGCACTGGTCAGAAGAACCGGCACCCAACCACGGCTTCTGGTCACTCACGCGCTACCACGACATCGTTTCCGTGCTGCGAGACACCGAAACATTCTCCAGCGAACGCGGAACCGTCAACCTCGAAGAACTCGATGCCGACCAAATTGAGGCTCGCAAGTCGATGCTCGAGACCGATGGTGTTCGTCATCGCGCGCTTCGCCGTCTCATGCAGGGCGAATTCACGCCTCGGGCTGTCGCCGGCTACGAGACCTTCCTCCGCGGTCTCACCGCCAGCACTCTTGATGCGGCATTCGCGAACAAAGAATTCGAATTTGTCGACCAGGTCGCCGCTGACTTCCCCATCCGCGTGCTCGCCAAAATGCTTGACGTGCCCGATACAGACATCTACAAGCTCATCGACTGGGGCAACCGGATGATCGGCAACGACGATCCGGAGCACGCTGATGTGTTGGCCACCTCCGCCGAGAGCGAGCAGTACCGGCTCTTGCCGTTCCGCTCCCCTGCGGCACTCGAAGTCTTCGAATATGGCAACGCCCTAGCCAACGAGCGCCGCGGCAAAGATGGCACCGACCTCGTGTCGCGCCTCGTCAACCAGACGCCAATGGATGGCAAAGCACTCAGCGAGCGCGACTTCAACAGCTACTTCTTGCTGCTCGTGGTTGCCGGCAACGAGACAACCCGCCACACCATCACGCACTCCATGAACTACCTCATGGATAACCCCGACCAGCTGGAGCTATTGCAAGAAAAGCCCGAGCTAATCCCGTGGGCCGTCGAAGAGTTCCTGCGCATGGCTAGCCCCGTGTATCACTTCCGTCGCACCGCGACGAAGGACACCGAGATCAACGGTCAAGCCATCAAAGAGGGCCAGAAGGTCGTCACGTGGTTCGCTGCTGGCAACCGCGACCCCGAAGTGTTCGAGAACCCCTACACGATGGATGTCACCCGCAACCCCAACGAACACATGGCCTTCGGTCGCGGTGGCCCGCACATGTGCCTCGGAAACTCTCTGGCACGCCTAGAGATCCGTATTATGTTCGAGGACCTGCTGCCCCGAATCTCCGGAATGACGAAACTCGGCGAACCTGATCGACTGCGCAGCAATTTCATCAACGGAATCAAACGACTCCCGGTAAGCGTCGAACTAGCAAAGTAGGCACATGAGCGAGGTAGTTGCATGAGCGAAGTTCGGCCACAAGGCAGACCGCACGCAGTATGGGGCGACGAGACTGAAGTAGTACAACTCGCCCTCGACTGGACCGCCAAGAGAATGGTCCGCAAAACTGACCCCCTGTCCACCGCTCGGCCCGCGGCCGAGTTGGCGGCAGAGGTTGGCGAAGCGATCCGTCCCGAAGGCATTGGCGGCGCAGAAGCACTGCGTATTTTTGACGAGATTCTTGAGCCGGCAACTCGTGCTCAAGATGACCCGTTGAACCTCGCTTACATCGCGGCCGCGCCCACTCGCGCAGCAGTCGCGTTTGACCTCGTCACCAGTTCTGCCAATATTTTTGGCGGCCTCTGGGAATCGGGTGCTGGCGCGATCTTCGCCGAGAACCAGGCCCTGCAGTGGATCATCGGGCTGCTCGGCTGGCCGGAGACCGCTGGCGGCACGTTTGTTTCCGGCGGCACCTCAGGCAACCTCTCAGCGCTCATGACGGCGCGGGAAACCGCCAAGATGCGTCGCGGTGGTCGCCCCGCCGGCGGCTGGCAGCTGGCTTATACCTCCAACGCCCACTCGTCGATCAACTCAGCTGCGAAAGCACTCGACGTTGACAGGGTCGACGTACCCATCGATAACCGCGGCCACATGACCGGGGCAGCACTGCGGGCTGTTCTTGAACAGTCACCGAACGTGTTTGCTGTGGTGGCATCCGCTGGCACCACCAACGAAGGCCTCGTTGACGACCTCTCCGACATCGCTGACGTCTGCGAAGAGTTCGGGGTATGGATGCACGTCGATGGCGCCTATGGCGGTGCGGGGCTAGCCGCCCCGAGCATCCGCCACATCTTCGACGGTGTTGAACGGGCTGACAGCTTTATCGTCGACCCGCATAAGTGGCTCTTTGCCCCCTATGACTGCTGTGCACTTGTGTATCGCGAGCCCGAGTTGGCTCGCGCCGTGCACTCCCAGCACGCCAGCTATTTGGATGCCATCGACCGCAGCGAATGGAACCCCAGCGAGCTCGCCCTGCACCTTTCGCGACGCGTGCGCGGACTTCCACTGTGGTTCAGTCTCGCCACCCACGGCACCGACAAGTATCGGGACGCGATCGAAGCCTCCGTGACAACCGCCCGTGAAGTCGCTCGGGCGATTGAGGCGACCGACTATCTCGAACTCGTGCGCGAGCCCGAGCTTTCGGTACTGCTGTTCGTGCGCACCGGGTGGACCGCCGAACAGTATTCGGCGTGGTCAAAGCAAGCGGCGCACGACGGCGTCATCCTGTGCGTTCCGACCTCGTGGCGTGGCCAAAGCGTGCTGCGGCTCGCGTTTGTGAACCCCGACACGGAGACCAGCAAGGTGATGGCAGCGCTAGAAACGCTGCGATAACAGACGCCTGAGGTAGTTTTAGGCCACGGCGATGAAGCCGACCGGTGCACGAAAGGGGTGACGAGATGAACACAGCTGTTTCTTTGACCGAATTGGCGGCAACAGAATTAGCGAGTGCTGTCGCGTCGAATAACGGGCGAAGCGCGCTGACGATCTGCGGTGGCCGGGACGCGAAACTGCGACAGACGTTGATGGCACTGCGCGCCGGCGAGGGCCTCTCCGAGCATTCCAGCCCCGGTGAGGCGACCCTGCAGGTGATCGTCGGCCATATCGCTTTACGATCGTCCGACGAGTCATGGGAGGGCAAGCCAGGCGACCTGCTCCCCATCCCCACCGAGATTCATGCCGTGGATGCGCTCGAAGACTCCGTGATTTTGCTCACGGTCGTGAAAGCGCAGTAGGCCCGCTCGCTAGCCATGTTCGGCAAGCGAGTGCAGCCGGCGAGCGCTGGCTAGCCGAGCTTCGCTATGCGGTCGAGGAAAGCATCCACGAGTGCGGCCGTGCGCTGACCGGCGACGGCCTCTTCGGCGCGAGTTTGTTCGAGCATCACCGCGGCGTTTTGACCATCGGCGGTCACTTCATCGATGCCGCCCTGATCGAGCCACCCCTCAAGAATCGCGGCGTTGAGTTCTGGATGGAACTGCACGGCCAGACTGCGCCCATAGGTAAACGCTTGGGGCGCTACCGGATTGCGGGCGATCTCAACGGCGCCCTCGGGCATCGTCCACTGGTCGTAGTGAAACTGGAACCAGGGGCCATTCGACACCAGCGAGGTGTCGTCGCTGTAGATCGCTGTCCACCCGATTTCGGCTTTCTGACCGCGCGCTACCGTGCCACCGAGAGCGCGAGCAATCAGCTGGCCTCCGAAACAAATACCGAGCACCGGGATGTCCGCCTCGATGATAGTGCGGACCCACTCGAGCTCTGGGGCCAACCACCGGCCGATGCACGCGTCATCCCACGCACCCCACGGCGCTCCCATCGGAATCACGAGGTCGTACTGCGACGCATCCGGAAATTCAAATTCAACGTTCGGGTTATCGAAATTCTGCTCGGTGACGACCATGATCTCGTCGATCGCAAAGCCGCGTTCCCGCAGTCGATCACCGACTGGGCCGCTCGCGGTGACGTGATCGTGTTGCACCAGGAGAGCTCTCATCTGTGTACCTTTCGGGTTAATTTCTGGCGATGAGTAGACAGCCACACCGCTGTGTGCCTTAGTATCGCACTAATCGTTCAGTGCCGAACGATTTATTTTTCGGAGGAAGAATGACTCTCGACATAGCAGCACTTCAAGCGGACTTGCAGGCAAAAGGGATCGATGTTCTGCGACTGATTTTCCCGGATGTGCTGGGAATCACCCGCTCAAAAGATCTTCTCGTCAGCCAATTGCATCGCACGAAGTCTCCGCTATTTTGCCAAGGCGTGTGGGTAACAACCACGGGCGGCGGCGTGCTCGACGGAAACGACATCATGTCATCCGGCCTTCCCGACCTCCTCACCCAGATCGACCCCGACACGCTCACGATGATGCCGTGGGAGCCCGGCGTTGCCCTCGTTATTGGCGATGCGTTCAACCCCGACCACAGCACCAGCGACGTCGCACCGCGTTCGGTACTGCAGAACGTGATCGCAGAATATGCCGCCCTCGGTCTCACCCCGACCGTCGGCCCCGAGCTTGAGTTCTACATCGCCAACCACGACGACGAGAACGGGTGGAGCCGCAGCCTCAGCCGCACCGGCCGCGTCTACACGACCGGCGAGCACGTCGACCCCGGTGGGCAATTCCTGAACCTCATGCGCATGCTCGACGGCATGGACATCGGCGTCTTCGCCGGCAACCACGAATTCAGCCCCTCGCAGTACGAAATCAATCTCTGGCACAGCGAGGCACTGGATGCCGCCGACCGCACCTTCCTCTTCAAGACTGCCGTGCGCGACATCGTCGCCCGCACCGGCAAGCACGCCCTCTTCGTCGGCAAGCCCTGGGACGACGAAGGCGGCAGCGGCTTCCACCTGCACTTCTCCGTCGTCGACAGTGACGGCAACAACATCATGTCGGATGGCGGCGCTGGGCTCTCAGAGACCGCCAACCACATGATCGGTGGAATCCTCGCCCACGCCGGATCACTCGCAGCACTCTCGAACCCCACCGTCAACGCCTACAAGCGCCTCGGCCCGGACACTCTGGCCCCCTACCGCGCCAACTGGGGCCACGACAACCGCAGCGCAATGCTGCGGGTACCGCCCGAGCGCGGCGCGGGCACGCGACTAGAAGTCCGCCTCGGCGACCCGGCCGCGAACCCGTATCTGCTGATCGCATCCACTCTGGCTGCTGGCCTTGATGGCATCAAGCGCAAGCTCACGGCACCCGCAGCAGTCGCAGGTTGGGCCTACGAGGACGAGTCTGCACCGATCTTGCCGATGACCCTCAGCGCCGCCCTAGACGCTCTCGACGCCGACACGGTGATGCGCGAGACCCTGGGCAGCACTGTGATTGATGTCTTCAGCGTGCTGAAGCGCGATGAAGTGATGCGCTACGAAGACTCTGTCGCCGACAAGACGACGCGTGATATTAGCCAGTGGGAGATCGACGAGTACTTCGCCGACTACTAAGCCCCGCTCGAGTGGAGCCTCTGGCGCGGACTCGGTTGGTGGGTCGGCTCCGGCCTAACACCGGTCGCTCACTCTGCAGGTGCGATGTCACGCCCTCGAATGATGCGCTCAACAGCCTCGACGACTTCCACTAGCGGAGCCGACGCGTCAATCACGTGAGTTGCTCCAATGCGCAGCAGGGGTTCGACGTCACGAATTTCCTGCTCGACTTTCGAACGCTCGGCAGGAGATTTTCCATAGTCATTCGATGTTCGGGTTCGGAGCCGCTCGAGGATTACGGCCTGCGGTGCGGTGAGCAGAACAACGGCATCGAAGCGGTGATAGAGCTGGCCCTGATTTGCCACGGTGCCCTGCACAGCCAGGGGGCGATCGCGTGGCCGGTCGAGCAGCGCTGTCATCCGTGGGATGCTCCACAAGGGCTCACCGTCGACATCCTCGATCCAGTTTCCCTCGTCGGTATCGACAGTGTCGATCCCGCGCTGACGGAGCGCGGCCAACACGGTCGACTTACCCACGCCGGACATCCCCGTCACCAACATTGCCCGCAGGCGCTCAGCTGTCATGCGAACAGTTTCTCAGACGACGAAAGGCCTCGCTGGAATAATCCGCTCGGCGATGGGGTCGCGAAGCCGTCGGGGCGCAGAAGAGCCCCGCCGAAGTTCTCGGCGGGGCTCTTCTGTGCGGTGAAGGAACTTAGATCGCGTTCGAGCGGTCCTCTACGAGTTCGCCACCGTTGAAGGTGACACCGATCTCACGGTAGTAGCCGCCGAGGATTTCTTGCACGGGCAGGATCGAGTGAAGTTCATCCCACTGCGAGTCGCCCAGGTGCAGCTCAGCGTCACCCTTCCAGGTCTCGCCAATTTCAACGTCGGTGCCACCCATGGTGATGAGCTGGTCAAGCGACATGCCGGCATCCTTGCTGATGGAGGGCATGAAGCGGCTGTGCAGCATCTTGTGGCCGTTGACGAAGCCGTTGCTCTCGGCGGGTTCGCGAAGAGTGACGACGGCCGACGCGAGCCGGTGATCGTACGCCGCGATGGAGGCGCCGAATTGGCCACCGTTCTCGAGCTTGGGGGTTGCTTTGCCCGTGTTGAAGACTCGAGTAACGGCAATGTTGCCGAGCTTCTTGGGGTAGCCCTGGAACCAACCGCGGCCGATGGCGAAGTCTTTGTTGACCCAGATGGCGACGCAACGGCTGTACACGATGCCCTTGTGCGAGCAACGCACCACCATGAAGGCTTCGAGGTATTGAGCGCGAACAGGGTCGAGCAGTTCGAGGCCGCCTGTGCTGCAGGACTGCCAGTCTGCCCACACGATGGCAACAGCGCCAGGCTGCTCGGGGGCGAGGTCAATATCGTCGGGGAGGATCGCACGTACGTTGGCTGGATCGGTCAGATACTCGACAGTGAGCAGCGTTCCCGAGTAGTACCAGGGCATCTTCGGCACGAGCGAACTTGACCCTTGAGGGGTGAGTGGAGGAAGAAATCCGTTGAGTTCGGTCATGCGCCAGAGTGTAGCCCAAAACAGTTCGTATCCGAATGAATTTCCGGAAACCCTTGACTAAGTCACCCTGTCTTCGCCATTGTTGTACCCAACTCGTTCGGATACGGACGACATTGATTGAGAACTCAACGAGGAGTTTCACTATGGCGCTTGACCAAAAATCCCAGGAAAGCCCCGATCGGACCCTGCGCAAAGGGCGACTCGGCGTAATCGGAATCGTCTTCTTTGTTGTGGCAGCAGCCGCACCACTCGTCGGCATGACCGGCGCAGTACCCGTCGCTATCGTTCTCGGCAACGGCGCCGCCGCCCCCGGCGCGTACCTCTTCGCCGGCATCGTGCTTCTCCTGTTCAGCGTCGGCTACGCCGCGATGAGCCAACGCGTCACCAACACCGGTGCATTCTTTGCGTACGTCGGCCGCGGACTCGGGCGCAACGCCGGAATCGCATCCTCGTTCGTTTCCGTACTCGCGTACCTCACCATCCAGCTCGCCATTTACGGCTTCTTTGGTGGAGTCATGGCCGGACAGGTCGGACTCCTCCCCTGGTGGGCGTGGACATTACTCGCCTGGGTTGTCGTCACCGGGCTGTCGCTCGCTCGCGTTGACGTCGGCGCCAAGGTGCTCGGCGTATTGATGCTCGCCGAGCTCATTGTGCTCGTGATCGCCGCCGTTGCGATCCTCGCCGATGGCGGCCCCGAGGGCCTCAACTGGGCTGCATCGTTCTCGCCCGACCTCATCATGGCTGGCGGCCTCGCCGGCTCGGCCGGAATCGCCTTCGCTTTCGCGTTCGCTTCCTTCATCGGCTTCGAAGCCACCGCCATCTACGGCGAAGAAAGCAAAGACCCGAAGCGCGCAGTACCCCGTGCGACCTACCTCGCGGTCGGCCTCATCACCGTGCTCTTCGCCTTCACCGCTTTCGCCCTAGTCACCGGCATGGGTGCCTCGAACGTAATCGACCAGACGCTCGAACGTTCAGCCGGCCTCGAAGACCCCGCCGCCGTGCTCTTCACTCTCGCCAGCGAATACGTCGGACCGTGGCTTGCAACGCTCATGAGCATCCTCGTGCTCTCGAGTCTGTTCGCCGGACTGCTCGCCTTCCAGAACGCCGCAAGCCGCTACCTCTTCGCCCTCGGTCGCGGTGGCGTGATCTCGAGTTCGGTGGGAACCGTGAACGGTCGCGGAGCTCCTGGCCGCGCATCCATCATCGTGTCGATCATTAGCGGCGTCGTGATCGTGCTGTTCGCCGCCTTCCAGCTCGACCCCGTTGGCAACATGTTCTTCTGGTTCAGTGGCCTTGCCGTCGTGGCGATCGTGCTGATCGAAGCGCTCGTCTGCGTCGCGATCATCCGCTTCTTCCTGCAGAACAAGGGCACCGAAAACATCTTCGTCACCATGATTGCGCCGATCCTGGCGTTCATTGGTCTCGTTCTCGCCGAGTACCTGCTGATGTCACGCTTCGGCCTCCTCGCCGGTGACCTCACGCTCGCTGCTGGCGTCGACCCGACTGTCACCGCGTTCGGACTCAACGCCTTCGGCTGGTTCCTCGTGCTATCACCGTTTATCGCCTTCGTGATCGGCTACATCGTGTCGCTGGTTCGCAAGGACCTCAACGAAGAACTGCTGCAGGATGTGATTTCGTAACACCCCTGATCGAAGGGCCCCAATACCGTGGTGGTGTTGGGGCCCTTCGTATTTAAGAGGAGCGAAGCGAGATGCTCCGAGCGGATGCCCCAGCTACGGCGTCGCGCCGGTGGTGACCGGACGCTCAGGTTGATTAGCCCACGCCGACCATGAGCCGGGAAAGAGTGCCGGTCGGAAGCCTGCGACAGTCAGCGCGAGAGCGTCGTGAGCCGCTGTGACACCAGAGCCGCAATACACGCCTACTGCACGATCAACATCGACACCGAGCGCCACGTACCGCTCCCGCAACGTGTCGGAATCGAGGAAGTGGCCGGCATCATCCAGATTGCCGGAGGTCGGTGCGCTGATCGCCCCGGGGATGTGACCGGCGCGCGGATCGATCGGCTCAGTCTCGCCGCGATAGCGCTCCCCCGCGCGCGCATCGAGAAGCACGCCACTCTCGGGAAGCGAGGCGGCATCATCGGCGTTGAGTACAGGTTCGTGCCCGGCGCTGAGGCTAATCGAACCCGGGGTGGCATTCGTCATGTCGTCGGTTCCTTCAGTGAGCGGATGCCCGGCCGCAGTCCACGCCGGGAGCGCACCGTCGAGCACCCGCACATCTGCAGCCCCCATGTAACGCAGCAGCCACCACGCGCGGCAGGCGGCAAGACTGTTCCAGTTGTCGTAGATAACGACGGTGTCGCCAGCATTGAGGCCCCAGCGGCGGGCAGCAGCCTGAAAGTCCGCGGCAGTAGGCAACGGATGACGCCCCTCCTCAGGTTCACCGTGGCCGGCAAGCTCGGTATCGAGGTCGACATACACCGCGCCCGGAATATGACCCTTGCTATAGAGAGGTAGCCCGGCGGGGCCGCCGAGGCTCCACCGCACATCCAAAACTCTCACCGGCGTGCCACCCGTGGCCGCATTGTCGAGTAGCGCGGCAAGTTCGCTCGCGGTAACGAGGGGGTGTGGCATCCGAGGCTCCGATCATTGGGGTGGTTCCATGATCGCATTCACCGCCGTCGGCGCACACGCACTAGCTGAGCTTCCCGCCGACCGGATGTTTGCGGGCGACGGGAAGCTCAGAGCTAATCTGTTGCGGAACTCGTCCTAGCTGCGGGGCTCGTCCCGACCGTCAGTAGCGAGAAGCTCTTCCTCGACGGCACCGCCATACCCCTCTTTCTGCGGATCCCCGTGGAGCCCACCGGAGATTGCATATTCCTCTTCAGGCGAGAGCACGAGGCGCTTGCGACCGTAGAGCCCGAAAATCGCAAGCATCACGATGTAGACCACAGCGATGGCGCCGATCGCCGGACGAGCGGGCTCGTTGATGAAGAAGCCGAAGAAGATCGCCAACGAAAGAACGCCGCCGATAATAGCTCCGGGAACACCCCAGGGGCTGCGGTAGGGGCGATTTGCGTTCGGGTATTTCTTGCGCAGAATCAGGAACGACACCATCTGAAGTACGTAAGCGATAACAGCGCCCCACACCGCGATGTTCAAGACGATTGCACCCGCGACGCCATCGGCGCCGCCGAGGCTGTCAACGAGAACCAAGGCGACGTAGCCGATAATCGCACCCACCAGAAGTGCAACAGCGGGAGTCTGGCGCTTACCAGTGAGCGACAAGAATTTCGGGTAATAGCCTGCGCGAGACAGCGAGTACATGTTGCGTCCGTAAGCAAACATGATCCCCTGCAACGACGCGAATAGCCCGATGAGTGCAAACAGTGCGAGGGCCGCCGCTGCTTGGTCTCCGACGATCGCACGGAATCCATCGAGTAGGGGCTCTCCCGACGTAGAAATCTCGGAGGCACCAACGATTCCCGTGTTGAGGAAGAGCACCAAAAGACCCGTAATGATCAGCGTAGTGCGGGCGATCAAACCGGCCTTGGGGATGTCGCGGACAGGGTCGTGAGCCTCTTCTGCGGCAAGTGGCAGCTCTTCGATTCCCAAGAAGAACCACATCGCATAGGGAAGGGCAAAGAGGATCGGCACGATGCCATGAGGCAAGAAGGATGATTGCCCAGGGTCTGCCTCGATATTGAACAAGTTGTCCCAGCTGAAGAGACCAGAAAATGCTGCCATGACCGAGAAGACGAGCAGGATGGTGATCGAAACAATCGCCACGATGATCGCAAATTTAAAGGAAATCGCGGCGCCGGCCGAGTTGAGCCCGATGAAAACGATGTACAGAATCAGCCACCACACTGGCGCCGGCAGCGAGAAGCCCAAGAGCTCACTCGTAATGAAGTCGGCATAGCCAGCCGAGAAATATACGATGACGGCCGTAGTAGCCACATATTCAATCGTCTCAGCGAGCCCCGTGACGAAACCGCCCCACGGGCCCATCGCAGCGCGAGCAAAGGAATAGGCTCCACCGGTGTGGGGCATGGCGGATGCCATTTCTCCGATGCTAAAGATCATGCCGTAATACATGAAGATCAGCAGGGCGAAGGCAATCAGCATCCCGCCGAAGCCCGCGAAGCCGATTCCAAAGTTCCAGCCAGAGAAGTCACCGGAGATGACCGCGGCGACCGCGAGACCCCACAGTCCCCAGATTCCCGCCGTGCGTTTGAGTGTGCGTTTCTCGAAATACCCGGCCGCAGCCGTCGTGTATTTCACCCCGGAGACGTTCAGTGTGTCTTTGGACATCCTGTTTCCTTTGCAGTCTGGTTGCGTGCACCGACGGGTCGATCACACAATGCTGGGAGAATCCTTGCGATGACTATACGGTTATCAATGGTTGTTGACTAGACATAATCCACAGAAATTTCCCGCGGTAATGGGGAAGATTTTCGAGCAACACCGGCGTGGGTGTGTTCTAATGGTCGGAAAGCGCACCATTTGACTTGCTTAATGAGGAGAAGTTAATGTCCCCCAGCTCAGGCAACCTCACGCTCGACGAATTGACCGACGACGTCGCAAGCGGCGCAATCGACACGGTTCTCGTGGCTTTCACCGACATGCAGGGGCGCCTGGTGGGCAAGCGTCTCTCGGCGAGACTCTTCCTTGAGGATGCCGCGGCGCACGGCGCTGAGTGTTGCAACTATTTGCTCGCCGTTGATGTCGACATGAACACCGTCGAGGGCTACGCAATGTCGAGCTGGTCGCGCGGCTACGGCGACATGGTCATGGTGCCCGATTTGGGAACCCTGCGCCGCGCCCCGTGGCTCGTGGCCACTGCGCTCGTCACCGCTGACCTGAAGTGGCACGACGAAACCCCAGTCGCGCCATCCCCTCGCCAGATCCTGAAAGCTCAACTCGAGCGTCTCGCCGAGCGCGGGCTCGACACTTTTGTTGCCACTGAACTCGAATTCATCGTCTTTGACGACAGTTACCGCGAGGCCTGGAAGAAGGGCTACCGCGAACTTTCAGCAGCCACCGACTACAACATCGACTACAACGTGCTGGCGTCGACGCGCATGGAACCACTGCTTCGCGACATCCGTAACGGCATGGATGGCGCCGGCATGTACTGCGAAGGGGTGAAGGGCGAATGCAACCCTGGCCAGCAAGAGATCGGCTTCCGCTACGCCTCAGCCCTTGATACGTGCGACAACCACTCGATCTACAAGAATGGCGCGAAGGAAATCGCCGATGCGCACGGCAAGAGCCTCACCTTCATGGCAAAGTACAACGAGAAGGAAGGCAATAGCTGCCACATCCATATCAGCCTGCGAGGAACAGACGGAACCGCCGTCTTTGCCGATAAGGATGCCGAACACGGCATGTCAAAAATGTTCCGTCATTTTATTGCCGGCCAGCTCGCGGTCATGCGCGAACTCACGCTGTTCTCCGCTCCCAATATCAACTCCTACAAGCGCTACGTTCCGGGAAGCTTTGCCCCCACGGCT
This sequence comes from Salinibacterium sp. NK8237, assembly GCF_015864955.1. Lineage (NCBI taxonomy): Bacteria > Bacillati > Actinomycetota > Actinomycetes > Micrococcales > Microbacteriaceae > Salinibacterium > Salinibacterium sp. NK8237. Next base: position 605,777 of record NZ_JADYWE010000002.1, on the reverse strand, counting down.
CTGGCATGGGGCCTCGACAACCGCACGTGTGCACTGCGAGTCGTTGGCCAAGGACACGGAATGCGGGTCGAGAACCGCGTTCCTGGCGGCGACGTGAACCAGTATTTGGCCGTTAGCGCCCTCATCGCCGCTGGGCTCTATGGAATCGACAACGAGCTTGAGCTCGACGATGCCTTCGAAGGCAACGCGTACACGAGCGATGTTCCTCGGGTGCCTGCATCACTGCGGGAAGCTACGGAACTCTTCGCAGCATCCACTTTCGCCCGCGAAGCTTTCGGCGATGAAGTAGTCGACCACTACCTCAACTACGCCGCTATCGAATTGGCTGCCTTTGACTCGGCAGTGACTGACTGGGAAAAGGTGCGCGGCTTTGAGCGACTCTGATCGGCCCCTTATCGGCCTGACCACCTACCTCGAACAAGCGCAAACGGGCGTGTGGGATGTTCCGGCAGCGTTTTTGCCGAAGGCCTACTTCGAGGCTGTCACTCGCGCTGGCGGTATCGCGGTGCTTCTTCCGCCGCAGCCGGTAAGCCCAGAAATCGCCCGCCGGGTGCTTCAGGGGCTCGACGGCCTCATCATCACCGGGGGCAAAGACTTCGACCCAGCGCGCTATGGCCAAGAACCCCACCCGACAACCGACGAACCTCGACTCGATCGTGATGCGTGGGAAGACGAGCTCATGCGCCAAGCACTCGACGCCGACCTGCCATTCCTCGGCATTTGTCGGGGTGCTCAAGTGCTCAATGTTGCTCTCGGTGGCACCCTTCACCAGCACCTTCCTGAAGTCGTCGGCCACGGAAACTATCAACTAGGTGGCGGCAACTTCAGCCACCTTCCCGTCGCCATCGAAGCCGATTCGCAGATCGATCAGGTGCTCGGCGGGCAAACCGACCCCCTCGTCGTGCCCCTCTACCACCACCAAGCAATCGATCGCCTCGCCGACGGACTCGTCGTCACGGCGCGCACGAGCGACGACGTTATTGAAGCTGTCGAACTGCCGTCGGCGACCTTCGTGGTTGCCGTGCAATGGCATCCCGAGGCAGCGCCAGAAGACATCCGACTGTTCGAGGGTCTCGTCGAAGCGGCCCGCCACTACCGAAAGGCTCTCGCGTGAGCACTTACACCGTCATCAACCCCGCAACTGAGGCCGAGATAGGTTCGGTCGAACTCCTCGATATCGAAGCGACGGATGCGGCAATCGCTAGCGCCGCCGTCGCCCAGAAGGCGTGGGCGCGCGTCTCCCCCGCCGACAAGGCCCTCATGCTGCGTCGCTTCGCCGCGACCGTCGACGGCGACCTCGAGAATCTTGCCGCGATGGAGGTCAGCAACTCCGGGCATCCGATCTCGCAGGCTCGGTGGGAAGCCGGCCACGTGCGCGACGTTCTCAACTATTACGCTGCGGCCCCCGAGCGGATGTTCGGCCAGCAGATTCCCGTAGCTGGCGGTATCAACCTCACCTTTCACGAGCCGCTCGGCGTTGTTGGCGTGATTACGCCATGGAACTTTCCGATGACGATCGCGGCGTGGGGATTCGCTCCGGCCCTCGCGGCCGGCAATGCCGTGGTGCTTAAGCCTGCCGAGTGGACGCCACTCACGAGCATCCGCCTCGGTGAACTCGCTCTTGAAGCTGGCCTGCCCGAAGGACTGTTCCAGGTACTCCCCGGCAAGGGTTCCGTCGTCGGCGAGCGCTTCGTGACCAACCCCACGGTGCGCAAAGTTGTCTTCACCGGGTCGACCGCCGTTGGCAAGCAGATCATGGCCGGCTGCGCTGACCAAGTGAAGCGCGTCACGCTCGAGCTCGGCGGCAAGAGTGCCAACATCGTGTTCGCGGATGCCGACCTAGAAAAGGCGGCCGCTGCGGCACCCTACGGAGTCTTCGAAAACGCGGGCCAGGATTGCTGCGCCCGCAGCCGCATCCTCGTCGAACGCAGCGCCTACGACCGCTTCATGGAACTTCTCGAGCCTGCCGTTGCTGGTGTGCGCGTTGGTGACCCCCATGACGAAGCGACCGAAATGGGCCCGCTGGTCTCCGCCAAGCACTTGGCTTCGGTGCAGTCTTACGTTCCAGCGGATGCGCCAGTCGCGTTCCGCGGCAGCGCGCCAGACGGCCCAGGCTTCTGGTTCGCGCCTACCGTGCTGACTCCAGAGTCACGCAGCGACCGTTGCGTGACCGACGAGATTTTCGGGCCGGTAGTAACGGTGCTTCCGTTCGATGACGAGTCCGATGCGATGCAGTTGGCCAACGATTCTGAGTACGGGCTCTCTGGCTCCATCTGGACGCGCGATGTCAGCCGCGCCATCCGCGTTTCTCGCGGCGTGGAAGCCGGCAACCTGTCAGTCAACTCGCACTCCTCCGTGCGGTACTCGACCCCTTTCGGCGGATTCAAGCAGTCCGGTCTCGGTCGCGAGCTCGGCCCCGATGCGCCACTGAACTTCACCGAAACCAAAAATGTTTTCATCGCCGTCGACTGACAAATTCACCCCTTCCTATTCAAGGAGCACCGAATGAGCATCACCCCTATTGACCTCACACAGCGCCTCGCTGGCAAGGTCGCCGTCATCACCGGCGGAGCGAGCGGTATCGGTCTTGCTACCGCACGTCGTTTCGCCGCCGAAGGTGCGACTGTCATCATCGGTGACATGGATGAGACAACGGGGCTCGCTGCCGCTGAGCTCGTGGGCGGCCATTTCATCAAGGTCAATGTGACGAATGAAGCCCAAGTCAATGAGCTCTTCGACACCACCGCGAGCACCTACGGGTCAGTCGACATCGCCTTCAACAACGCTGGAATCTCACCGCCCGAGGACGACTCGATCGTCACCACCGAATTGCCCGCGTGGGAGAAAGTGCAAGACGTCAACCTCAAGTCGGTTTACCTCTGCTGCCGCGCCGCGCTTCGCCACATGGTCGCCCAGGGCAAGGGCTCGATCATTAACACGGCATCCTTCGTCGCTATCATGGGATCGGCGACCAGCCAGATTTCATACACGGCATCTAAGGGTGGCGTGCTGGCGATGAGCCGTGAGTTGGGCGTGCAGTTCGCCCGGGAGGGAATTAGAGTCAATGCACTCTGCCCCGGCCCCACGAGCACTCCCCTCCTCCAAGAGCTATTTGCGAAGGATCCTGAACGTGCCGCTCGCCGCCTCGTCCACATCCCCATGGGACGCTTCGCTGAAGCTGACGAACTCGCTGCCGCCGTTGCATTCCTCGCCAGCGATGACTCGTCATTCATCACCGCGTCGACATTCATCGTCGATGGCGGAATCAGCTCCGCCTACACAACACCGCTGTAATGGATGAGCCGACCGGTCTCCACGGAGAGTTGCTGCTGCGCCCGGTGCGCGGCGGCAACTCCTTCGAGGAGACCGTTCAGCGCCTCCTCCAGACAGTGCGCCTCGGCTTAGTCGCTCCCGGAGAGCGATTGCCTGCCGAACGAGAGCTCGCCACGATGCTCTCCGTCAGTCGCGATACGGTTCGGGATGCTATCGCTTCGCTGAGTGACGCTGGCTATTTGGTGTCTCGTCGCGGTCGCTATGGTGGCACCTTCGTCAGCGAAACTCTCCCCACGCACACTCCTGGAACCGCCTCGGGCGACCCGGTTGCGGCTGCCCGCCAGCTCACTCCCGAAGTCATCGAAGACACTCTCACGCTGCGGGAGATCCTCGAGGTCGGTGGTGCGCGCGCTGCTGCAGGCCGCGCCCTTACTCCCTCCGAGCGAGAACTTCTCTGGGAGAGTCTCAGCAACGCCAACGCCGCGAGCGATGAAGAATACCGACGCCTAGATTCGCGCTTTCACCTCATGGTAGGCGAACTCGCGGGTTCGGCATCTCTCACTCCGCTCATCGCCGATGTGCGGATGCGCGTGAACGAGTTGCTCGACAGCATCCCCTCGCTCGGGCCCAACATCGCGCACTCGAATACTCAACACGAGCAGATTGCGATCGCCATCCTCACTGGGCGTCCGGATGCCGCGGCGCAGGCCATGAGCGAGCACCTGGCCGGAACGGCTCTGCTGCTGCGCGGGTTCCTCGAGTAGCAGTTTTCCGACCGGTTTCACTTCGCTGGCATGCCCGCTTCGCAGAAATCGGGCATACGCTGAAGGCATGTTCACCCCACCTGAAGCCGCAAAGGTTCCTACCGAACGCATCCAGCATGGCGACCACTACGTCGACAATTACGAGTGGATGCGCGACAAAGAGAGCCCCGACACCCTCGCGCATCTCCATGCCGAGAATGCTTTCACCGCGGCGCGCACGAGTCACCTCAGCGTGTTGCAAGAGCAGATCTTTGAAGAGATCAAGGCCCGCACGCAGGAGACCGATCTGAGTGTTCCGGTTCGTCGCGGCCAGTGGTGGTATTTCAGTCGCACCGAGGAGGGCAAGCAGTACGCGATCCACTGCCGCGCACCGATCGCAAGCGATGACGACTGGACTCCGCCGACGATTGGCGAGCCTGCGGCCGGTGACGCCGCCGCTCCCACCACGCTCCCCGGCGAGCAGATCCTTCTCGACGACAACGTCGAAGCTGAGGGTCACGAATTCTTCAGCCTGGGCTCGTTCTCGCTCAGCGACGACGGAACCCTGTTGCTTTATGGAGTCGACATCGAGGGCGACGAGCGGTACACGTTGCGCGTGCGCCAGCTCGGTGACGCCGCTGCGGAGGGCACCGACACGAGCGGTCCCGCCGACGCGACCGCCGTCATCCGCTTCAGCTCCGCCGATGACCTTCCTGACGAGATTCCGGGCACCGCGGGCGGCGCGCTTCTGGACGCCACAGGCAAGTACGTCTTCTACACGACGGTTGATGATGCGTGGCGCCCCGATACGGTCTGGCGCTACGAACTGGGCACTGCCGCGGCATCCGCGGTGCAGGTGTTTCATGAGCCCGACGAGAGTTTCTGGGTCGGCGTAGGTCGCTCACGCAGTGGCAAGTTTTTGGCGATCGAAGCGGGTTCGCGCCTGACGAGTGAGACGCGACTGCTCGACACGAGCGACCCGACCGGTGAGTTCGAGGTTGTCTGGCCGCGCGAAGTGGGTGTCGAATACGACGTTGAGCATGTGGTGGTTGGCACGCAGGATCGTCTACTGATTGTGCACAACAAGGATGCGATCAACTTCGAGCTCGTGAGCGTTGCGGCGGCGGATCCCCTCGGCGAGCGCCGCGTGATCCTCCCCCACAATGAAGCCGTGCGCCTCGAGGGCGTGGATGCCTTCAAGGATTTCGTGGCCATCGAGTACCGCCGCGAGGGTCTCACGCGCGTGGCGATTGCGATCGTTCCGAAGCATGGCGGGCGCTACGAAGATATTCCGCATGAACTGAAGTTCGACGACGAACTCTTCACCGTGGGCCTCAGCTCCAACCCCGAATGGAATCAGCCGAGCATCCGTCTCAGCTATGGCAGTTTCGTGACCCCGACGATCGTCTACGACTACCTCGTGGATGACAATGAGCTGGTCGTGCGCAAACAGCAGCCGGTGCTCGGCCGCTTTGATCCAGCGCTCTACACCCAGCGTCGCGAGTGGGCCACTGCCTCCGACGGAACGCGCGTGCCGATCTCGCTCGTGTACCGCAACGACCTCGTGGTGCCCGGAACCCCGGCACCGACCGTGCTCTACGGCTACGGCTCGTACGAGATCAGCATTGACCCGAGCTTCACCGCTGCCCGCCTGAGCCTGCTCGACCGCGGCATGGTGTTCGCTGTCGCCCACGTGCGCGGCGGTGGCGAACTGGGCCGCACTTGGTACGAGGGCGGCAAGAAGCTGCACAAGCGCAACACGTTCACCGACTTTGTCGCGTGCGCCCATCACCTCATCGACACCGATGTCACCTCAAGCGATCGCCTCGTTGCGGAGGGCGGAAGCGCCGGCGGCCTGCTCATGGGAGCCGTCGCGAACCTTGCCCCGCAACTGTTCTCGGGCATCCTCGCGGTCGTCCCGTTCGTTGACCCGCTCACGTCGATCCTTGACCCCTCGCTGCCGCTGACGGTCATCGAGTGGGATGAATGGGGCGACCCCCTGCACAACGAGGAGGTCTACTACTACATGAAGTCGTACTCCCCCATCGAGAACGTGCACGACACCCACTACCCGCGCATCCTCGCGGTGACCTCCCTCAACGACACCCGCGTGCTTTACGTCGAGCCCGCCAAATGGGTTGCCCGACTGCGTGAAGTGGGAGCGGATGCTCTACTCAAGACCGAGATGGCCGCGGGCCACGGCGGCGTCTCCGGTCGCTACGACGCCTGGCGCGAAAGAGCCTTCAACTACGCCTGGATGGTGGATGTGACGCGCCCGTCAGCGCGCTGATCGGGAAGTCTCCTCGTCAGCGAGCAGCAGCGATGTTTCGACTCGCCAGCCAGAGCACGATTGTGCTGGCAATCGGAAGCATTGCGAAGAGCAGCGGTGCGCTGAGCCAACTTGAGGCCAACACGATGCTCGCGACGCTGACGAGCAGCACCGCGTCAGCCTGCCAGAGCACGATCAGCACGCCAGAAAGGTCTCCTGCCGCGGTAGGGATAGGTGCGAGGAGTTCGATCGGCATCTGTCCCTTCGTGGCATGCATCATTCGAACGGTGATGACAAATAGCGCGAATACGACCGCCAGAGCAACGCTCAGGAGCGACGCACCGGTAGCGCTAGCGGCCAGAGCTCCCGAACCCACGAAAACGATGACCCCCACCGCCGGCAGCACCGCGTGCAGTGCGAACTCGTTCGCTACGCCGAACCCGTAAACCGGCACTGCGACAGCGGTATCGGAGGCGTGGCGAAAGCCATCGCTCCACACGCCGAGCGCGAGAAACGCAATGATTCCGCCGAGTAGGGCCGGTACCCACGCAACCGTTGCGGGCACGGCGCTTGTGCTCGCAAGCAAGACCCCTGCGGCGAGCAACGACAGTGCGGCCACGATCGCGCGTTCGGGTGAACGCAACGAGCCAACGAGGTCGCGGACGAACATCACGACCGGCACCGGTGCATTTCTCACTGCTCTCCAACGACGACCCACGGTCGGAAGACTCCGAAACTCTGCGAATGCTCCCGCAAGATCGGCTGTCGCACTGAACGTGGCGGCGCTGCTCCAGCGCTGCGCCTGAGCTCTCAATTCAGCACCGCGGATGCTGTCCAAGAGTCGCGGGATAGCGAACGCAGCGACGATCACCATCACCACCAACGCCACGAACGCTGGCCAGGCCGGAAGCGCGGAACTCGGATAGAGCAGTGCAAACCACCCCCACGGCGTTGCGGCCAGTCCACCCGGAATCGTTGCCATACCCAATGACGCCACTGCGAGCGCCGCCGCAACCCGTTGTGAGGTGCGCGTCGACAGACTCTGACCCAGCAGCCACGCAATTGAGGCGAGAATGCCGAGCAGCACTGTCGCCGCCACAAATACGATCACGGAGAGCGCTGTCGCTGCGCCCGCCATCGTCAACGCAGAAGCGAGAATCAGCGCGACAGCCGTGAGCGCCACCACGAGTTGTGAGGCAGAGATAAGAAACGGACGCCGCAGTGTGTGACGGCGAGGCAGATGATTGCTCGCGACGACGTTGCTGCGGAACGGATCCATGAGCGCTGGCCCGCGAGTGCGTCCGACCACGACAAGCCCGGCAAAGAGCAACCCGGTGATCGCGGAGAGCACCACCGGCGCAGTTGGGCTCGCCACTAGGGCCATCACGTCGGGAGAGGCAAGGCCAAGCACCGCCATCCGAATAATGGGTACGCCAACGATGAGCAGAAGCAACACGCTCACATAGATCACGTACGTGAGTTCGCTCTCACTCTGTGCCTGCCGGTCGCGGCGCAGTTGCTGCAGACGCCGCAGCGTCGGATCGGATGCCATTACGAGCGTGTCAACGCAACAGTGCTGTCGCTCACAGCGTCGATCAGTTTCGCGTTGTGCGAGGCAAAGAGCAATGTCGTGCCCTCAGCGACGAGACCTCTCAGGACGCGGGCGACCTGGCTTCGGCGTTCCTTGTCGAGTCGCTGCTCTGGCTCGTCGAGCAGCAGCACGTCGAAGGGCCGTGCGATCGCGAGCGCCAGCGAGAACATTTGTGTTTGACCCGATGAAAGCTCGTGGGCAAAACGCGTTCGCAGTCGGGTCAGGCCGAAGTCATCGAGCAGCACTGCGGCTCGCTCGCGAGCGGCAGGAACCTCCGCGCCCCACGAGACGCCGACCATGGTCAGTTGCTCGTCGAGGGTGAGATCGCGGGCGAACGAGGTGTGGCCGATATGACCCGCCACCATTCGCCGAAAAGCCGGGCTCCGCTCATCCGCTGGCAGCTCACCAACGTGCGCGCTTCCCGTTGTTGGCGCAATCAGGCCAGCGAGCACTCGCAGCAACGTGGTTTTCCCGGCCCCGTTGGCACCGGTGATAGCCGCTGCAGTGCCTGGCGGGATGTCGAACGAAACCGATTCTAAGAGCGGCACGTCATCGATGTGGACGGCAAGGGAGTCGACTCGGACGCCGAAGCTCGCGTCAGCCCCAGCGACCGTCACCGTGTCGTGAGATTTCCCCATGAAATCCAGTGTAGCTAGAGCGTGCGGAAAACGCTCCGGCTATTCAGTCCACCACTCGTCGTACATCGACACCGGCACCGCACGCTTGTGGCGAGTGTCGAGGAACTTCTGCTCGATATCGGCAGCCGCCTCGGCCGGCACCTCGAGGCCCTCGAGGTAGTCGTCAATGTGCTCGTAGGTGACACCGAGATTGGCTTCGTCGGCTTGCCCTGGTGTGTGGTCGAGCAGGTCTGCGGTCGGCACCTTTTCGTACAGACGCTCGGGAGCGTTGAGGTGCTTGAGCAGTTGCTTGCCCTGGCGCTTGGTGAGCCCCGTGAGGGGCAGCACGTCGGCACCACCGTCTCCGAACTTGGTGAAGAATCCTGTGACGGCTTCGGCCGCATGGTCGGTTCCGACCACGAGGTAGCCAAGCTGCCCGGCGATTGCATACTGCGCCACCATGCGCTCGCGTGCTTTCACGTTGCCCTTGTTGAAGTCAGTGATGGGCTCGCCCATCGCATCCGCGAACTCTGCGGCGATACCGTCAACGGCCCGCTGGATGTTGAAGGTGACTTCGCGGTCGGCTTCAATAAAGTCGAGCGCCAATTGCGCATCGTCTTCGTCGTGCTGCACCCCGTGCGGCAGCCGGACGGCCACAAACTGCGCCTCGGCGCCCTCCGCGCGCAGTTCCGTGACGGCAAGCTGACAGATTCGCCCGGCGAGCGACGAATCTTGCCCGCCGCTGATGCCCAACACGAGTCCCTTGGCGTGGGAGGCCGTCAGATATTCCTTAAGAAACTCGATACGCCTGCGGATCTGACCAGCAGGGTCGATCGAAGCTTGGGTGTTCAGTTCGGAGATGATGCGCGCCTGCAACGGAGTCATGCATTAAACCTAACCCCGCCCCACGTCATTAGGATTGTTCACTTCTGCTGCGCCGCAGACTCTCGGCGGGTTAGCCTGAAACTGTTACGCCCACGAAACACAGGAGCCACGGATGATCGATCAACTACTTCGCCCCAAGATTGCGTTCTGGACCGGGCTCGGCCTACTCATCGTGGGATTCGTTCTGGGCAACTTCGTGATCCCCAATCTTTATTGGGCAGCGCAGTCGATCGGTTTTCCGCTCGCCTCACAGTTCGCGAGCGGCCTTGCCAGTGGGGTCGAATTTCTCACTCAGATCGCCCGCCTCGTCGGCCCTGTGCTGATCGTCGGTGCACTCGTCATGCTGAAGATCGAGCGCACTTCTGGAGGAACGCGCGAGGGCTAACCCAGCTCCTGAGCGACCTCCCACGGCAACCCAGACGGGTCGAGAAACACTGCAGTGCGGCGACCCCAGGGCCGATCAATCGGACCATTGACGAGCTCGACGCCGTGTTTCTTCAGGGTGGCGCAGACAGCATCCACATCGGTCACATTCACCGTCAGCATTACGGATGCCGCTGCTCCCGCTTCTGCGATCGGCTCGGGCGCTATCAACGCTGGGGCTTCGCTTCGCGCTAAGACGTTGATCACGATCGCACCGATTCGCAGTGCGACCGACACCTCGTCTTCAAACAGGATGGGCGCTGCAAACACTTTCGTGTAAAACTCTCGGGATGCCGGAACATCATCCGAGAACACGGTGATGGCTTCAACATTGTCTAAGGAACTGGTCATCGGTCTTTCCTTCCATTTTTTCACCAACGAAGCGTCCTGAACGGCACACGATTGTTTTGATACCGGTGGGTTCTAAATATCCACGAATAGACGTAGAGTGGATGAATGAGCACCACATTAACACCCACCGCTGGCCGTCCCCGAGCCTTCGACGAAGAAGCTGTGCTCAACCAGCTCACCGCGCTGTTTTGGCAGCAGGGTTACGGCAATACCTCCATGACAGACATTGTTGAAGCCAGCGGGGTGCACAAACCCAGCCTGTACCGCACCTTCGGCAGCAAAGAGGAACTCTTCGCGACCGTGCTGCGGCGTTACCTCAGCGAGCGCATGGCGATGCTCACGCAGCTTCGCGCTGAATCCGGGACCGGCATTGCCGGCATCCACACTTTCTTCGACAAATTCGAAGAATTCGCGGGCACCGACGAGGGCAGTAGGGGCTGCCTCATGGTGATGAGCGCGAACGAATTGCGGGGCAGCATGCCAGGCTACGAAGACTTCTCCGTTGAGAACAACCAAGCTCTTCGCCTGCAGATGACCGCTCTTGCAGCCCTCGCACTCCCCGAGGCGACCGAGAACGATGCCCTAACCGCTCAACGAGCCGAAATGCTCTCGCTTCTGTTCTTCGGGCTTCAAGTCACCATCCGCTCGCAGGCTGGCGCCGAGCACATCCACTCAGCGTTTGCCGCTATCCATGGGCTAGTCGACACTTGGCGTTACGCCGCCCACTAAAGCTGCCAGATTCCAACGCCACCCCAACTGGGTAATGAACCGCGCGACCCTTTTCCCATAGGCTGGTGGTGTGTTGGTCGCACCCGAAGCGGCTTCACGCTAAAGGATTCACTGTGAAGTACCCGATTAAGACTGCTTTCGTTGCGGCCCTCGCGACCTCTCTCGTCGCGCTCGTGGCGACTCCGGCATCCGCTGCCACGTATTCGCACGTGTCGGCAGAAGCATCGGGAAACAACATCGCCGGTCGTGCCGCCACCACCACCCTTCGCGACGCGTGGGGCATCGCCGTTACCGCGCGTGGCGGCACAGTTCCCGCGCCTCTCGTCATCAACGGCACCCAGAACGATCCACTCTCGGGCGTGATTGCAACTACACCGGGCGGCACCACCGTGTCCGTTGAACGCACCATGTACACCCCCGGCGCCACGACCACCCTTGTCGGTGTGAGCCCTAACCCCGGAATCGCCCAGTGCACCGGCAGCGGCAACACCCTTCAAAGCAGCTCACCTCGGCCCTCGCTCCTCGATGGCAACAGTGGCTGCACCAACGGCGCCGGCTTCAGCTACGGAGCATCCGGCGGCAACTCCCAAGAAGCCAACACCCGCGACGCGTTTGAGTTCACCTTTTCCACTGACGTGCTTGCTTTCGGCGGGTGGTTCGGCGATCTCGAAACACGCAGCGATGGGTCAGGCGTCCCCGCGCTCGTGCGCCTCTACGACACCGGCGATCTGCTGATCTCTGAAGAAGAAGTCGTGCCGAGCGGCGACCAAAGTTTGTGCGGTACAGACCCCGATGGCTGCGGCAACCGCAGCACGCGCTGGATCGGCTTCACCGCCGATCTCGCCACCCCCGTCTCACGCATGGTGGTCATCGTGGGCGACGAACACGACACAGGAACTGCCGTCGCGGAGGGAATGAGCTTCATCGGCCCGTCCGTTGTCGACGGCACGGCAAACCTCACGATCGCGAAGACCGCGACAGCATTGCCCGCCACGGCGAGTCAGGTCGGCGACCTCATCGACTACAGCTTTCTCCTCACCAACACCGGCACACTCGCACTCAGCAACGTCACCGTGAACGACGCAGGCGCGCTGAACCTCGCGTGCCCCTCGAACACCCTCGCCGCAGGCGCCACCATGACCTGCACCGCCGAACATGCCGTGACGCAAGACGATATCGACGCTGGTAGCTACACCAACTCCGCCACCGCCTCCGGAGAGACGTGGGGCGAAACCGTCACCTCTGCCGCCGACACCGCGACTACCGCAACTAATCAGGCCCTTGCACTCGACGTCGCCCAGAGCGCCGACACGACCACGTACACCGCCGTGGGCGACACCGCGACCTTCACCGTTTCTGCGTACAACGCTGGAAACACCACTCTCGACAACGTTGTCGTCACCAGTACCCTGCCGACGTTGGCGTTCGACTGCTCGGCAATGCCCGCAGACCTCGCCCCCGGTGCTACCGGAACCTGCACAGCGACCCTCATCGTCACGGATGCCGGAGCCGACTTCTCGAGCATCGCCACGGTCGCGTCCGACCAACTCACGCTCGCCTCCGATTCCACCACCGTTCGTTTCGCCGGCGCATTGCTGCCCGCAACCGGCTCGGATGCGACAAACGCGGCTCTGGCTGCCACCTTCCTGCTCCTTGCCGGATCGGCTTTGCTCGCGGCCCGTCGCGGCTCAGCGCTGCGACCTCAACAACGCCAGCGCGCACCGCAGCCCCGTCACTAAGCTGCCTTTCTCGCTCACGCGAGCATGAGACCAGGCGATAAGCGCAACCACATTCGCTGTTGCCGACGATTCCGCGTACGTTGCATACACACCGGTTTGTCTACAACGGAGGACACTGGAGCATGAAAATCGCGCGGCGCCGACTGAGTCTTCGAGTGCTCGTCGTCGCTGCCTGCTCTGCCGCAGCACTCGCGTTATCCGCACCGGCGGCGGCCACACCCGCATTCCCCGTGTCCGCGTCCACGTCCACGTCCACGTTCACGTCCACAACAGCTGTCTCGCCGGCCCTCTCGATAAACGCCACACCGAGCGGCACCGCTGTGGCCGCTGTCGACGACCCCGACGCGCTTGACCCCGGCGTGCCAGAGACTCCCCCCGCGACGATCACCCCGAGCCCGACTTCTACGCTCGATCCAATCCCAACACCGACTTCCCTTTCCACTTCGATTCCCACCCCCACTCCGGTTCCCTCCGAGACCGCTACTCCGACGCCGAGCGCCACGCCCACGCCGGCCGAGACTCCGGTCGATGAGGTCGAGATTGTTCCGCTGCCGGCAACACCGCCAAGCGTTGCGACATCCACCGTTTCGCTCACGTCACTACTGATCGCGATCGCCGTGCTGGCCGCGAGCCTCTTTGTGCTCTGGCTTGCGCTACGCCGGCATTCCCACCCAGAGCACACCGCCGCCCCCGCAGCACCGTTGCGCGACAGAAACACGTCCGCTGGTGTGGTGCTCGATTCAATGGCGGATGTCGGCGAAGCGATGATCGACAGCGGCTACCCCGTCAGCATGGTGCGCTCTGCGGTGCAGGATGTGGCCACCGCAAACGGGTATCCCTCCGCTGAGGTCATCGTGTTTCCGACAGCGATATTGGTGTCGTTGGATGCGGATGGTTCTGCCCAGACGCGTGCAGTGTCTGCCGGGCGCCGGTCATATCTGCTTTACGCCATTGATGTGATTGACCGCGTCGTCAAAGTGGGGCGGGTGCGGGCCGGCTCTAGCGCGTGGGTAACCCGCCAGCTCACCAAGGTGCGAGAGCTTTCTGCACCGTTTTCTCCCGTTCAACGAGTCTTCGCGTATGCCCTCACGTCGGCGGCAATCTCTGTACTTTTGGGATCGTCGTGGCTGGGAGTGCTGTTGGCTGCGGTCCTCGGCCTCGGTGTCGGCACGCTGCTCTTGCTTGGCGAACGACTCCCCTCCGCCTACACGGCTCTCGTCATTGTGGGGGCAGCGCTTGGCTCGTCACTGATCGTGTTGCTCGTCACCCGAGTGTCCACTGACTCCGGAGTGCTGCCGTCGCTCGTGGCCCCTCTCGTCATCCTGTTGCCTGGTGGGCTGCTCACAACGGCCGTGATCGAGCTTGCGACCGGCCACATCATGTCGGGTTCTGCCCGCGCTGCCGCTGGTGCGATGCGACTGCTGTTGCTCGCCGTCGGCATTGTGTCCGCCGGCGCCCTTGTGGGGGTTCCCACCATCAACCTTGACGTATCAAACGACCCACTCGGCCCCATCGCGCCGTGGATCGCGGTCGCGGTATTCGGAATCGGAATATCCGTCTATCAGTGCGCACGGCCGGCATCCATTCCGTGGATCATGCTCGTGCTCTACGTTGCCTATGGCGCCCAAGTGATCGGTGATGTGTTGTTCGGCGGCGTACTGTCGGCTCTCGTCGGTGCCATCGCGATGACTCCCGTCGCGGTGCTCGTCGCGCGACACCGCAGCGGCCCTCCCGCGATCGTCAGCTTCCTCCCTGCGTTCTGGCTGCTCGTACCGGGAGCGTTGGGGCTCGTAGGCGTCACCGAGGTCTTAGGGGGCAACACAGGAGCGTTTAGCAGCCTCATCACCACGGTCGGCACAATGATCGCGATCGCCCTGGGAGTTCTCATCGGGCTCGCCGCCTCAAGTTCGCTGCGCGACCAACGGATTCCCCAACTCTTCGACTTCCTTGACCCGGCCCCTGCGACCGAGCCAATAGCAGTGCCTGCCTCTGGCGCTCAGCAGGAAACCGAAGCCTCCGCCGAAAAGTAGCGGGCAACTCGGAACGCTACTACTCGGCTGTCAGTCTCTCCAACACGTTCCAGAGGGCGCGCTGCCCGGCTGGGTTGGTGAAATGGCCCTGGGTCGAGGCGGTGAGCGGTCCCGTCATTTTCTTCGGCGGTGACGCGAAGAAGGTGCCGGTCACGTCATCCGACATTTCGATCGCACTGAGATACCGAGCAGCGGCCACCGGAATGCCGTGCGAGACGCCAGGAATCAACTTCATGAGCGGCATTAGAACCTTGCGCATGATCGCGGGCATGGCCCGTGATGCTTGCGTATCCGGAGTGTTGCCGGGCGACACCGCATTCACCGTCATGCCGGCGGGAAGTTGGGTGGCGAGCTCTTTCGCCCACCACACCGCAAAGGTCTTCGCCGTCGCATACTGACTGTTGTTGCTGTATTTCACGGGCGGCTCCGCGCGAAGAAGCGCCTCAATGGCACGCTCCAGATCACCGTCGAAGGATGCCGCAGCCAACTCAGCCACGTCAACAACAGTGAACGAGGGAACATCTCCGCGCGCGGCTTCCGACCCGGCGATGATGATGTGAGCGTGGGCGCTCAACAGCCCACCCCGGAGCAGGTGCTGGGTAAACGCGTGGTGCCCTGTCAGCGTCGCCGCCATGATCTGTTCAATGCCAGCCGAGGTGCGGCGCAACTGGGTGGTGGACGCAACCCCCGCGTTGAGGATGAGGGCGTCGATAGCAGTGCCGTCGGTGATGAGGGTGTCAGCAGCCCGGGAGATGGATCCGAAGTCGTCGAGGTCGAGAGTCACCGGCACGAACTGCGCGCCAGGAACTCGTGCGCTGAGCGAAGCCCCAGCCTCTGCGACTTTCTCAGCAGTGCGCGCCGTGATGATGATGCGGCCGTAGCCTGCCTCGGCAAGCTGCGCTGCGGCTTCCCAGCCCACCCCTGAGCTTGCGCCCGTGATGAGGGCGGTCCTGGTGGCGTGAGAATTCATAGGGGGTCTCTCTCTGCAAGAACACCGTTCAGGAGCTTCGCGGGTTCAACTACCCGGGCACGGTGCAGCTAAGAATCTCACACCCGGGGGCGGATCGCGCATCCGAAGGCACCGCACAAGCCCGTTGAGGCAGCCCCGTTAACGCAAGAATCCCGGTCTCAATGAGACCGGGATTCTTCACGTGGTTGCGGGGACAGGATTTGAACCTGCGACCTCTGGGTTATGAGCCCAGCGAGCTACCGAACTGCTCCACCCCGCGGCGTATATAAAGCGTAACACAGGGTGAACGGCACGAAAACCGAACTCAGCGGGCTCACAGTGTGCTGCGGCCCGCTGAGTCAGAATTTGTTATTCGGTGGCGGCGATTGCCCGCTCAATTGCGTCGACCATCGCCTGGTCAGCTTCAGCAGCAGCGACGAGGTCGTTGTCTGCATAGGCCGCGTTACGGTCGGCAAGTGCCGACTTGTAATCCGCAAGTGCGCTGTCAAGCTCCGCGTTGTCGCTCGGCACGTCGACTTCAGCATCGGGGTCAACCGGCGCGTCCGGGTCAACAGGAACATCCGGCGTTACCGGAACTTCCCCGTCGCCAGCCTCGGCACCAGAGTCTCCACCGAACAGCGTGTCGAGAGCTTCGTCGAGAGTGTCTTCGAAGGCAATCTCGTCACCGAATGACACCAGCACCTTGCGCAGCAGTGGGTACTGAGTTCCGCTGGTCGACTGCACGTAGACCGGCTGAACATAGAGCAGTCCACCACCGACAGGCAACGTCAGCAGGTTACCGAGATTCACTTCAGTGTCACCCTGCTGCAGAAGCGCGAGCTGGTTGGCCACTATGGGGTCGGTATTGAAGCTGTTCTGCACCTGTCCAGGACCCGGAATCGTGTCCTGTTTCGGCAACGTCAGCAGCGTGAGCTTTCCGTAGTCTGGTCCCGCATCAGAGTTCGCCGTCAAATAACCGGTAAGGACACTTCGACTCGCGTCAGCCGTTCCTCGCGGAATGAAGGTCGAGTAGAGCGTGAACGCGGGGTCGTCCGTTCCCGGAACCTGCATTGTCAGGTAGTAGGGCGGCTGGAGCGATCCAGTGTCCGAAACCGGGTCTTCGGGGCTGATCCACTGGTCATCGCTCGAGTAGAACGAGCCAGCATCGGTGACGTGGTACGAGCCAAGAATCTCGCGTTGCACCTTGAACAGGTCAGCGGGGTACCGCACGTGATCCAACAGATCGACGGTCATGTCGCTTTGCGGCAATAGAGTGTTCGGGAAGATCTTGTTCCACGTTTGCAGAACCGGGTCTTCGTCATCCCACGCGTACAGGTTCACCGAGCCGTCATAGGCATCAACAGTCGCCTTCACCGAGTTGCGGATGTAGTTGATGTCGTCGAGGGCGAACTGCGGCGCCGGCGTGTAGGTGTCGGCAATCGCGCTAGAAAGCTGCTCTACCTGCGAGTACGGGTAGTTAGCACCCGTCGTGTAGCCGTCGACGATCCACACGATTCGCTCGTCCACAATCGCCGGGTACACATCACTGTCAAGGGTGAGGTACGGCGCCACCTTAGCAACGCGGTCCAGAGGTTCGCGGTCGTAGAGAATCTGAGACTCGTCCGTCACATCGGATGCGAGGAAAATTTGCTCAGACTGGAACTTCACCGCGTAGACAAGCTTCTTGAAGATGTTGTCGAGTACAGGCCCGCCGTCACCGTCAAACGTCGTCGTCGCGTTCTGGTCGCTGTCTTCGCCACCCGATGGGTAGTCGAGTTCGATGTCATCGGAGCCTTCAGGGGCACCAACAATCGAATACTCCGGAGAGTCTTCGCCGAAGTAAACGCGAGGTTCGTATTCGCCAAGGTCTCCGGTGCTCGGAATCCCTGACTCGAGGAACACGGGCTGTCCGTCTGCGGCACGCTGGTTACCAAAAGCGGCAACGACGCCATAACCGTGGGTGTAGACGACCGCGTTGTTGTACCACGACTGTGACTCGCCAAGACCGGACTGGTTGAGCTCACGAACCGCAATCACGGTGTCTTGAGTCTCACCATCGATGTCATAGCGATCAACGTCGAGGTGGCTACCGAACTGGTAGTACTGCTTGAACTGCTCGAGCTGCGCAAACGCCGCTGGGGCGATCGCGGGGTCGAGAATTCGGATGTTGGCCGTCGTGGTCGCGTCGGCACGAAGCGCTCCGGGCTCGGCATCCGTTGTCGCACTGTAGGGAACTTCGTCAACATCAGAGACACCGTAGGCATCCCTGGTCGCCTGAATGCTGCGATCAATATATTCAGATTCGTAGCTACGGGCGTTGGGGTCCACCTGGAACCGCTGAACGATCCACGGGTAAAGGTTTCCGACGACAAGTCCGCTGATGAGCAGCAGCGCGGTGCCGATCATCGGCAAACGCCAGCGACCGATAATGGCCGTGACGATGAAGAGGATGGCCACGATCGCCGCGATGCCGGCGAGAATCGCACGACCCGGGATGGTGGCGTTTGCCTCGGTATAGCTTGCACCGGTCTGCAGGAAGCCCTGGCTAGCGGAGTACAACGTCGTGTACTGGTCAAGCCAAATGCTGAGGGCCTGCAGAGCGAAGAAGACACCGGCGGTGATCGCAAGCTGAACGCGAGCGGAACGCGAAATGCGCACTTCGCGGCCCTGAACGCTGAGAGCGCCGTAGAGGTAGCTCGTTGCGAGTGCTCCGATGAAGGAGATGATCAACACGGCGGAGGCAAAGCCAACGATGGAGTGATACATCGGAAGCTCGTAGAAGTAGAAGGAGATATCCAACCCGAACTGCGGATCGGTCTCGCCGAATGAGCTGCGGTTCAGCCACTGCAGGGCAACGGGCCAAGCGCTCGCTGAGGAGACACCGCCGAAGATGCCAAGGAGAACGGGGATGCCGACCATGGCGAGCTTGCGCAGGGGTTCGACTACCTGCTGGTAGCCCTCAAGCTGCGCATTGAGCTTGGCGTAGATCGGGCGTGCACGGAAAGCGATCAGCAGGCTGACACCGACCGGAACCGCCATCGCGACGAATCCGATCATGAACATCACGGCTGTAGCAATCCACTGGGTAGTAAGAACCTCCAAATACCCGGTCTGGCTATACCAGAGCACATCGGCGTAGAGGTTCGAGAACAAGAAGAACGCGATGACAATGACGGCGAGAATTATCGCCGTAATCGTAAACGCAGACCTCGTCTTGCTCGTCGGGGCTGATTGGGTTTGGCTCGACACAGTACTTTGCTCCTGAAATTGGGGGCCTAGAGCTATCTTAAAGGGCTTTCGCGGGCGCGGGGCTGGTTATCGCTCTCAGCGTTACACAAGCTCCCGGCAATGTTCTCCACAGGGACGTGCGCTTGGAAGGCACACACAAGGTTCATCGCAGAAATTGAGGGGTGACGCGGCACCCAATGGGCGCCTAGTTGGCGCTCAAGTGGGCACTCATTTAGCTAGCGCTGCACGTGGGCAGTCCGGCGCCGCTCAGGCCGCCACGGATGCTGGCGAGCGCCACGAGAGCGTCATTGAGGTCGTCGATCGCGTAGACGGTGAGGCCCTTCGGCGTGTTCTCTGCGACCTCGTCACAGTTCTCGACCGGGGCGAGGAAGAAGTCTGCGCCGGCGGCCTGGGCTCCGTACATCTTCTGTTGGATGCCGCCGATCGCCCCGACATCGCCGGTTGCAGTTATCGTTCCGGTGCCAGCAACCTCGTTGCCGCCGTTGATCGCGCCCGGCGTGAGCTTGTCGATGATTCCGAGAGCAAACATCATTCCCGCGCTCGGTCCGCCGACGTTTTCCAGTTGAATATTCACGTCGACCGGGAAGTTGTACGCGCTCCCCACCACAACACCGATAATCGCGATGGCATCGTCGCCTTCGCTCATGGTCGGAGTGATCTCAACGGTCAATTCTTCGTCTTCACGCTCGAAGACAACTTCAGCGGGGGTTGTGGTTCCATTTGCCGCAATTTCGTCGCGCAATCCGGCAACGTCAGCAAAAGTCTCGCCGTTGACGCTGCGGATGATGTCGCCAGCTTCGAGCACTCCTTCTGACGGTCCACCGGCGGAGGTTTCAGCAACAGTCAATGTGGCATCGAATTCGTAGCCAAGATCCGAGAGCGCTGCGGCAATCGCTTCCTGCTGCGACGTTTCCATCTGGATTGCACCCGCCTCGGTGGACTCCTCGACAGTCACCCCGACGGGATAAACAGATTCGACCGGCACGATTGCCTTGCTGCGATCGAAGTACGCTGCGCCGATCTCAAACCAGCTAAGCGGTGAGTCAGGGTTGCCAAGAACGTTGACGGTGAGCATGTCGAGCGCACCCTCAGTCGGGTACGTCGTCTCGACCGGAATCTGAATGAGAGGCACGAGCGCGCCTTCGATCTCAACGTCGCCCAACGTGTCATAAACCGGGCCAGGTTGCTCGATGATGTAGGGCGAGGGAACCAGAGTTGCCAGCAGAGTTCCTACGAGCGCGACGCTCAGAACCACCCATCCGAGCCAGCCAGTTCGGGCGCGGCGCGATGAAGGTTCGGGTCGATTATCAGTAAACAGGGCCACCTAGGTCCTTACGGGGTGGAAGCGGTGTTCGCCACAGGCGCACGGTAAGAGTCACTAGCCTAGGTCAAAACTCAGCCGCGCACGGCATCGAGCGGCTAGCGTTAAACCATGGCTGATGATGCTGAGAACAATTCCGAAGATGAATTCCGCGACATGATGCGCGATTTTCTTTCGGGCGACGGTGAAATCGATCCTGCGAAGTTGGCTGGTGCGGCGGGGCTACCGAATGACCCTGCGATGATTCAGCAGCTGCTAAACCAGCTCCAGAATGCGCTCGGCAAGAGCGGTGATGGCATCAACTGGGACATTGCTCTCGAGCAGGCCAAGAACCTCGCCTCGCAAAGCACCGTGGTGTCGTTGCCAGCCGAGCGTACGAAGCTTGAACAAGCACTGCACGTTGCGGCGCTGTGGCTCGATGAGGTCACCGACATCTCGGAGCTCACTGTGGAACCCAAGCTGCTCAGCCGCAGCGAATGGGTCACAATCACCATGCCCATCTGGACCCAACTTGCCGAGCCAGTTGCCAACTCGATCGCCAATTCCCTCACGGATGTTCTCAAGCAGAACGCTCCAGAAGAGATGGGTGAAATGCTCAGCGGCGCTAGCAAGGTCATGCGCAATATCGGAGGCACCCTCTTCGCGATGCAACTTGGCCAGGTCGTCGGCCAGCTATCGAGCGAAGTGGTGTCTGGTGGCGACATCGGAATCCCCCTCTTTGACGAACAGCAAGCAGTACTCGTTCCACAGAGCGTTTTCGCATTCGGCAACGGTCTCGACCTACCCGACAGCGAGATTCACCTTTACTTGGCGGTGCGCGAGCTCGCACACGCCCGACTCTTCCGCCACGCCAAGTGGCTGCGTCTGCAGTTCATGACGTCTGTTACTGCCTACGCCCACGACATCCACATTGATTCGGATGCCATTGCCGAGTTGGCGAGCGACTTTGACCCTAATAACCCTGAAGAGCTTCGCGACGCGATGACGAACGGTTCGCTCATTCCGCCGAAGAGCGAAGAGCAGCGTGAGGCCCTTGAGCGCCTCGAGACCGTGCTGGCGCTTGTAGAAGGCTGGGTGGATGTCGTTACGGCCGCCGCCACTTCGCGGCTTCCGGCGCGCGAGGCGATTGCCGAGACAGTGCGACGCCGTCGTGCCTCTGGTGGCCCCGCCGAGTCTGCTTTTGCCACGCTCGTGGGCCTCGAGTTGCGGCCGCGTCGTCTGCGCGAAGCAGCGGCAATGTGGCAGCACGTCACCGACGAGCTTGGTGCAGACCAGCGTGATGCGCTGTGGTCGCACCCTGATCTCATGCCGACCGCCGCCGATATCGACGACCCTGCCGCTCTCGTGGCGCGCCTGCGCGACGGTGGCAGCACATTGGATGACGTTGATCAGGCCATCAACGACCTCCTCAATGATGAATCGGGAGATCGCCCTCACGAAGGCGAGGGCGCTTAGCCTCTAGCTGTAAATGCTGCTGCTAGGAAACGGGCGCGGGTAGCAAGTTTCTGTTGCACACAGTTCATCTTCAGGCTGTGGAATCTTCACACTGACCAATCGGACAGGCGTGCACAATGGGCACATGATGCTGCGTGTAGACCCCCGACTACCGCTCGTGTGGCGATCCCCTACGAGTGCTCAGTTCGGCATTGACCCACCCGTCGTTGTGCTGCCCCGTGTTACTGAGACTCAGGAGAAGGTCCTCTCTGCGCTCGTGGCCGGCATCAGCCGTAGCGGTATCGGCATGCTCGCAAAATCACACCCCGACGAATGTAACGATCTCCTCGACGCGCTCTCCCGCGTGTTAGTCGCGACTCCCCCACAGCCGCCGAGCGCCCGAGTTGCGGTTCTCGGTTCTGGCGTTTTAGTTGAATCCATTGCGCGTATTCTTGCCGCCAGCGGAGTGAGCGTCGATGTCGCCACCACTCCAGACGAGCTCACCAATCCTGACCCCGATCTCGCTGTCATCGTTGGCCATTTCGTGATTCCGCCATCGGTGCACTCGCACTGGCTCCGTCG
Organism: Salinibacterium sp. NK8237; assembly: GCF_015864955.1. Classification (NCBI taxonomy): domain Bacteria; kingdom Bacillati; phylum Actinomycetota; class Actinomycetes; order Micrococcales; family Microbacteriaceae; genus Salinibacterium; species Salinibacterium sp. NK8237. Next base: position 583,592 of record NZ_JADYWE010000002.1, on the reverse strand, counting down.
CGACATCCCCCACCTGCCCGTCGTGATCACTGACTCTGCCGCCGAGATTGGGCCGGTCGTGACCCCCGGAATCACCGGATGCTTGCTCTGCATTGACCTTCACCGCCGCGATGCTGACCCGTCGTGGCCAGCCATCGCGACTCAGCTCATGGGGCGCACTTCGCTTGCTCAGACTCCCACCCTCGTTGCCGAAGCCGCGGGGGAAGCCAGTCGCATGGCTCTGCACCGCCTGGGGCGCATCGGTTACACCGTATTTGACCAGACGCCGGCCGACGCCACATCATCGGTGCGCATCGATTATGCCACCGGTCGCCGCGATGAAAGCTTGCGTTTTCGGCATCCCGAGTGCGGGTGCCAACAAGTGGCGAACGCTACAAGCGTTGAGTCCGGTCGCGAACATCGTCAAGGAAACGGCTGGGGGCGCGACGCGCACCCCGGCCTGTTTGTGCGCTAGCCGACCACGACATCCCGAGTGAGCGACGCGCACGCGTAATGCCGACGTACAGCAGGCGGCGTTCTTCATCGATTGCTTCGGGAGTACGCGCGTAGCTGATGGGCAGCAGGCCTTCGTTGAGGCCGATGAGGTGCACGCATTCCCACTCCAGGCCCTTGGCCGAGTGCAGGGTCGCAAGGTTTACGGCAGAACGCAAAGGTTCGTTGTTGCTGCTCTGGCGGTCGACGAGGTCGGCCACAAATTCTCGCAGCGTCATCTCCGGCGCAGCATCTTCGGCAAGGCGCATGATGACGTTGAGCGATTCCCACCGCTCACGAACAGCACCGGCGGTCTCAGGCGGTTCTTGCGACCAACCGATGGAACGCAGGATGTCGCTGACTGACTTGAACAGCGGCTCAGTAGCGGTCGTGATGGACGCGCCACGCAGCAACATGATCGCCTCCTTGACTTCGCGCTGGTCGAAGAAACGGGTTGCTCCGCGCACCAAGAAAGGCACCCCTGCCGCCGTGAGCGCGGCCTCGATGGGCTGCGATTGGGCGTTGATGCGGTAGAGCACCGCGATATCTTCTGGGCTGGTTCCCGCGGCGATTTGCGCGGCAACTGTCGCTGCGATGGCCACGGCTTCAGCGTTGTCATCGTCATAGCCTGTGACTTGCGGCGTTGGAGAATGTTCAGTCGTGGCCGCCTGCAAAGTGAGCGCACCCTTCTGATTCGCCATCAACTTGTTCGCGGCGTGCACGATCTCGGGAGTGGACCGGTAGTTGCGCTCAAGCCGAAGTACGGCTGCGTTGGCGTGCTGCGACGCGAAGCGCAGCAAGAAATCGGGGCTCGCACCCGCGAAGGAGTAAATGGTCTGGCTGACATCTCCGACAACACAGAGATCGTCACGGTCGCCTACCCACAGCCGCAACAGTTCGTGTTGCAACGGAGAAACGTCCTGATACTCGTCAACGACAAAGAAGCGGTATTGCTCGCGAACCTGCTGCGCTATGCGGGGCTCGGCCTCGATCATGCCGGCGGCGGCCAGAAGCACGTCTTCAAAGTCAATCTGTCGCCGGGCATCCTTGATCGACTCGTAGGCGGACTGAAGCCCGACCATCTTGTCGATAGTGAGTGCCGCTGGCACCGTGCGGCCAGCGTTTCCGTACTGCTCGACCGACATCCGCGACGTCTTCCGCCACTCGATTTCGGCCGCGACATCCCGCAACGTTGCGGTATCGAGCTTGAGTTTGATGGAGTCGGCGGCGTGCGCAATCATGCGCGCCTTGCCCTCCAGTAGGCGTGGCATGGTGCCACCGATGGTCTGGGGCCAAAAGGCGTTCAGCTGCGAGAGAGCCGAGGCGTGGAAGGTGCGCGCGGCGACGCCCTCTGCTCCAAGACCGCGGAGGCGTCCGCGCAGTTCACCCGCGGCACGATTCGTGAAGGTAAGGGCCATCACTCGGCCGGGAGGGTAGACACCGGTTGCAACCCCATACGCAATTCGATGGGTGATGGCCCGAGTCTTTCCTGTACCGGCACCCGCAAGAAGGCATACCGGTCCGAGGAGAGTTTCGGCGGCCTGACGCTGGCCCTCGTCTAGCGCGTCGAGTAATTCGTTTGCGTCAAGCGTCACGGTTGTTCGTCAATCGGTTGGCCGTACCAGTGCTCGATGATGGCGCGAGCGATCGATGCATGGCCCGGCAGGCGGATGTCGTTGAGAGAGTTCGCGAGTTCGTCGCGGCTAAACCAGCGCAGGTCAAGAATCTCGGTGCCATCTGGGGTGCCCGGGCCGCTGAAACCGGGAGCGACGGATGCCATGAAACCGAGCATGAGCGACGCCGGAAATGGCCAGGGTTGGCTGCCCAAATAGACGGGGTCGACTACCGGAACACCCGACTCTTCGAAGATCTCGCGTTGCACGGCAGACTCTAGCGACTCCCCCGGCTCCACAAAGCCGGCAAGCAACGAGTACCGGTTTGACTCCCAGAGTGCGTTCGACCCGAGCAGCAAACGGTCGTCGTTGTCAGTGACGCCCACGATGATCGCCGGATCAGTGCGGGGGAAAACTTCAAGCTTCGACGCGACATCGCGACGCACCCATCCAGCCTTCTCCACAACAGTCGGCTCGCCCGTGCGGGGCGAGAACAAGTGTGAGGAGTGCCAGTTCAAGATCGCGAGAGCTTCGGTGAAAAGCCCCGCATCACGGTCGCTCAGCTGTGGAGCAATGCTGCGCAAGTTGCCCCACTCAGCCTCGGCAAAATGACCGGCATCCTCAAGCTCGACCGTCACGATCGGCGTGCCAACCGGTTCAGGACTCGTCGTCGACATCGAGCGCCCCAAATAGACGCTCGTGTGACCGCGCTCGATCGCATCCGGGTGCAAGAGTGCCAAAGAACCATCGGCAGCCAGCAGCGCCGAGCCATCAAAAATGGGCAGCACACGAGTGCCCGATTCGCGCCACAAGCGGTCGAGAAGACGCGGATCTTCCCGAGCTAAGTGGTCACGATCGATCTCATAACGCGACAATGGCAGTCGCGAAAGAAAAGCCTGTGACATGTATCGACCCCGTCCCAAGTGCGTGGCGTGCGGCAAATGCACGTCAGAGCAACCTACCCTGAGTGTTATGGCCAGATCACATCTCACTCTAGCCGCGCTGGCGACCTCTGCTGTCGAGGGACTCGAAGTTGCCGCAGCCGCCCCGTTCGGCACCGGCAACGGAAACGACTTCGATGCGGCACTCATCACCGACCGTGCCGGCAAACACTGGATTATTCGTGTGCCGCGAAACGCTGCGGCCGAGAACGTGCAGTCCGCCGACCTCGTCGCCCTGCGCGCTTTGAGCGCCGGTGTGCGCACGCGTCTCCCCTTCAATGTCACGAGCTATGCGGGCCAAGTTCCCGTCGGACAAACACGCGGCATCGTCTACGAATTTGTGTACGGCAGCAAAGTTCCGATGCGCTCGTACACGACCGGTCCTGGCTCTCTTGCGGCATCCATCGGCTCAGCCATCGCTGCCATTCACGCTCTCCCGACAAGCTTCGTTGCGGATGCCGGCCTCCCCGTGCAGACCGCTGGCGAGTGCCTGCGCTCCTGCATTTCAATCATCGATCGTGCCGCTGCCACCAAGTTGGTGCCCGCCGCTCTGCTCGAGCGCTGGCGCAAAGCGGCCGAAGACTCCAAGCTGTGGCAATTCCAGCCGAGCGTCGTCAACGGTTCCCTCGTCTCCGATTCCTTCTTGAGCGCCGACAACGCCGTGACCGGCGTGCTCGGGTGGCAAGACATCAAGGTCGGCGACCCTGCAACCGACCTGCAGTGGCTGCTCGGCCCCCGCGATAACGCGATTATCGACACCGCCTTCGGGGCGTATGCCGATGCTCGCGGAGCCGGCGACCGCCAGCTCAAACAACGCGCCACCTTCTACGCCGAGCTATCTGTCGCGAAGTGGTTGCTCCACGGCACCGAAGTGCGCAGTACTGAAATTGTGGATGACGCGAGCGAGATGCTTACGACGCTGCTCGATGACATCCGCGACGACGTGATGAACCCCATCAGCGCCAACACGATGCCAACAATGGCCGTGGACGAAGTTGAGGCAATGCTGCGCAAGGACAACCGGGCGGTCTAACTGCTCGCTCTCGCCGCGGCTCGCCCGTTTCGCCCTCAGACCGCGGCTCGCTATTTGCGTTCGCGGCGTCTCTTCGCTGAGGAGCGCAGCAGCGAAGAGCGGAGCTTTCGCAGTTTTATCTTGCGCGGTTCAGGCTGCATCGCTTCGGCATCCACGATGGTGATGGGCTCGGTAATCGCGCGCGACTGATGCTTCGGCACGATCGCGACCCAACGGCCGGTGCGGCGAGGTGCAACTGTCACGGTGAGCCGCCCGGAGCGGCTGAGCACAATGGCGATACCGATCGCGACCGCGGCCGGAACACCGCCCGCGATCACGAAGGCGAGCTTGGCGCCCCAGAGCTCGGCGATGGTTCCCATCAGCGGGCCGCCAATAGCTTGGCCGCCGAGAATCACCATGACCCAGAAGGCCATAACGCGGCCGCGGATGACGAGGTTCGACGACAGTTGCACCATCGTTTCGGCGGCGGTCATCAACAGCAGTCTGCTGAGCCCGACACCGATCAGAACGCCCAGGAACAAACCGTAGACGGGCACGATGCCGGCGAGCATCATCATGGCGCCGTAGAGCACTGCACCGAAGATGATTGTGCGCAGGCGGAGACTCGCTCGACGAGCAGAGGCGAGAGCACCAAGCAATGCACCGATCGCGGCGAGCGAGTTGTAGAGACCGTAGCCGCTGGCGCCGGTGTCGTAAACCGTGTTGGCCATGGCGGCAAGGAGCGTGGGCATGGGCATCCCAAACACCGCGACAACGAACACCATGATCATGGTCCAGAAGAGCGTCGGCTTCGCGCGGATGTAGCGCATTGCTTCGCGAATCTGGCCCTTCGATTCAGGAGCGCGAGGCGCGATGAGCAGTTCGTTCTTGCGCATCGACGCCAGAATGATCACGCCGATGACAACAGCAACAGCGTTGATGCCGATTGCCCAACCGGAGCCGGCCGCGACGATAAGCGCGCCGCTGATCGCTGGCCCCAGGAAAGCACCCGAGTGGAAAATCGAGGCGTTCAGGCTGATGGCGTTGCGCAAGTGACGCGGGCCAACGAGTTCGTTGACGAACACCGCACGAGCAGGGTTATCGAAGACCTGAATGATGCCCATGAGGAGCACGAGCAAGTAGACGAGCCACAGCTGGGCCACTCCCATAATGGTGATGATGGCCAGTGACAGGCTGAGGAGACCGATGATCGACTGCGCGAGCATGAGCGTCGCGCGTTTGTCGAAGCGATCCGCGATCACCCCGGCGTACGCACCGAGGATGATCGTGGGGGTGAACTGGATCGCAATCGTCAGGCCAACGAGCGCGACGTTGCCGGTGAGCTCGAGAACGAGCCAGTCGACGGCGATGCGCTGCACCCACGCCGCCGTGTAGGCGATGAACTGCGCGATGACATAGAGGCGGTAGTTGTGCAGTCGCAGTGAACTGAAAGTATCCCGCCACAGCGGCCGCTGCATGACCGCTGAAATCGGCACGGTCGCCGGCGACGCCTCAGATGGAATACTCACACGCTCAAGCGTATTGTCTTGTCACTCATTTCACGGCATAATCAACGCTATAAATTCGATTACGTTTCGTAATGGGGCATTGTGTTTGATCCTGTCTTGCTGAAATCTTTCGTCGCTGTCGCAGACACGCGCAGTTTCACGGATGCCGCCCGCACCCTTGAACTCAGCCAGCCCACGATCAGCCAACACATCCGCAAGCTCGAAACTGCTGCAGGCCGGATACTCGTGCTGCGCGACACTCGAACCGTCTCCCTCACCGACAACGGTGAAGCCATGCTCGGCTTCGCGCGCGCGATCCTTGCGGCCGAAGACCAGGCGGTGAAGTACTTCACCGGTTCCGCGATGCGCGGTCGGCTGCGGTTCGGATCAGCGGACGACCTCGCGCTCACCCAGTTGCCGCGCATCTTGCGAGATTTTCGCCAGCTCTACCCCCACATTAATCTCGAACTCACCGTGAGCCAGAGCGGCAATCTCGTGCGCCGTCTTCAGGCGGGCCAACTTGATCTGGTTTTCGTCAAACAAGACGCCGGTGCCGAAGGCGGACGCTTGGTGCGCCGAGACCGGATGGTGTGGCTGGGTCACAAAAGCATGACCGTGGAATCGGGCGCCCCGGTTCCACTCATCGCCTACCAAGCTCCGAGTCTGGGCCGCGCATACGCGATGCGTGCGCTTGAGGCTGTCGGACGAACGTGGCGCATCACGTGCAACGTGAAGGAAGTGAATGGCGCTCTTGCCGCGGTGCGGGCGGGGATCGGTATCGCGGTGTTTCCGCAGTCGCTCATCCCGCCCGATCTGGCCCAGGTGCCCGCATCATTCGATCTGCCGGAGCTCGGCGATGTCGACTTTGTGTTGCTCGACAACCCGATGGCAGCCCGCGAGCCAATCGAGGCACTCAGCACGGCGATCCTGAGCCAGCCGGTGCAGCGGCGGGCTTAGCCAGCGGCACGCTTAGCCGCCGGAAGACTGCGCCGCCGGGTGGCTCAGCCGGCCGCTGGCCTAGCCGCCGAAGCTCGCGGCGGCACCGACAGACTTGGCCCAGGCTTCACGCAGTTCGGCCTCGTCGAAGATGTGTTCAGGACGAATCACGGTGTCGTCGGCGACGAAGTAGAACGCCGCATCGATATTCTCGGGCGGCACGCCCTTCCACTGCGCATAGGCGAGTCGATACAGGGCGAGCTGCAGTTGCTTCGCTTCGAGGTCGGCCGCGTCCCGCGGGGCCCGACCGGTCTTCCAGTCGACAATCTCGAAGCGATCGCCATCGGCATATACGGCATCGATCTTGCAGATGACGACGCGGTCGCCGAACGGGACGTGAATCTCGATCTCCACGTCGACGGGTTTGCGCGTGGCCCACGCCGAGCGCTCGAAGGTTGCTTGCAGCTCGGCAAGTTTTTCGACATCCGCAGCACTATCGCCTTCGAAACCCTCGAAATCGTCGCCATCGATTTCGAGGGCAAAAGCGTCAAGCGTTTCGGTGGATGCCGAAGAGCCGAAGCGTGATTCGACCCACTCATGAAACTGGGTTCCGAGACGCGTCGCACGGTACGGCTTTTCGGGCATGGGGCGCCGGAGCGAGAGCGCGACGGCTTCAGGATCGGCAATGTAGTCCTTGAAGCGAGAGGCCGGGATGCGCTGAGGCAGCGAGGTGCGGCGAGCGTCGCTGGCGGCACGGCTGCGCTCGGCGAGCAGTAGGTCGATCTCGTGCGACCAGAGCCCGTCGGCCCCCGGGTCTGCGGTGGCAACAAGCTGGGCTGCGGTTTCAACGCTCGTGCGGCGGTTGCCGAGGGGATCGAAAGGCCACAGCGGGTCGACGACATCGTTGAGAGTGGGGTTCTCGTCGTTGACCGGGTCGGCGGGAAGCTCTTCGATCAGCCCGCGTTCTTCTAGCTCTTGCAAGAAAATACTCGGCGCTTGGGGCTTGCTTCGACTCGACCAGAATGAACCAGTCAGCAGGAGATTGTCGCGAGCGCGAGTGATGGCAACGTAGCCGAGGCGTCGCTCCTCGGCCTGATGCCGATCAGCGAGGGCTGTCTTGAATTCTTTGAGGGAGCCATCGAACTCGGATTGGTAGTGCGCGTTCTCCCACTCAAGTTCGGGGAGCTCTCCCGCATCTCCGCGGAACGCAAAGGGCAGCTTCGCAAAACTAACCCACCCTTTGCCCTCGCGTGAGGTCGCCGGCACTTCGCCATCCACCAGCCGGGGCACAGCTACCAGATCCCATTCCAAGCCCTTAGACGCGTGAATCGTGAGCAATTGCACCGTGCCAGCTTCAGCATCGTCACTACGCGGGCCCATCATGTCTTGCTGCGTGGCTCGTCGCAGCCACGACAAGAAACTGCCAAGGTTCGCTTGGTCATCACTGGCCAAGAACCCAGCAAGCTCATCGTGGAAGGCATAGAGGTTCGCCATACCGTGGGCTTGCGGACGACTTGCTACGACCTCGATATCGAGGAGCAACTCTTGCTCGAGCAGACGCACGAGGTCGCCGAGCTCAAGCCCGGCGCGCGAGCGGAAGAACGCCAACTGCTTCGCGGCATCCTTGAGCCGAGACAAGCCCTCTGCGCTGAACTCCTTCAGCTGCGAGTGGCTCGCGGGAGCCTCGCCCACAAAGTCGAGAGCATCCACAATGGATGCCGAATCATCGACGGCGACGGAGTCTCGCATCCGCTGGCGCACTTCGGCGCTCAGCTCCTGCTGCGTGACCGAGCGGCTGAGCAACCAGCGCGAGAGTGATGCGAGCTCTTGCAGATCGCGCGGGCCGATGGACCAGCGTGCCCCCGCAAGCAAGCGAATGAGTTCAGAACCGGCGCTGGGGTCGTGGATCACGGTGAGCGCGCTCACGAGGTCGACGATTTCGGGGGTCGAGAGCAAGCCACCGATTCCGAGCACGTGGTATGGCACTTCTTCGGCGCCGAGAGCGGTGGCGAAGCGATCCATGTCACTGCGGCGGCGGAACAAAATTGCTGCCGTTGGCGGAGTTGCTGCTTCAGCATCGGGGTCGGGGTTGTAGTGGTTCCAGGCTTGCGGTGCGAGAGCGCTGGCGAACCATTTCGCAACGCCGCGAGCTTCTTCATCAATGTGTTCGAAATAAGACGTGTCGACCGATCCAACAGGGGCGGCGGGCCGCGCCTCAAGTGATTCGACCCGCACGGGTGAGCGTGCGCTGAGCGGTTCGACGATCACGTTAGCGGCGTCGAGCACGGTCGTCGCATTGCGCCAGCTCGTGGAGAGCGCAAAGTACTGCGCATCAGCGTTGTCGGTGAAGTCGCGGCTGAAGCGCGCGAGGTTGGCGGCACTGGCTCCGCGCCAGCCATAAATTGACTGGTGCGGGTCACCGACGGCCATGACCGAATGGTTGCCAAAGAGGCGTGCGAGCAGTCGGGTTTGCACGACGCTGGTGTCTTGGTACTCGTCGAGCAGAACGACCCGGTAGCGGTCTTGATAGTGCTCGACGACATCGCTCGAACGCTCGGCCACTTCGAGGGCGAGGGCAACTTGGTCGCTGAATTCGAGGAGCCCCTGCGCCCGCTTCTGCTGGGCATACTGAACGGCCAGAGTGAGCAACGGCGCGAGCGAGCCCACTTCTTTCACGGCATCGATAACCGAGGCGTAGGGGGTTTTCTTGCGGGCAGTCTCGGCGTAGGGAAGCTCGGAAATCTGAGTGAAGCGTTCCGCGTAGACAGCAACATCTTCGGCGCTAGCCACGTTGTCACTGAGCGCATGGCTGAGGTCGAGAACGGCTTCGGTGAGCGCGCTGATCGACTTTTCGAGGCCGATGAGCCGTTCATCCGTGCTCGACACCACAAGTTTGCGCGCGAGTTGCCAGGAGGACGGATCGTTGAGGAGAGTCGATTCGGGTTCGCGACCGATCAGGAGCGCATTTTCGGTGAAGAGTGCGCTGGCAAAGGAGTTGTAGGTCGAGATGGTGGGCTGATCGAACTCGATCGATGCCGTCTCGGGGGTCGCCACAAATCGTTCGGGATGCGTGCGTTGCACCTCGCGCAGGATCGCGATGCGTTCGCTCACCCGTTTGCTCAGCGAACCCGCGGCTTTTCGGGTGAAGGTGAGGCCGAGAATTTGGTCGGGGCTCACGAGGTTGTTGGCGACAAGCCACACAACGCGACTGGCCATGGTGTCGGTCTTTCCGCTGCCCGCGCCAGCGACGACGAGGGCGGGGCTCAGCGGCGCCTCAATCACGACACGTTGCTGTTCGGTGGGAGCGTGGATGCCCAGAAGACCGGCGAGGTCGACAGAAGAGATCATCGGGCACTCACCGCCGGCACAACGTGGATGCGGCAGTTACCGAAGCTCCACGGATCGGTGCAGTGGCTGCTCACCCTGGCTACGAATACGCTGCCGGCCATTCCGCGGGCATCCTCGATCACGCGCTGTCGGAACAGTTCGAGCTCCTCATCGTTCATCGGTTGCTGCTTGGGGGCGTCATAGTCGCGAGTCTTGGCCGACGGCGAGAGCACCACGAGCTTCGCTCCCCCATTGACGAGACCTTCGGGCACGCCCTCAATGGCTCCGGAGGCGAAGGCAAGTTGGTAGGCGGCGAGCTGCGGATGATCGGCAACAGCCTTGTCGCTGGATGGCTCGTTCTTGCCGGTCTTGAGGTCAACGATCACGGCGGTGGTGCCGCCATACATTTCGACGCGGTCAATTTTTCCGCTCAGTCGGGCCTGCTCGAGGGGAAGCACGAAGCCCATCTCGTTGCTGATGAGTTCTCCCCCATCAGCGGCGAAGTCGCGCAAGTAGGCGGCTAAGTGTTGAGTTAGTTTGCGGGCGCGCAGCTTCTCAGCCTCCGATTGCCACGAGGCCTCGAAGGTCATCTCGCCCCAGCGTTCTTCCACCGCCTTGTAGAGAGCATCGGCGCTGAAATCAGTGGCCGTTTCAGCAACACCGTGGATGAGGGAGCCCAGGTTGGAGGCCACATTGGTCGTGGAGCCACCCAACTGATCGATCGCCCAGTGCAGGGGGCAGGTCTCGAACGATTCCATGCGAGAGGGAGACACCCGCACTTCGGCATCCGGTTCGGTCAGGTCGACAAGCGGAGCGGTGGTGCTCGGAGCGCGCAGCCCGTACCAGGAACGCGGATCGGCTCCGGGAATGTCCTGCGCCGCAAGCCGCGCCAACGACGCCGCGGCGGCCTCGGGCTGAGCGCCCGTGGTCAACTCGCGGCGCAGCACGCCCACGAGCCCGCGAAGGCTGAGCGGCGGGCGCGAACGCACGGGCTCATCCGGTTCGGGAATGAGCGTCAAGAATGGGGACGGCATGTTGTCGTCACCGGCCACGGCAGTGACGATCACCTCGCTCGTGGCCCGCGACACGGCCTGGACGAACATCCGTAACTCGTCGTGGAGCACTTCGCGACGGCGATCGGCGACCGCTAGTTTCTCCCCCGCCAGCACACGCGGCAGATCGTGGGCACCGAGCAACGATCCTCGCACGCGCAGGTTGGGCCACACGTTCTCTTGCATACCGGCAACCACGACAACATCGAACTCTTGGCCGATGACGGATGCCGGCGTTCCGACCGTGACCGAGTCAACAATGGAGCGGGCGGCGAGGGTGTCTTCCGCGACGTCGGCCGAGAGCCATTCGTTGAGAAAAACGTTGGCGGGAGCATCCGGTCGACGCTCCACAAAACGCTTGGCAGACGAAAACAGGGCAACAACCGCATCGAGGTGGCGGTTGGCTTCTTCGGCGACAACGCCGGCGCCGAGCGCTTGCTCGAACCAGCGATCAGCGAGCCCGCTGCGCTGCCATGCGCCCCACAGCAGTTCTTCGATGGTGTCGCCTGCGGCCCCTGCAGCGGCGGTTTCGCGAAGGTTCTTGGCGACCGCTGCAGCCTGCCGGGCGACGCGATTGTCGATCGTGACGAAACCAGCCGGAGCCGCAAGCGCCTGCGCTATCAGTTCGTCGGCCGAGTCGTAAATCTCGGCTCCGAGAGCTTCATGACGCAGCGCAGCCTTGAGGCGCCGCAGCGAGACAGTGTCGAAACCGCCAACGGAACTAGACAACAATTCGACGGCCGCCGCCGCATCCAGCGGACGACGTTTCAACGCCAGCTCTAGCAACACGATCAGGCCGTTGACACTAAATTCGTCGCGCACCGCACTGCGCGCGCTCGACACGCTGGTCACCACTTCGAGGGTGCGCAACTGGCGCGCCAGCGATGGAATCAGCGAACCGGTGCGCACGATCACGGCCATGCGTGACCACGGCACCGACTCGAGCACATGCTTCTCGCGCAAGTGGCGCGCAATGAACGCAACCTCTTCGGCCGGTGTCGACAGCTGGAAACTGTGGATGCTCGACGGCGCTGTGGCGACCGCCGGCGACTTGCGCTGCTCAATGAGCCCCGCAACACCGATGCGCTGGGTGAGGTTGGTCACCGTTTGACGCAGCTCAGCACTGTGCCGATGCACCGACGACAAAAACAACGATTCGCAGTTCTCCAGCCCGAGCCGCGTCGCCCACTGCGACAGCACGGCAGGCTGCGCGCCCCGGAACGACCCCGTGGTGAGGTCAGGGTCCCCAAAACCGATGATCGTAATGCCGCGACTGGCGAGTGCCCGCACGAGAGAGATGGTGGCCTCGGTGAGCTCGTGGGCGTCGTCGACTACGACCAGCCGCAACCGATCGATCGCCGCATAGTGCCCGCCCTCAATAAGCGCCGCGGCTTCAGCCAGCAACTCGCTCGCGTCGAAATGCCGATCGCGATAGCTGGCCTTCACCTGGTCGTACACCGAAATGAACGCGGATGCCGCCACCCATTCCGGCCGATCGGTGCGTTCGCCGAGCGCCGCTAACTGTTCGGGAGTGACCCCAAATTCGACACAGCGCATCATGAGGTCTCGCAACTCGGTGCGGAACCCCCGCAGGCGGCGAACCTCCGCATCAAGGTGGGCCGGCCACGGCGCTCCCGTGCCGTCAGCGATTTCACCCGCCAGCAGGTCAGAAATAATTTGGTCTTGCTCGGCGCCCGTCAACAGCGTTGGCGGGCCTTCCCCGGCAACAGCAGCGGCCTCGCGGATCACTTCGAACGCGAGAGAGTTCGCAGTTCGCGCCATCGGCCCCAGCGTGGGCGCATCAATGCGTGCCGCCAAACGATCACGCAGCGCCGTCGCACTCTGCCGCGTAGCCGAGAGCACCACAATCTGCTCGGGCGACCAGCCGCGGGCGTGCACACGCTCGGCCACCAGCTCAACAAGAGTCTCGGTTTTACCCGTGCCCGGCGCTCCAACGACAACCGCGCTCATACCGTCGGCGAGGTCGACAACAGCGCGCTGAGAATCGTCGAGGGTATGCGGTGCGTTAGCCGCGGCATCCGCACGCTCAGAGGGCAAGGTGACCATGCGTCAACGCTATCGGGATGCGCTGACAGTGAACGTGATATTCATCGCGCCCCGTTGTGTCGTAATCTTGGGTCGTGGACATTAGCATCGGTATCAACAACAGCCCCCGTGAGATCAACTTCGAGTCGGCACAGTCGTCGAGCGAGGTCGAGACCATCATCGCCGAGGCATTGAACTCGGATGCCAAGTACGTGAGCTTGCGTGACGCCAAGGGCAAGCTTTACATCGTTCCAACCGCGTCAGTCTCTTACGTCGAACTTGGCGAAGAAGAGTCGCGCCGCATCGGATTCGTGGCCTAACAGTGGAACTGCTCTTCGTCACCGTCATCGGAGCGTCGCTCGCGACCATCATCCGCTACCTGCTGCCGTCGCGCGGCATGTACGGTGCGGCGCTGCTGCCCGCGGTCGGTGCTGCGGTTACCGCAACCGTGTGGGTTGCACTCGTGTGGGTCGGTCTCACCTTTGACGGCACTTGGATCTGGGTGGCTAGCCTGCTTGCGGGCATTGCCGTGGCTCTGGTTGTCGCCATCCGTCTGCCGCGCCACCGCGAAGCGGCCGACGTGCGTGCCTTCGAAACGCTCTCGCGCAGCTAACTGAACGCAGTTCGCTACGCGGTCAGGCCGAGCGCATCCATGCGCCGCGTGTGCGCCGCAATCAGCTCGGTGAATACCGGCTCAACCTGCGCCTCGGTGGTGCGCGTGTGGTCAGGGAAGACGAGCGCCGATCGCGCCAACAGCATCATGTCGCCCATGAGACGACGGCCCCACATGGCGAGCCGTGAATCGAGGCGAGGGTTCTGGTCGATCGCTGCCTGCAAGTACTCCGCGAGAACTTTCTCGCCGGATTCTCCGCGGAAAATTGTGACCAAACGCGAGCGGGATTCTGACGGAAGTCCTGCAGCAAGCAGCGCATAGAAGTCGTCAAAGAATCCGGCGCTCAGGTAGGCCGTGATGAGCGCTTCATACCAGTCTGCGCCACGAGCAATGCGCTCGAAGCTGTCGACTGACTCCGTAAAGGGATCCATCACTTCCGCTGGCGAGCCACCGGCCTTGGTGATCTCGTCTACCAGCTGACGGTGCTTCGAGAGCGACAGCTCTGCAGCCTTGCCGATTGCAGTCTTGGCCGCAGTCGTCGGGGCGTTGGCGATGACGCGCGAGAGGTTCTCAAAGATCTTGAGTTGCACATATGCTGCGCGCCCCAAGAAGTCGAGAATGTCGGGAGTGAACTCCGCGAGGGCTACTTTTTCGGTCGCTGCAGTGTCAGATCGTGACCGAAGGCGAGGCACTTCGATGCGACCTGGCTTGCGCGAAAACCACTTAACCACGCAGCTAGCTTAGAGCGTGTGAGAGCCCTGCGCAGTTGCAACAACCCGCCTCGCCGCCTCAATTCACGGCCTCGACCCAGCGGAACCCGCTAAACTGCGGGCATCCCCCCGACTCAGGAGGGGGTCCCGCGCCCCAGGTCAAAAAGGGCGCATCGCACCTAGACGGGCTTCATACGTGACTTTTTCAGAACTCAATATCGATCAGGACATGGTCGATGCTCTTGCCACCAAGGGCATCATCGAACCGTTCCCGATCCAAACTCAAACCATTCCTATGGGCCTCGCAGGCCAGGACATCATCGGTCAAGCTAAGACCGGTACCGGCAAGACTCTCGGCTTCGGGCTTCCCGTGCTGCAGTCGCTCGGCAAGGACCCCGAGCCCGGAGTAAAGGCACTCATCGTGGTGCCGACTCGCGAACTGTGTGTTCAGGTAGCTGAAGACCTCGTGCTCGCAGCATCCAACCGCTCAACCAAGGTCGCCGCCATTTACGGTGGCAAGGCGTACGAAGGTCAGGTCGAACAGATCAAGGCCGGCGCCCAAGTGATCGTCGGCACGCCTGGTCGTTTGCTCGACCTCGCCAGCCAGCGCATGCTGTCACTCAAAGACATCAAGGTGATGGTCTTGGATGAGGCAGACAAGATGCTCGACCTCGGATTCCTCGCCGACATCGAGAAGCTGTTCGCTCAGACGCCTCCCACTCGTCACACGATGCTGTTCTCGGCAACGATGCCCGGCCCGATCGTGGCTCTCGCTCGTCGCTTCATGAACAAGCCCATCCACATCCGCGCCACCGACCCCGACGAGGGCTTGACGCAGAAGAACATCAAGCACGTCGTTTACCGCGCGCACAACCTCGACAAAGACGAGGTCATTGCGCGCATCCTGCAGGCTGAGGGTCGCGGCAAGACGGTTGTCTTCACGCGAACCAAGCGTGCCGCTGCCAAGCTTGTTGAAGAGCTGAACGACCGCGGCTTCAACGCTGCTGCCGTGCACGGTGACCTCAACCAAGAGCAGCGTGAGCGCGCCATGGCTGCGTTCAAGGCTGGCAAGAAAGACATTCTTATCGCGACGGATGTTGCGGCACGAGGCATCGACGTCAACGACGTTACCCACGTGATCAACCACACCATCCCCGACGACCACGACACGTACCTGCACCGCGCAGGTCGTACGGGCCGCGCCGGCAAGACCGGTGTTGCTGTCACGTTCGTAGACTGGGCTGACATGCTCAAGTGGACGCACATCAACAAGGCGCTCGAAATGGGCATCCCCGAGCCGACCGAGACTTACTCGTCGAGCCCCCACCTCTTCACCGACCTCGACATTCCTGAGGGAACCAAGGGCCGCCTTCCTGGCTCGCACGCTCCGTCGCTGCGCACCAGTGGCGCTGCTTCGGGCTCCGGATCAGGCGCAGGCGGTGGCCGTGGATCACAGCGTTCAACTGACTCTTCGCGCCCTCCTCGCAACCGCACGCGTTCAGGCTCAGGATCGAGTTCTGACTCCAACACCCGTTCGCGATCGACCGAGGGTAGCTCGGTAGCCAGCGCCCGTGCGACTGACGACAGCAACCGCCCCGAAGGCGGCGGCACGCACGATGGCGGAGCACCCGCTCGTCGCAAGCGCACGCGTCGTCGTCGTGGCGGAAACGAAGGCGCACCGACTGCGCCTCCGACCGCGTAGCGCACACCGCTCGTCCGATTCATTAGAAAGCCCCACCTCGCGTGGGGCTTTCTTCGTTGTGCGCGGCGCCGCCTGCCGCTGCCCATAAACGCTCTCAATGCGGTGCGCACCAGCTCTGGTTTTATCGCCAGAACAGGCGCACAATAGAAAAAATGTTCCTCAGCGCGCGGTAGCCAAGGAGGAGATCAATGCCGGTGCAACAGAAGAACTCATCACCAGATTTCATGCCCGTTCTCGCGGCTGGGCGCCATCGCACTCCCCGTCGGGGCGGCTGCTTCATGGAGTTCGCCTCCTACCTCGCGGGCGAAAAGTGGAGCGACCATCCCTCGTGCACTCATCCGGCACTCGCCCTCTTGGCCCGGCTCGTCAACGACTGCACTCCTGATCAGCATCGCTCAGAGCTGGTCGAGCTCATTCCGTCGGTGATCGGCGTGACAAGCGACGACCCGCAGCTCGAGTTGCGCATCGCGCTGCGGGCGGCGACGACAGCGCTGCCGATTGCCAGCGAGGGACGTCAGCGAGCGCTCGCGGTTGGCATCCTTGCAGCACAGTCGCAGTTGCTTAAGCTCGCACCCTTGCCCTCGACCCTGCCCGACGACGATCTACCTGATGCGGTTGCTTCGGCATTCGCCCAGGCACCAGCGGCTGAATCGTGGGCGCGCAAGTTCAGTGCAGACTGCCCCTGCAACGGTCAAGGTCGTCGACCTCGGGATGTGACGCGAATGACCCAGTCGATCATCCGAACCGCAGTGATCGGTATCGCCTGCGCGTGCTCGCCCGGCGCCGACCAACGACTGAAAGCGCTGCTTGAGAGCGCTATCGACGATTGCCGGATGCTCATCGAACGCGACACCACCGACATCCGCTCCATTTCGGCAGAAGTCGCGACGGTGGTTGCGCCAGCAAAGCCGAAGTCGCTTCTGGCAACGCTCCTACGCTCGTAGCGACTCCGCAACTCCACGGAGGGTGTTCGCCGACTCGGTGAGCAGGCGCAGCTCCGTCTCGCTAAAGGTAGTTTCTTTGATCGGCACTGCGCCGGACGCACTCACGATGCAGGGCACCGAAAGCGCAACACCGTCGAGGCCGTGGAAGTCCGTGAGCACGGGAGCAACCGGCATTACGGAATGCCTGTCACCGAGGATCGCCTCCACGATGTGAGCGGTCGACAAACCGATCGCGTAGTTCGTGGCGCCCTTGCCTTCGATCACCTTGTAGGCGGCGTTGCGGACGCCGTCAGCGATGTCGTCGAGCTCGGCTTCTGTCATGCGGGGGTGGCCGTCGCGTTGCCATTCAAGAATTGGCACGCCACCGATGGTGGCGCGTGACCACAGTGGAAACTCTGAGTCGCCGTGCTCGCCAATGATCGACGCGTGAACGCTAGAAGGTGAGACGCCAGCGCGCTCGGCAAGCTTCCAGCGCAGTCGCGAGGTATCGAGCACGGTGCCAGACGCAAAAATACGCTCCGGCGGCAGGCCCGACTGCTCTTGCGCGAGCACCGTGAGCACGTCACAGGGGTTGGTCACGATGACATAAATCGCGTCAGGCGCGACCTCCATCAACTGCGGCATCATCGAACCGATAATGCGCGCGTTGACATCAGCAAGTTCGATGCGAGATTGGCCGGGATTCTGCTTCGCGCCAGCGGTGATCACCACAACGTGCGAGCCCTTCACGACCGAGATGTCGCTCCCGCCCATGATCTGACTCGACCCCGTGAACTGGGTGCCGTGGGCAAGGTCAAGCACTTCGGCATCCACCTTTTTAGTGGCAATGTCGTACAGCGCAATCTGGCGGGCAGACCCTCTGATCAGCGCAGCGTAGGCGGCACTGGCCCCCACGCTTCCGGCTCCAACAATGGTCAGCTTTGAGTTCTCGACAAGGCTCATGCGATTAGTGTCCCACGACTGCCCTGCGCCGGTCGCGGCCTTGGCCGTGGCGCCAGCTAGGCGCGCGCGGCCGACGCGTACGCGAGGGCAGATTCGCTGCGGCATCCGACGATCGCAGGCGCTTGGCCGATGAGGGCGTCGTTGGTGATTGCCTCCACCATGAAAAGCGCAAAGTCGGTGCGGCGGGTGAGGTTGCTCTCCAACAACGGCGAACCGACCGCCGGGCTCCACGCGGGCAGCCCTTCGCTCTCACCCTCTTCGAGGTCGCTCCCTCGCACGAGCGTCCAACGAGTGTCGCTCGCGAAGATCTGTTCTGCGGCGCGGGTCTGGTCAGCGATGTCGACGGCGCGCACGGCCTTGGCTAGCCAGGATGCGATGGCTACCGTCGCGAGGAAGCGTCGCGAATAAACGTCGGCTGCACTCGCTCGCACATGCCAGCCGCACGAGAAGATTAGGCGCGCCCCGGCCGGAGCGAAATCCATGACGGCTTGAGCGGTGCGCGACGAATAATCTCGCACGCCCCACGGGGCAAGAACCGTCAATACGGCGGTGCAGCCCGCGACCGCTCGCTCAATGACGCTGCGGTCAGAGGTCTCCCCCGGTATTACCGTGATGCGATCGCCGAAGTGGTCGAGTTTCGCAACGCTCTGAGGGCGACACACGCCCACAACTTCGTAACCGCGCTCGAGCGCATGAGCTGTCAGATACTGGCCAAGCTTGCCGGAGATACCGACAATGCAGACGCGCTGGCGTGCTGCCTCGGTGGCAGGACGAGTGTTTTCGGGGCTGGTCATGGTTTCCTCTCAACTGAACCTTACGCCGTAAGATTACCTTACGAAGTAAGATAGTCAACACCCCGTCCGATAAGGAGCAGCCGAGTGGCAGACAAGAGCCGAACGCGCACCGCCAAGAAGCGCCCACCGATCACGCGCGAATCCGTGCTCGCTGCCGCCCTCGAGCTCGCCGATGCAGAGGGCTCCGCTGCTCTCACGATGCGCAAACTTGCCGATCGCATAGGCGTACAAGCGATGTCGATTTACTACCACGTGCCCAACAAGGATGCGATCCTCACGGGACTTGTCGATCTGGTCTTCGGAGAAATCGAACTCCCCACCACCGAACACGGATGGCGGCGGGCCATGCACGACCGCGCCGTCTCCACCCGCAACGTGCTCGTGCGCCATCGCTGGGCCATCGGGCTCATGGATTCACGCCGAGACCCCGGTCTTGCGACGCTTCGCCACCACGATGCCGTCATCGGCGCCCTGCGATCCGGCGGTTTTTCTATCGCCGGCGCTGCGCATGCCTTCTCCGCGCTCGACAGCTACATCTACGGTTTCGTGCTGCAAGAGCTCAGCCTGCCCTTCGAAACGGCTGAGGAGCTCGCCGAAGTCGCCGACGGAATCGTCACCGAGATGCCGGCCGGCGAGTTTCCGCATCTCACCGAAATGGCCGTTGGCCACGCGATGCTGCCCGGCTACAGCTATGCCAACGAATTTGAGGTCGGACTCGAGCTCATCCTCGATTCACTCGAACAGCGCCTACCTCTCCCGGGTTGGGGCGAGGCGGCCGCAAGCGACTAGGCCGTCATCGCCGCAGCGAGCTGCGCGATGATTCGCTCCAGAATGGGGCGCGACGTTGCGAGGTTCACCCGGATGTGACCGGCGCCCACCGCACCGTAGCCGACACCACCATTGACCCGGATGCCCGCCTTCTCCGCCAACATCTCGGAGAGCTCTGGCTCGCCCGAGTAGGCCCGCAAGTCGAGCCAGGCCAGATAGGTGCCTTGCATCGGAGCCATGCGTGCCTCCGGCAGCAGTTCTGCGAGCGCTGCCCGCGCATACTCGATGTTGCCTTCTATGTACTCGCGCACTTCGCCGAGCCACGGCTCGCCGCCGAGGTACGCGGCAGTGTTGAGGCGCATTCCGGGGGTGCTGGCACCGTGGGACGCCATCCAGCCGATCGTTTCCCACAGCGTGCGGTCGGCGTCGTTGCTCAGGATGATTTGCGCACACTTGAGCCCGGGCAGATTGAAGGCCTTGGACGTGCTGGTTGCGGTGATCGCCACGCGTGCTCCGGCATCCGAGACACTGGCCAACGGCACGTGCTTCGTGCCGAACAGCGTGAGCGGCGAGTGGATCTCGTCGCTGAAGACACGAGCCCCATGAGCATCGGCGACATCCGCGAGCGCCGACAACTCATCAGCCGTGAAAACCTTGCCGGTGGGATTGCCCGGGTTTGCGAGCACAAACACGTTGGCACCAGCAGCAAAGTGACGAGCAATGTCGTCGAGGTCGAGCGAGAAGCTGCCGTCGTCGCCGCGCAGCATGGGCGACTCAATGACCTCACGACCGAAGGTCTTCGGCAGCAGGAGGAACGGCATGTAGGCGGGGGTCGGCACGATCACCGGGGCGCCAGGCTTGCTGAACTCGAGGATGGCGAGCTCGAGCCCCTTAAGAACGTCAGGGAGCGGGTGAACGTCGGCGGCATCCACGTTCCAGCCGTACTGCTCTCGGTGCCATTTCGCGGTTGCCTCGTTCATCTCGAGAGCGACGGATTCTGCGGGGTACCCGAACTCGAGGCGCTCAGCGATCGACGCCCATTCGTCGAGCACGGCGGGGGCGGTGCCGTAGTCCATTTCGGCAACGCCAGCGCACAGCAGTTCACCTTCGGGTGCCGTCCATTTGTTGCTGCCGCGGCTGCGCAAGAGTTCGGGGGTGAGGGCGTTCCACTGTTCGGCGTTGCTGGTCATGCTGTCTCCTACTCGGCGGGGTGATGCGTGTGCGCTGGCCTGGTCGGGCCACGCAGTCGTTAGGGAGTGGTGCCCGCGATGAACGGCTTCGAACCGGTCGCACGGGCAATAAGTTTGTCGAGCACTTCGGGGTCAGTCGTGTTTTCGGCCAGCCGATTGGGCTTGCCTTCTCCGTGATAGTCACTCGAGCCGGTGATCTCCAGCCCAAATTTCTTGACGACAGTCAGCAGCCACTCTTTGCCTTCGTCGGTGTTGTCGCGATGGTAAACCTCAAGCCCGAAGAGACCGTTGTCGACGAGTTCACGGATCACCGCGTCATCCATTGACCGATATTTTCCGTGGGCGGCCGGATGCGCGAGCACGGGCACTCCCCCGGCAGCGACGATCATCTTCACACCCTCGAGCGGAGTCGGCGCGTAGTACTTCTCGTAGTAACCGCCTTGCCAATGCAGGATGCTCTCGAACGCAGCGCTGCGATTGGCGACGTGGCCTTTGCGCACGAGCGCGTCGGCGATGTGCGGGCGCCCGAGCGTCGTGCCGTCTGACGATTCGGCGAGCACGTCATTCCAACTCAGGTCGTAGTCCTGAGAGATCTTCTCGACGATACGTTCGGCGCGACGAAGTCGACCATCACGAATGCGTGCCGTTTCTGACACGATCGTGCGATCGAGCGGATCAAAGAGGTAGGCGAGCACGTGCACGCTGGCCGGCCCAAAATTGGTGCTCAACTCCATGCCGGGAATCACATTGATTCCCGATACGGATGCCGCAGAAATGGCCTCGTGCCAGCCGGCGGTGGAGTCGTGGTCGGTGAGCGCTACCGTACCGAGCCCAGCACGTGCGGCGGAGCGCACTAACTGGGTCGGGGTTTCGGTACCGTCTGACACGGCACTGTGAGTGTGCAGGTCGATCGGTGTGTTGAGCATTATGCAAGCCTATTGCTCTAGGCTCAGGTCGCTATGATTCAACGCTTTCTTGCGGCGATCTTTATACTCGCCACCGCAGCCGCCCTTATTGTCGCGGCGTGGCCTCAGTTGTTCTCTCTTGAGCAGACGGCCGTTATTGCCCAAGTAGTTTCGCTGCGGGGTCTGAGTGCTACTGCCGCGTTTGTGGCCGTGTTGGCGTTGACGCTGATCGCTCTGTTGTCGGTGCGGATGCACCGCTTCGCGGCATCCTTAGCGGTCATAGCTCTCGCCTTTAGTGCGCTCAGTCTGGTGGTGCTGGCGACGCGTGGTTTTGGCAGCCCCAGCTTTGAGACAAAAGCCGAGGGCGACATTACGGTGCTGTCCTGGAACACGCTCGGCGATGCGCCTGGAGCTCAAGCAATTGCTGACCTTGCGCTCGACAATGATGCCGACGTTGTGACGCTGCCGGAAACCACTCGAGAGTTGGGCTTCGAGATCGCACAGTTGATGGCCGAAGCAGACCGCCCGATGTGGGTGCACACACTTGCCTACGATCAAATTTCGAAGTCTCGTTCAACCACCGTGCTCATCAGCGTTGATCTCGGTGAGTACGACGTAGATCTGCAGACACGCACGACGTCGACGCTGCCGAGTGTCATCGCGATTCCTCACGACCCCGCGAACCCGACGATTATTGCCGTGCACGCTGTAGCCCCCGTGCAAGGCGAGATGGCGAACTGGCGCACCGACCTCGACTGGTTGGCCGAACAGTGCCGCGGCAGCAATGTCATCCTCGCCGGAGATTTCAATTCGACTCTCGACCACTATGCGTCTCTCACCGATGGTGCAGATTTCGCCATCGGCAGTTGCACGGATGCCGCTTCCGTCACCGATAACGCCGCAATCGGTACCTGGCCAACCCAGTTGCCCTCGCTGCTAGGCGCCCCCATCGACCATGTGATGTCGACGAGCGAGTGGACGACGACGGGAATGCGCGTAATCGAGTCGCACGATGGTTTCGGCAGCGACCACCGCCCGGTGCTGGCAACTCTCACTCCCACTCAGTAAGCACCCAGCCGCACCACCGCCGACCCCGTGGTCAGGCGGACTGCGAGCGATCCTCTGGATAGTGCGTTTTTCCACGCGAAGAGAGACACTAGAGGTATGGCAGATACTTCGGCTCCCAGCCCCCGCGCGACCTCTAACCGTTCTACGACCCCCCAGTCTTCTGGCTTCGCTGAGTACATCTCTACGGGATGGGCTGAGCGCGTTGACGCCGAGGTCACTCCCCGCGAGCAGGCAGCTTTTGCCGCCGCACGCCGCGAGCGCCTCTCACAACTTCACGTCGGCCAGCGCCTCATCATTCCGGCGGGTGCCGCCAAGGTGCGCTCCAATGACACCGACTACCCGTTCCGCGCCCACTCCACCTTTGCGCACGTCACCGGGTGGGGTTCGGATGTGGTTCCCGGCAGTGTTCTCGTGATGGAGCCAACCGCTATTGGCCACTCGGCCACTCTCTACTTCCGTCCGGCTGCAGGCCGCGACACGAATGAGTTCTATGCCAACCCGGATGTCGGAGAATTCTGGACCGGACCGCGCCCCTCGCTCGACAACGTCGCCACCGATCTCGGCCTCGAGACTCTCCCATTGGTGGAGTTTGCGGCAGTGCTCGACAGCATCGATGCGTCAACTCTGATCGTGCGCGATGCTGACCGTGATGTCACTGACCAGGTTGATGGCCGCCGCTTGCTCGCTGCCGATTCTGAAGCGCTCGAGCACGATGGTGACGACGAACTGAGCCGCGATCTCAGCGAACTGCGTCTCGTCAAAGACTCTTACGAGATCGTCGAGATGCGCGCCGCCGTTGACGCCACACAGATGGGCTTCAACGACGTCATCGCTGACCTGCCCAACATCGTGGAGCACACCCGCGGTGAGCGCCTCGTGGAGGGCACCTTCAACCGCCGCGCCCGCGCCGAGGGCAACACGGTCGGTTACGACACCATTGCTGCCTCTGGCCCGCACGCGTGCGTTTTGCACTGGACTCGCAACGATGGCCCCGTCAAGCCGGGCGACCTCATCCTGATCGACGCCGGCATCGAACTCGATAGCTACTACACGGCCGACATCACGCGCACCCTTCCCATCAGTGGCACCTTCACCGATGTTCAACGTCGCGTGTACAACGCGGTGCTCGAAGCCGCGGATGCCGCGTTTGCGATCGTGCGCCCCGGAATCAAGTTCCGCGACATCCACGCCGAAGCAATGCGTGTCATCGCTGAGAAGACCGCTGAGTGGGGTTTCCTGCCCGTCTCTGCCGAAGAGTCGTTGGAGGCTGACAAGCAGTTCCACCGTCGCTACATGGTGCACGGCACGAGCCACCACCTCGGCATTGACGTTCACGACTGCGCTGCAGCCCGTCGCGACATGTACCTTGATGGCGTGTTGGAGCCCGGCATGGTCTTCACGATCGAGCCCGGCCTCTACTTCCAGCCAGACGACCTCACCGTTCCCGAGGAATACCGCGGCATCGGCGTGCGCATCGAAGACGACATCGTCGTCACCGAAGACGGCGCCGAGAACCTGTCGGTGAACATCCCGAGAACAGCGGATGCCGTAGAAGCGTGGATCGCCCGCTCCTAGTTGTGCAGGCGCGCGTCAGCCCAGCGCGGCGCGCGCCACACCAGCACCGCGACTACGCGGCGCCCGTTGGTTACGGAGCCCGTTGCTTACTTCGCGGACTCGTCTGAGCGAGCGGTGTCGGAGCTGTCAGAATCCGCCTCAGCATCGTCACTGCTCTCGACGATGTCTGTGGGTGCCGGCGCTTCGGGTGCGGGCACGTGCGGTGCTGCGTGAACGCCCTGCATGCCGCCGGCAGTGCCGAGAATGGTGTGAGCCTTGGCGGTGAGGCCGGGCGCGATGATGATGTCGTAGTGATCAGCGAGCAGTTGTGAGGTTGCCGCGTAGTCGCGGCGTTTGCGCATGATCGAGTAGTTCACAACGCCAAAGATCATTCCGATGCCAGCACCGGCCACGATGGCGGCAAAGAAGATAGCAATCTGCTGCGTGGTGATGGGCGAAATGATGGTGGAGATCAGCCCGAAGAAGAGTCCGAGCCAGGCTCCGCTCGTGGCACCGGAGAGAGCTGCGCGGCCATAGCTGAGGCGAGCCGTGACCACCTCGACCGTCGTGAGCTCGCGACCGACGATCGCGACGCCCTTGACATCGAATTCCGCCTTGGCCAGTTTGTTCACTACGGCTTGGGCGTCGGTGTAGCTGGCATACCTGCCGAGTACGTCTCCGCGGGGCACACTCGATTGGAGGGGTGCGCGGCGGGAAAATCCACTGAAGTTACTCATCGGTTCATTCTCCCATGCGGGGGTAGGGTTTTAGTTGTGAGCACCTCAAGAGTATTCGTCGCCCGATTGGTGGGCTGCTCGATTTTCGACCCCAACGGCGACCGCGTAGGCAAGGTTCGCGACGTCCTGGTTGTTGAGCGCGGCGATGCGAGCCCTCGCGTGGTCGGAATGATCGCTGAAGTTCCCGGTAAACGCCATGTTTTCTTGTCGATTGGTCGTGTCACGAGCATTGGCTCGGGGCAGATCATCACCACGGGCCTTTTGAACTTGCGCCGCTTCGAACAGCGCGGTGGCGAGATTCGTGTCATGGCTGAGCTCTTGGGTCGGCGCGTGTCGATGCGCGATGGCTCTGGCGAAGCCCAAATCGAAGACGTGTCGATCGAAGAGGTCGACATTGGCGAGTGGGAAATCAGCCAGCTCTTCTTGCGTCGCCCGAAAGCTAGCGGTTCGCCGCTCTTCGCGAAGGGCCCCACCGACTTTGCCGAGTGGGATGAACTGAAGCACAACACGCACGAGGGCGAGGCCCAATCGGCGACTCAGCTCGTTGCGAGCTTCTCCGATCTTTTGCCAGCCGACCTCGCCAACGCGATGCTCGAACTCCCCATGCAGCGCATGATGGAAGTGGCTGAAGAGCTTTCCGACGATCGCCTCGCTGATGTGCTCGAGGAGATGCCCGAAAACGAGCAGGTCGCTCTGCTCAATAAGCTCGACGATGATCGTGCCGCCGACGTGCTCGACGAGATGCAGCCGGATGACGCTGCCGACCTCATCGCCCACCTCAGCGATGAGCGCGGCGAGATACTGCTCGACCTCATGGAGCCCGAAGAAGCCGAAGATGTGCGCTTCTTGCTCAGCTACGCTCCCGACACGGCAGGTGGACTCATGACCACCGAGCCCATCATTGTGTCTGCCGACGCCACTGTTGCGGAAGGTCTCGCCCTCATCCGTCGTCACGACCTTGCCCCGGCACTCGGTGCCGCCATTTGCGTCACGCTGCCGCCGTATGAGCCGCCGACCGGCCGCCTACTCGGTATGGTGCACTTCCAGCGGATGCTGCGCTACCCGCCCAATGAACGCTTGGGCGCCCTGATCGACCAATCGCTTGAACCGGTACGCTCGTCCACGACGGCCGCAGAGGTGTCGCGTATTCTCGCGAGTTATGACCTCGTGTCAGTGCCCGTGGTCGATGACAACCATCGCTTGCTCGGGGTGGTGACCATTGATGACGTGCTTGACCATCTACTGCCCGACGACTGGCGAAGTACCACTGACGAGTCGGCGAGCTTCGACGACACCTCTACGAGACCTCTAACCATCGTTCAGCAGAAAGAAATTCGCGCAGGGAGGGCAGCCCGTGGCACTAGCTAAGCGGTCACTTCGATCACAGCGCAATGAAGTGCGCCTCGACACCCCCAAGGGTTTGCGCAGCGGTTTCGGCATGTTCCAGAGTCGCGATCGCATGGGCCGCTACTCTGAGGCTTTTGCTCGCGGCATGGGAACCCCGTGGTTCCTCGTCGGTCTCTCCGCGTTCGTCGGCGTCTGGTTGATTTACAACACGAGCGCACCTTTGGATGCGCAGTTTGACCCGCGCTCCACCAACTTCACCCTGCTTACGCTCATCCTGTCGCTGCAGGCCTCCTACGCTGCGCCCATGATTCTGCTCGCCCAGAACCGTCAAGATGACCGCGACCGCGTGCAGATTGAACAAGACCGTCAGCGTGCAGAACGCAACCTCAACGACACCGAATACTTGGCACGCGAAGTTGTTGCGCTGCGCCTCGCCATGACCGACCTTGCCAGCAAGGACTTCATTCGCGCTGAACTTCGTGGCCTGCTCGAAGAACTCGAGAAAGACGACGACGCCGAAGCCGACACGGAGAACCGTGAACGCTGAGCTCGAAGCCGCGGTACTTGTCTCCCTCGCCTCGGTGATCGACCCCGAGATTCGGCGACCCGTGACAGAGCTCGACATGATCTCTGGGGTTTCTGTCGACGACGCTGGTGCGGCATCCGTGGGCCTGACTTTGACGATTGTCGGATGCCCGGCCGCAACCTCGATCGAACGTGACGTGCGCGAGGCTACCGAGCGTGTGCGCGGCATCACGGCGGTCACGGTTGACGTGTCGATCATGTCGCCGACGCAGCGCACTGCTCTCACCGAAAAGCTGCGCAAGGGCAAGCCCAAGACGATGCAGTTCGGGCCCGATTCACTCACCCAGATTGTGGCGGTGACAAGCGGCAAGGGTGGGGTCGGAAAGTCCACTCTCACTGCGAACCTTGCTGTCTCAATGGCCCAGAGCGGCCTGCGCGTTGGAGTGATCGACGCCGACGTGTTCGGCTTCTCGATCCCTGGGCTGCTCGGTCTGCACGGCGCCAAGCCCACTCAGGTCGGCGAGATGATTCTGCCGCCTGTTGCCTACGACGTGAAGGTGATCTCAATTGGCATGTTCGTCGAAGACAACACGGCCGTCTCGTGGCGTGGGCCGATGCTGCACCGCACGATTCAGCAGTTCTTGACCGACGTGTTCTTCGGCGATCTCGATGTGCTGCTGCTCGATCTGCCACCGGGCACGGGCGATGTCGCGATCTCGCTTGGGCAGTTGCTGCCGCACTCCGATGTCGTTGTCGTGACGACCCCGCAGTCTGCGGCGGCCGACGTCGCTGAGCGCAGCGGCCTCGTTGCTCGCCAAACCGGCCAGCGCGTGATCGGCGTCATCGAAAACATGGCCGGCCTCCCCCAGCCTGACGGCAGCGTGCTCGAACTCTTTGGTTCCGGTGGTGGGGCGGATGCCGCAGCCAAGCTCTCCACGCCAGACGAGCCCGTCACGGTGCTCGCCTCAATTCCGCTCAGTATCGCGCTGCGCGAGGGTGGTGATTCCGGGGTTCCCGTGGTGATCGCGGCTCCCGAGGATCCGGCGGCTCAGGCCATCGCTGCTCTTGCCACGACTCTCCGTTCGCTCAAGCGCAGCGTTGCCGGCCGCAAGCTCGGGCTCAGCCCGCGCTAACGCTGCTGTTCTGCACTGCTGCATCCGGACGCATCATCCGGACGCATTCGCAGCACGGCATCCCGAAAGCAGGCTATTGACTTTCGATAGATATACATCGATTATCGATGCATGGAACTTTCTCTACCCCGTCCGTCTCTTGGCGCAGCAATAGCGACGTGGATTGCACTCGGCCTGCTCGCGATCGCAGTATTAGCGAGTTGCATCGCCCTAGTGCCGCTATCGCAGCTGGCCGCAACCGAGTATCCAGAGTTTGACGACCTGCGGGTTCCGCTACTCACGTTGGCCCTCGCTTTTGGGCTCTGCGTTGAAGTGATTCTCGCGTCCACAGCCGTTCTGGTCGGCTTTATCCGGCAAGACGAGATCTTCAATCCTGATGCAGCACGACTAGTGAACCTGCTCGCCATCAGCGTTGTGGTTGCCACCGTTTTAGCAGGAGCAACGCTCGCTTTCATCCCAGGCCCACCGCTGCTGGGTTTCGCGGTTATCGCGAGCGTTCTGGTCGGCGTGACACTCTTCCTCGTTCTCCTTGTGCTGAGATCTCTGCTGCAGCGAGCTGTGCTGATGAGAACCGAACTTGATGAGGTTGTGTAATGGCAATACGCATCCTCATCGACCGCCTCCTCCTTGAGCGCGGCATGTCAGTGGGAGAGTTCGCCGAGGCCGTGGGAATAACCCCCGCCAACGTCGCCGTACTCAAGAACGGGCGAGCTCGGGCCGTGCGATTTTCAACTCTGGATTCGATCTGTCGCGTTCTGGATTGCCAGCCCGGCGACATCCTCGTGTGGGATGACGAACAGCAATAGTCGCCGCCAGTTCGTTCGCCCCGTTAACGCAAAAACACCACAGCAGTAATTGCTGTGGTGTTGCGTAAACCGACTGGCGGTTGGCTACGGCATGGTGTTGTAGCGACGGGTGGGCACGCGACGGTATCCGTCGGTTGCAACGGCACGCAGGGTTGCGGCGATACCGGTTGCGGCGAGTGCCACGATGATGATTAGTTCGAAGTTCATGTCTATAGTCTGGCCGTGGCCAACCTTTTAGAACAAGATGATCTTCCTTATCTAACCTTGTAGAGTAACTACATGGATATTCGGCGCTTGGAGTTGCTTCGCGAGCTAGCCGACCGCGGCAGTATTACGGCGGTCGCCAAGGCAACGATGCGCACGCCATCGGCCGTCTCTCAGCAGCTCAAAATTCTGGAACGCGAGGCCGGAATCCCTCTCACTGAGCGCGTAGGCCGGGGCATCGTCTTGACGTCGGCCGGCCGGGCGCTCGCCCACACCGCGGCCGATGTGGCTACCGCAATCGAGAAAGCCGAAGCACTGTGGAACGACTTTCGAGAGTCCCCGCGCGGAGACGTCACCATGACCATCTTTCCCACCGGTGGCGAGATGTTGCTGCCGGGGCTGTTTCACGCTGTCAATCGCCAGCAGGGGCTCACCCTGAGCTGCCACGACCAAGACTCTGTGCTCGAAGATGTCGCCAACCTCACCGCCGACTACGACGTCGTCGTCTCCGACTCACCGCACGTTCTCCCCGCCTGGACCGAGCGGGGGCTCGCCGTCGTTCCTCTCATGCGTGAGTCTCTGGATGTCGCACTCCCCGAAGATCATCCCCTCGGCCGCAAGGCGGCGCTCACCCCCGCTGACCTTCTCGACGAAACGTGGATCGGGGTACCCTCCGGTCTACCGTTCGACCGCATTCTCCGGCGAATCGAAGCGGCAAACGGTGCTCCAGCGAAGGTCGCCCAACGCCTGACCGACAACAGCATTGTGGAAGCCGTCGTGGCAGCCGGCCACGGCATCGCCATCCTGCCGCGCTTCACGACCCGAGACCGCGAGAACGGCCTCATCACCCGCCCCCTCAAAGGTGTGCCGTCGTCTCGCCTCATCTCGGCACTGCTGCGCCCCGACCGCGCCGAACGTCCCTCCGTGCGCGCGATCGTCAAGGCCCTCGTGGATGAGGCGACGCGCTTCGAACGGGAGCACACGGTCTAGCGCTGCCGCGCATCCGCCCGCTTAGAATCACGGAGTGGAATACTCGCTACGCCCCAGCACCGCGCACGATCTCGACTGGTTGCTTGACCTTCGCACAGTTGAACTTCGGGCCGACCTCGAACGCCACGGCATCTTCGACCCCGTGCGGGTGCGCACCTGGATGAGCGACGCCTTCGCGCCCGAGAACACTCAGATCATTCGGGTCGCCGGCGAGGATGTCGGCTCGATTAGCGTGCGCCACGAACCGGATGCACGCTGGATCGAACACTTCTATCTGCCCTCGCGCCTGCAGGGGCACGGCATCGGCAGCCAGGTTCTCGCCGAAGTGCTCTCCCGGCCAGACCACCGCCCCTTTCGCCTCATGGTGCTTCAGGGCAGCGCTGCGCTGCGGCTCTACGCACGACACGGTTTCACGCCCTACGACGAAGACGACCACGACGTGTGGATGACGCGACCCGCCTCCGTCTCGTAACGCTCGAAGCGACAGCGCCCTACTCGGTCGGCTCGATCAGTCGCGCGAGCAGTTCGATAAGCAGGCGTTCGGTGAGCGGTGCTGGCATCGCGGCGATGAGGGCCAACAGTGGCGCCATCCGGTCGGGAAGCCCGTGGTCGCCAGCACCGATGCCGAGCGCGCCGAGGAGGCCCGCTGCGGTCGCCGAATCGAGAGGTGCGGCATCCGGGTTCCCCAACGCTGCGAGCGCCTCAGCGGGTAATGTCGCCAGTACAGCTTCTGCGGAGACGGGCGGCACGCCGCGCACTTCGCCAGCTGCCGCTCGCAGCGCCGCGCTCAAATCGTCGAGCACGTTCGCGGTCACGGGAGTCACCGTGAGGTGGGTCGTGGCGGGCAGCATCGTTCCGTCACTCTGCACGAGTGACGGCTGCAGTTGCAGCAAGAAGCCATGCTCGCGCGTTTGGTCTGCCCAGTGGTGCGGGTCAACGCGGCGGTCAACAGCAACCGAGTCATCGGATGCGATAGCTAACAGCGGTCCGACCGGGTTGCCCACAACGCGGAGGCCCTCAATCTCGCCGATGACGTCGCGCAGGGCCTGAGTGGACCGCGCACACGATTCAGAGAGCTCGGCGAGCCCACTCGTGCCGAGTGCCTGAATAATCGCCCACGCAGCCGCGAGCGGCCCCGCAGATTTCGAGCCCAAAATGGTGGGGTTCACGATCGGGTAGCCCGGCCACTGCGTCGTCGCAAAGTACTGCGTGCGTTGGCGGTCACGACCGCGCTGCAGGATCACCGAGGCGCCCTTGGGCGAGTAGCCAAACTTGTGCAGGTCGGCGCTGATGCTCGTGACGCCCGGCACTTCAAAGTTCCAGGGGGCGACGCCCTCCCAGAACGGAAGCACCCAGCCCCCGATGCAGGCATCAACGTGACAGGCGATTCCGCGCTCGGCTGCTGCGGCCGCGACCTCCACAACGGGGTCCATCGCGGCGTGCGCATAGCTCGGAGCCGACACCACCACGAGAGCAACATCGTCGCCCATGCGTGCAATGAGATCACTAGCGGCAACGTCGCCGCCCGGCCCAACCGGCACGAGATCCAGTTCTAGCCCAAAGTAGTGGGCTGCTTTCTGGAACGCCGCATGCACGGTCACTGGGGCCAACAACCGGGGCATTCCAGTGCGCGCCGAAGCGCCCGTTCCCCGCCAGACGTCGCGCGCCGTCTTGACAGCCAGCAGGCAACTTTCGGTGCCGCCGGTCGTGACGGTGCCGACGACATCCTCATCGCCACCGAGCATGTCGCGGGCAAAGCCAAGCACTTCGCGTTCCATGACGGCAACCGAGGTGAAGGTCGTCGGGTCGAGGCCATTGACGGGCTGCACGGCACGAATGGCTTGAGCTGCCAGTTCGTCGAGCTCCGCGAGGCCGGAGTCGTAGACATACGACAGCACATGGCCACCGTGGGTGGGAGCATCCGCTTCGCGTAGCGCGTTGAGGCGCTCAAGAATATCGGCGGGCTGGTGGTCGAACTTCATCGGGTCTCCTGATCGTTCGAAGTGGTGGTTGGGCCACTTGTCGGGTGGGGGTCAGCATCGGCATGGTCAATGTCGCTGCGGCGCAACGGGTAGCGCCTAAAGGTCAGCAGCGAGAGGCCGATGATCACGGCGGGCACGATGCTGAAGCTGATGATGATTC
Source organism: Salinibacterium sp. NK8237 (assembly GCF_015864955.1). Classification (NCBI taxonomy): domain Bacteria; kingdom Bacillati; phylum Actinomycetota; class Actinomycetes; order Micrococcales; family Microbacteriaceae; genus Salinibacterium; species Salinibacterium sp. NK8237. Next base: position 551,612 of record NZ_JADYWE010000002.1, on the reverse strand, counting down.
CGGCGATGGCCGAATCGGGCTGGGCGACCGTCTGATTGGCGACCGATTCGAGATAACCGGATGCCGCGAGCACGGTCGTGAGCACCGTGGCCCCGAGTGCCATGCCGGTGGTTTCCCCCGCGGTCCAGACTCCTCCGAAGGTGCCGGCCGAGGCGATGCGGTGCCGGCGGGAGTCGTGGGAGATCACGTCGGGCAGCATCGACATCGGCAGTGCCTGCATTCCGGCGTAGCCGGCTCCGGCGAGCGCGACGGGCGCATAGATCCACGCGCCGGGGGCCCACAGTTGCGGCACGATCAGCAGGGCGCCGAGGCCATAGCAGGCGGAGGCCCACACGAAGGCGCGCTCTTTGCCGATGCGGCGGGAGATGGCAGCCCAGACCGGAGCGAAGAGCAGTGCTGGCCCGATGAGCGACACGAAGAGGATCGCCACTCCGGTGCCGAGCACCCAGGTCGCCACATACTGCGCGCCCGCGAGCATCACGCCCGTGGCAAGCGCTTGCAGCAGGAAGGTCAGCAGCAGGGCCCGGAATGGCTGGCTGCGCTTGAGCGCGGCGATTCCCGACTTATAGGTGTCGACGATCGACACCGTCGGCGTCAGCGAGACGGTGCCGGTGCGAGCCGAGAACGACGAAATGACGAGCGAGACGCCCATGAGCGCGGCGGCCGAAACGGCCATCACGAGATAGCCGAGTCGTTCATCCGCAAAGGCATCACGGATTTCGGGTGCACCAGCGCCGAACAGCAGAATCGCCACCGTGAGCACGACGACGCGCACCGCGAGCAACCGAGTGCGTTCGTCATAGCTGCGGGTGAGTTCGGCGGGCAAGGCGATATACGGCACTTGGAACATACTGAACGCGGTTGCCGTGGCGACGAAGGCGATGAACACCCAGATGCCCGACGCAAGCGGGCCGATACCGGCCGGCACCGCAAACGTGATGACAAACAAGATCGGCAACAGGATGGCACCAAGCAGCATCGCTGGCCGCCGAGTGCCATGGTGCGCCAGGCTGCGGTCGCTGCGCGCACCAATCACGGGATCGATGATTACGTCCCACACTTTCGCTGCGGTCACGAGGATGCCGGCGGCAAGCGCCGCAATCCCCAGCGTGTCGGTCAGGTAGTACACGAGCACGAGCCCGGGCAGGGCACCAAAACCACCGGTGCCGAGCGAACCGATGGCATAGGTGGCGATGGAGCTTCGGGAAAGAGCTCGCGGCGCTGCGGTCGTCATCTTCGTGAGCCTAGCGCTTTGCTCAGCCGAAATTGTGGCGCACGGTCGTAGTGTTGGGTTATGTCGCCTCACACAGTCACTTCGCTCATCGGGTCACGTCGCCGCGACACTCTCGTCGCCCAGCTGCGGTGCACCACCTCCGACACGGCCACCGTGATTGCCCCCTTCACGGGCAAGGCCCTGCATGAGTTGCCGCAGAGTTCGACCCGGGATGTTCGGGATGCCGCGACATCCGCCCGCCGAGCGCAGCGCGCCTGGCAGTCCGCTGGCTTTGCCTACCGTCGCCGCGTGCTGCTGCGCGCGCACGACCTGCTGCTCGAGCGCAAGGATGAGCTACTCGACCTGCTGCAGACGGAGTCAGGCAAGACGCGTGGTCAAGCGTTCGAAGAGATCTTTCAGGCCGCGACGATCACTCGTTACTACGCCGTTTCTGCCGAGCGTGTGTTGGCCACCAAGCGTCGCCGAGCGGGTATTCCGCTGCTGATGTCGACGCGCGTCAGCTACTCCCCCAAACAACTCATCGGCGTAGTCACTCCGTGGAACTATCCGATCGCACTCGGGGCAATGGATATCGTTCCCGCCCTCGCTGCCGGCAGTGCCGTCATCCAGAAGATCGACAATCAGGGCGCGCTGTCGATGCTCGCAACCCGCGAGGCCTACATTGATGCGGGCGTGCCTGCTGCCGTCTGGCCAATTCTGGCGGGCCCCGGCGACCAGGTCGGCAATGCCGTTGTCGATAACAGCGACTACATCTGTTTCACCGGCTCGACACCGACGGGCACCAAGGTCGGCAAGCGCGCCGCCGGGCGTCTGATCGGCGCCTCCCTTGAGTTGGGCGGCAAGAATCCGCTGCTCGTGCTCGGTGACGCCGACCCAGTGCAGGCCGCTGAGGATGCCGTCTACGCCTGCTTCGCCTCGATGGGCCAGCTGTGCGTCTCGATCGAACGTATCTACGTGCACAAGTCGATCGCTGCGGAGTTCTCTCGCGCCTTCGCCGAACGCGTGAACGCTCTCTCCCAGACCTCCGCCCTCGATTACTCGGGCGACGTGGGATCGCTCACGTCGAAGGCCCAACTCGAACGCGTGCAAGCGCATGTCGAGGATGCCGTGACCAAGGGTGCCACTGTTCTCGCTGGCGGAATCCCCCGCCCCGATCTCGGCCCCTACTTCTACGCTCCGACCGTGCTGACGGATGTCACCGCCGAGATGGAGTGCTTTGCCAACGAAACGTTTGGCCCGGTTGTCGCGATCACGAGTGTCGAGAGCGACACCGACGCGATCAACCGCGCTAACGACACCGAGTTCGGCCTCAATGCCTCCATCTTCAGCGGTTCGATCGCTCACGCGCGCCGCCTTGCCGATCGATTGGATGCGGGCAGCGTCAACATCAACGAGGGCTACCGCGGTAGCTTCTCGAGCGTCGATGCGCCGATGGGCGGCATGAAGCACTCAGGCCTAGGACGTCGAAACGGGCCAGAAGGCATCCTGCGTTTCGTGCAATCGCGCACCGTCTCGCAGTCGAATGGCATTCTGCAGTTGCCACGCTCGGGCGCCGAATTTGCGGCAATGGCTGGCCTCATGGTGACGCTGCTCGGCGTGCTGAAACTGCTGCGCCGCCGCTAAAGCTCAGCCGCGCCGTGGCGGCGTGCGGGGTTGCTGCGTTGCGGGGTTACTGCGTTACCGCGTTGCTACGTTGCTTCGTTATCGAAGGGCGCGATTTCGCCGGCCTTCAGTTCAGCTTTGAGTTGCGATTGGCGTTCAGCGAGCGCTGCTTGCCGTTCGGCGTAGGCGGCTGAGCGTGGAGGCCGCACCTTGACGGGCGGCGTCTCGTCTTCAAGAAGGGCATCGCGGATGATGCGACGGGGGTCGTACTGGCGCGGGTCGAGCTGCTTCCAGTCGATGTCGTCGAAGTCGGGGCCCATCTCTTCGCGCATGCGATCCTTGGCGCCGTTGGCCATGTCCCGCAGTGAGCGGACGAGGCGCGCGAGTTGCGACGCGTAATAGGGCAAACGGTCTGGGCCAAGCAAAAAGACAGCGATGATCCCGATGATCAGGAGTTTGTCGAATGTGAGACCGAAGGACACCCGCTTAGCTTACCGCTGCCTTTGCCCCCTGCGTCTACAGTTGACCACAGCGATAGGAGCAATGTGTCAGACAAGCAGTTGAGTTGGAAATACGCCGAGGAGTTCGTCGTTGAACCCCCAGAGATCGCTGCGGCGCGCGTACATTCCAGCGAGCTAGGAGTCGAAGCGGTGAGCCCCGCTGTCGGTGCTCAGTTGGCTCTACTCGCCGCCGCTACCAGCGCTAAGAGCATCATCGAAGTCGGCACCGGCGTCGGCATCAGCGGGCTCTGGATGCTCACCGGCAGCCCGAGCGCGCTGCTCACGACGATCGACTCCGAGATCGACCACCAGCAGGTTGCCCGTTCTGTCTTTACCGAGGCCGGCATCCAGGCCAACCGCGTGCGTCAGATCGGCGGCAAAGCAGCCGAAGTTCTACCTCGCATGAATGAGTCGAGCTACGACCTCGTTTTTATCGACGCGGACCCACAGTCGGTTATTGAGTATGTCGAACACGGCCTGCGCTTGGTGCGCCCCGGCGGAGTTGTGGCCGTCGCGCATGCTCTCTGGCGCGATCGTGTGCCGGATCCCGCCCAGCGCGATGCCACGGTGGCCAACTTCCGTTCACTGCTCAAAGAGATTTCCCAGTCGACCGCCGTGATTAGCTCGTTGATTCCCGTCGGCGATGGGCTTTTGCAACTCACCAAGCTCAGCGACTAACGCGCTCAGCGAACGCTCATCCGTCGTTCAGGCTCGCGTCCGTAGTGTGGAGTGAACCGCGACACCTCGACGAACACGACTGAGCGCGCGCTGCTGAGGAACTGGGGTCTCCGCACGCCGTGAGAACGGAGCATCCATGAACAGCATTGATCGTGACGGCTGGGTGCGCGTTCGAGGGGCCCGCGAAAACAATCTCGCCAATATCGACCTCGATGTGCCGCGGGATTGCATGGTCGCCTTTACCGGCATCTCCGGCTCGGGAAAGTCCTCTCTCGCGTTCGGCACCCTCTACGCCGAGGCACAGCGTCGTTACTTCGAATCGGTCGCCCCCTACGCTCGGCGTCTGCTCAACCAGGTGGGCGCGCCCGACGTGACAGACATCACCGGTCTCCCGCCCGCCGTCGCCCTCCAACAGCGTCGCGGAGCGCCAAGCTCGCGCTCGAGCGTCGGCACGATCACAACCCTCTCGAACCTGTTGCGCATGCTGTATTCCCGCGCCGGAACATACCCCGCTGGCGTCAGCCATTTGTCGGCCGAAGCCTTCTCGCCGAACACCGCGACCGGAGCGTGCCCACGCTGCCACGGCCTCGGCGTCGTGCACGACGTGACCGAAGACCTTCTCGTTCCCGACCCCACACTCTCGATTCGCGATGGCGCTATCGCCGCGTGGCCGGGAGCGTGGCAGGGCGCGAACCTCAAGAGCATCGTCAACGGTCTCGGCATCGACACCCGTGCGCCCTGGCACACCCTCAGTCGAAAAGATCGCGATTGGCTGCTGTATACCGAAGAGCAGCCCTCCGTCTTCATCCGGCCAGAAGAGGGCCGCGTCGACCACGGCTACAACGGCAAGTTCTGGAGTGCCCGCAAGCACATCATGAACGTGCTCTCTCAATCCCAGAGCGAGCGGATGCGCGAGCGCGCGCTCCGCTTCGTGCAGAGCATGACGTGCCCCGAGTGCGGCGGAAGCGGCCTGCAGGCAAACGCGCTGTCCGTCACGTTCGCGGGGCTCAGTATCGCCGAGATGAATGCCGTGCCGCTATCTGACCTCGCAGACCGTCTTCGCGAAGGCATGGGCGCTCGTGATAGCGACGCTCTGAACGACGCGACTGAGGGATACGAGGTCGCACGCCGCATCGGTGACGACGTCATTGCCCGCGTTGACGTGCTGCTTGACCTCGGGCTCGGTTATCTCAGCCTCGGCCGCAACTCCACCACGCTCTCCCCCGGTGAAGCGCAGCGCCTGCGCATCGCCACCCAGCTCCGCTCCGGCCTCTTCGGGGTCGTCTATGTGCTCGATGAGCCCTCGGCGGGATTGCACCCGGCAGATGCCGCACCGCTCCTAAAAGTGCTCGATCGTTTGACGGAATCCGGCAACTCCCTGTTCGTTGTAGAGCACGACCTTGACGTCATTCGGCGTGCCGACTGGATCGTCGACATCGGGCCCGGCGCTGGCGAAGGCGGCGGGCAGCTCGTGTACTCCGGCCCCGTCGACGGCCTCAAGGATGTGCCCGAATCTGTCACCGGCCGGTATCTCTTTCCGCAGCATGCTCGCCCGGCGCGCGAGGTGCGCACCCCAGAGTCGTGGGTGCGGCTCGACAGGGCATCGCTGCACAACATCCGGGATCTCACCGTCGACTTCCCGCTTGGCGTGATGACCGCGGTCACCGGCGTCTCGGGCTCAGGCAAGTCAACGCTCGTGACCCACGTTCTCGCGCAGGCCGTGCGCACTCATCTCGGCACCGCCCCGGATGACGCTGCTGAGTCGGATGACCAACTCCACGACCTCACACTCCACGACACCACCGGCCTCGACTCCTTCGACCGCCTGGTGCTCGTCGATCAGCGCCCGATCGGCCGCACCCCGCGCTCGAACCTTGCAACCTACACGGGCATGTTCGATGTCGTGCGCAAGCTCTTCGCGGCCACCGACGAAGCCCACAAACGCGGCTACACGGCCAGCCGGTTTTCATTCAATGTCGCCGGCGGACGCTGCGAAACCTGTCAGGGCGAGGGCTTTGTCTCGGTCGAGCTGCTGTTCCTGCCCGGAACCTACGCACCGTGCCACACGTGCCACGGGGCGCGCTACAACGACGAAACGCTCGAAGTCACCTACCTCGGCAAGAACATCGCCGAGGTGCTGGGCATGACCGTCAACACCGCCGCAGAATTCTTCGCCGAATCCACCTCGGCGCTGCGCAGCCTCGACACCCTGCGCGATGTTGGCCTCGGCTACCTGCGACTCGGTCAGCCGGCCACAGAACTCAGCGGCGGTGAAGCGCAGCGGATCAAGCTCGCCACCGAGCTGCAGCGTGCTCGGCGCGGTCACGCGCTCTACCTGCTCGACGAACCGACCGCAGGGCTTCATCCGGCAGACACCGAACTCTTGCTCGCACAGTTGCAACGACTCGTGGATGCCGGCAACACTGTCGTGCTTGTCGAGCACGACCTCGCCACCATTGCTGCCAGCGACTGGGTAATCGATTTGGGGCCCGGCGGCGGAGACAAGGGCGGCACGATCGTGGCAACAGGAACTCCGCACGACGTTGCGGCTGGTCCTGGTGCGACAGCGAAATACCTGAGCGAGTGGATCGGCAACGAACGTGTGCGCTAGCGTCCCTCGCGGAAAAAACGAAAAAGCACCGAGCACGAAATAATCGTGTTCGGTGCTTAGCGTCGACTACCACCGCACATAAGCGAAGCAGCCGAATAAGGCTATGAAGTGCTAGGCGGGTGTTACAACGCCCGCGAGTGCATCGTGTAGTTCTTTTGCTTCATCATCGTTAACAGAAACAACGAGACGACCGCCGCCTTCGAGAGGTACACGCACGACAATAAGTCGGCCCTCTTTGACAGCCTCCATCGGCCCGTCACCGGTCCTCGGCTTCATGGCTGCCATAGATAGTCCCCTTTCATCGGTACTAGTTTTCTATTATCCCGCAAAAACCGCCGATACTGAAACTCTGTCGAGTCATTCACCCGCGGGACACCTTTAGGGCGGGGTCCAGTCATAGCCATCCACCCACCACGCCACGTGGATCCACGCCCACTGTCCGGCAATACACGCCGCGAGGAGCAGCCCGCGATACACGCGGGACTGCGGCAAGGCGAGAGCTCCCGCCAGCGGAAACAATGGCATGAGGAGCCGGAACGTGCTCGATTGTGGAAAAAATACGGCCAGCAGATAGAGCGCGTAACTGGCAACCCACAGCCGTAGATCCACGCCAAGCCGTCGCGCAGGCTTGGTGAGGAGAAAAACGAAGAAAGCAAGAATGCCAGCGACCACCATCACCACCAGCAGCCACTGCGGCATCCGCCACCACTGCGCCCAAAATTCGGCCCCTTGGAACCACGCCGCAAACGGCACCAACTCGCCATAGCCGACATAGGATGCCCGCCACGCGAGCTCGGTATCGGTATACGCCGAGAGAGACCCTGTAACGGCAGCGGCAATCAGCAACCACGCAAACCCCATGATCAGACTGAACACCGTCGCCGAGACAGCAGCAACCCGCTCCCGCGGCGGAAACTCCTCGCTGCGACGAATCCACCAGCGATAAACAACGTGGAGCCCGAGCGCGAGCGCGAACGCCAAGCCGCTCGGGCGCGTCAGAGACATGATCGCGATCACGGGGAACAGCATCCAATACTGGCGCTTCATCAACCAATACAGCGCAAGGGTCAGCAAGAAGAGATACATCGACTCGGCGTAGGCGACCTGCAGGATGGCCGACAGTGGTGCGAAACAGAAGATCGCGACCGAAAAGAGGGCGGTCCGCGCAGGCAAGACGAGGTGCATCACGCGGTAGAAAAGCAGTGCCGCTCCGAGAGAGAACGCGACCGAAACCATGACTCCTGCCACAGCAAAATCAAGCGTCGTCAGCGTCATCACGAATCGCACTAGGAAGGGATACGCAGGCATGAACGCCCACGCATTCTCACCAACATGACCGTCATCGGTCAGCGGCAGCTCCGTCGGATACCCGGCCAACGCAATGATGTAGTACCAGTGGCCGTCCCAAATCTTCGCGAACGAGAAGTAGTCGGGAGCGGGGCCCGTCCACGGGTTCTGGCCTTGAATCGAGGCGAACCACAACAGCAGCGACGTCGTCACGACCCGCGAGGCAGCAAAGATCGCGATTACGGCGACCCACCAACGCTCGGGAGCAAGGATCGCGGTTGTTGCGCGGCGCACCGCGGAGGCGAGGGAGCCGGTTGACGCTAGCGAGCCGTCAGCCACGCCCGCAGTCCCTGCTCGCACGCCACGATCTCGCTGGTAGCGACGCGCTCATCGTCGGCGTGGGCGCGCAGCGGGTTGCCGGGGCCATAGTTCACGGCGGGAACGCCGAGTTCAGCGAAGCGTGCCACATCGGTCCAGCCATATTTGGGGGCTGCCGTGCCACCGACCGCGGCGAGGAAATCACGGGCGAGCGGAGCATCCAGTCCGGGGCGTGCGCCGCCAGCAAGGTCAGTGACTTCGAACTCGAAGCCAGCGAAGACCTCACGCAAGTGTTGGATCGCTTGCTCGGTACTGCGGTCGGGGGCGAACCTAAAGTTCACGGTCACTGTCGCGGCATCCGGAATCACATTGCCGGCAACACCACCGGTGATGCCCACGGCGTTGAGTCCCTCGCGGTAGACGAGGCCATCGACCTCGTGCTGCTCAGGCTCATAAGCGGCCAGGATGTCGAGCACCGGAGCCGCAGCGTGAATGGCGTTCTCGCCCATCCACGCACGCGCAGAGTGCGCGCGCAACCCGGTGAGATGGATGTCGATGCGGGCGGTGCCATTGCAGCCGCCCTCGACCGTGGCGTTCGACGGTTCACCAATGATTGCGAAGTCACCCGCCATCAGATCGGGACGGTTGCGTGCGATACGGCCGAGCCCGTTGAGGTCTGCTGCAACTTCTTCGTGGTCGTAGAAAATCCAGGTCACATCAACGGCGGGGTCAGTGAGTTCTGCGGCGAGCTTGAGCGCGATCGCCACGCCGCCCTTCATATCGACGGTGCCGCGGCCCACGAGGTGCTCTTCGCCGTCGATCATCTCCAGCGTCGTCGGCAGGTTCTCGTTCACCGGAACAGTGTCGAGATGCCCGGCAATCACCACGCGCTGCGCCTTTCCGCCGTTCGTGCGGGCGACAACGGCATCCGCATCCCGAATCACCTCAAGGTGGCTGAACGCCTTGAGGGCCACCTCTACGGCATCCGCAATGCGCTGCTCGTTGCCGGAGACCGACTCGATATCGCAGATCTGGCGGGTCAGGTCGGGGCTTGAGGCACCCAAATCGAGCACGGGAACAGTGAGATCGGTCGCAGGCATGCACCCAGTGTAAGTAACCTTGATGCATGACTTCGCGCACAGCATGGGGATACGGACTCGCAACAATCGCCAGCGATGGAACAACACTTGATGTGTGGTTCCCCGCTCCGCACCTGGGAGCTATCCCTGAGGGCACTGACCCGCACTACACTCCCGCCGACCTCGAAGAGCACTTGGGCGCCGACGAGCGTCGTCGCGTGCGCACCGAATTCGTGACTGTTGAGATCGATTTGGATGCCGCACCGCAGAACGTTGCCGATGCCTACTTGCGTCTGCACCTGCTCAGCCACTTGCTCGTGAAGCCCAACAGCATCAACCTCGACGGCCTCTTTGGCGCACTGCCGATCGTCGTCTGGACCAACGCCGGAGCGGTGCACCCCGACGACTTCCGCGAACTGCGCGTCTCGCTCAAGCGTCACGGCATCGTCGTGACCGGCATCGACAAGTTCCCGCGGATGCTCGACTACGTTCTGCCCGAACGCGTGCGTATCGCCGATGCTTCGCGCGTTCGCCTCGGCGCCTACCTCTCCCCCGGAACCACCGTCATGCACGAGGGCTTCGTCAACTTCAACGCCGGCACGCTCGGTAGCTCGATGGTCGAGGGCCGCATCTCGCAGGGTGTCGTCGTGGGTGACGGTGCCGATATCGGTGGTGGAGCATCCATCATGGGAACCCTCAGCGGTGGCGGCACCGAACGCGTCTCGATCGGCGAGCGCGCTCTACTCGGCGCCAACTCGGGAATCGGAATCGCCATTGGTGACGACACCGTCGTCGAAGCCGGGCTCTACGTCACGGCCGGCACGAAGGTCACCATCATTGATGGTTCGGCGACGCCGCGCCGAGTCAAGGCCGTCGAGCTCAGCGGAGTCAACGGACTGCTGTTCCGCCGCAACTCTGTCACGGGGGCCGTCGAGGTATTGCCTCGCAGCGGTAGCGGGGTCGAGCTGAACACCGCGCTGCACGCCTAACGCACCCATCCACCGGGGGAAACAAAGGAGTTCGGCATCACAACTTTCACTGCGTCCCGCCCCCGTACGACACTGCGGCTGCGCGGTTATCGCGCAGCCGCGATCGTCGCCGCAGCCACTATTGCGCTCACCGCGTGCACCAGTGCCGAGAACGCGCTTGCCCCTGAGCTCACCCCCGCCCCCGTTGCGGCGAGCAACAGCGACGCACTCACGTGGGGAATGGATGCCACGGCCCCCGACGAAACGTGGCAGAAGCCAGCCCTCGGCAGCGTCGAAACTGATCCCGTCTACGGCACTACAGTTCAGCGCGTGACTTCGGCCGAGGGCACCCGCTTCGATCGCAACAGCTACAGTCGTCGGCAGGCCGAGAACGCCGACGGCTCGCTATTCTTCACGTACCACGGTGACGCCGAATACCACGTGTACTCCACCGCTGACGCCTCTCTTCTAAGCGCCCTCCCCATCCACCCGGATGCCGAACCCCAGTGGCACCCCAGCGATCCGCACCTGATCCGCTATCTGGAGGGCCCCAACTCCTCCGAGGGCGACCTCACGCTTCATGAGCTCGACGTCACCACCGGAGAATCCGCCATCATCGCCGACCTCACCGAAGCCATCACGAACGTGTTCCCCGGCGCGGACTATATGAAGGATCGGAGTGAAGGATCTCCAAGCAGCGACGGCGCCATCTATGCCTGGATCGTCTACAACGCTGATGAACAGCCGCTCGGGATGGTCAGCTACGACCTTGCCTCCGATACAGTTCTTGGCACAAGCCAACTGCCCGCTGGCACGGACTGGGTCAGCGCCTCCCCTACTGGTAAATACGTGGTGGCCTCCGCTGAGTCTGGAACCTACGTCTACGACGCTGACCTCAGTAACCAACGCCTACTGACCGAGGCGAGCGAGCACAGTGACATCGCCCTCTCCGCCGACGGCCGGGATGCGTACGTCTATATCGATTTTGACTCCGCGAGCGAAACCGCGGGCTTTTTGACCTCGGTCGACATGGACTCGCTAGAGCGCACCACACTCTTCGATGCCTACGACGATGCCAATACCTCGATGCACATCTCTGGAAAAGGGTATGACAAGCCAGGGTGGGTCGTGGTGTCCACCTACAACTGCAACGCCGAGGGTGCCTGGACCTGCGAAAAGGTGATGGCGATTGAACTCGACGGCGGCCGCATCCTCAATCTCGCCCACACCTACAACTGCGGTGAGGACTACTGGACCGAGACCCACGCCGTGGTCAACCGATCATTCACCCACGTCTATTTCAATTCCGATGGCGGCTCCTGCGGCATGGATGCCGAGGTCTATCGCCTCGACGTTCCCGCTTTCGACTAGCCAGCGCTCGCACAGAACGCGAAACGGCCGACACCCCGAAGGGAGCCGGCCGTTTGACGTTAGGCTGCTGCAGTTCTAGCGCTGCGGCCAGTCGCGGGCTCCAGGGCCCGTGTAGAGCTGCTGCGGGCGACCAATTTTGGTCTTGGGGTCTTGGTTCATTTCACGCCAGTTGGCGATCCAGCCCGGCAGGCGGCCGATAGCGAAGAGCACCGTGAACATGCGCGGCGGGAAACCCATTGCCTTGTAAATAACACCGGTGTAGAAGTCGACGTTGGGATACAGTTTGCGCTCGATGAAGTAGTCATCGCCAAGGGCGACCTCTTCGAGTTCGCGAGCAATGTCGAGCAGCGGGTCACTGACGCCTAGATTGGCAAGTACCTCATCGGCACTCTCCTTGACCAGACGCGCTCGCGGGTCGAAGCTCTTGTACACGCGGTGGCCGAAGCCCATCAGGCGCACGCCATCTTCTTTGCGCTTCACGCGGTCGACGAACTTCTGAACGCCTTCGCCCGACTCTTGAATCTCGCCAAGCATCTTGAGAACAGCCTCGTTGGCGCCACCGTGAAGCGGACCGTAGAGAGCGTTGATACCGGCGGAAATCGAAGCGAAGATGTTGGCTTCGGTCGAGCCGACCAGGCGCACCGTTGAGGTGGACGCGTTCTGCTCGTGGTCTTCATGCAAAATCAGCAGGCGGTCGAGCGCCTTGCTCAGCACGGGGTTAACCTCGTACTTCTCGGCCATGTTGCCGAAGTTGAGCTGCAAGAAGTTGTCGACAAAGCTCATTGAGTTGTCGGGGTAGAGCAGTGCTTGACCGAGTGACTTTTTGTGAGCGTAGGCCGCAATGACGGGCAGCTTTGCCAGCAAACGGATGGTCGAGATCTCGACCTGCTCGGGGTCACGCACGTCGTGAGAGTCTTCGTAATATGTTGAGAGCGCCGAAACCGCACTGGAGAGCACGGACATCGGATGCGCGCTCGGCGGGAGAGCGTCAAAGAAGCGGCGAAGATCTTCGTGCAGCAGCGTGTGCCGACGGATTTTCTCGTCAAATTCTTCGAGCTGCGACTTCGACGGCAGTTCGCCGTAGATCAGCAGCCACGCTACTTCGAGGTAGGTGGAGTTGGCCGCGACATCTTCGATCGCATACCCGCGGTAACGCAGGATTCCACGGTCTCCATCGATGTACGTGATCTCACTGCGAGTTGACGCCGTGTTCACGAAACCTTGATCAAGCGCCGTGTAACCGGTCTGCTTCATAAAGGTGGAGATATCGATGCTGTTGTGACCATCGACCCCACGGATAATGGGAAATTCTGCAGCACCGCCCGGAAAATGGAGGGTGGCCTTCTCTGGGTCTTGAGGGGCTTCATTCACCGCTACAGCCTACAAGGGTTGAATGGCCACTGTCACACCAACCAACCAACCCCGACCAGTTTTAGAGGTCAACGACAAGGCCTTGGCCAGTTAGTGCACTTAAGCGAGCAAATCGAGCCGAGCGACCGCGTCGGCAATGGTCTCGTCGCTCGCTGTGAGGGCGATTCGAACGTGACGCGCAGGGCTTTCGCCGTAGAAAGCACCGGGAACCACGAGGATGCCGGACTGCGCCAAATCGCCAACCGTCTGCCACGAGTCTTCGTTCTTTGTTGCCCACACGTAGAGGCCAGCCACGCTGTCATCCACGAAGAATCCCGCACGCTTCAAAGCGGGCAGCAGCTTGGCGCGACGTGCACGATAAAGCTCACGCTGCACCGCAACGTGAGCGTCATCCTGCAGAGCAGTGACCATCGCAGCTTGCACAGGTCCGGGCACGAGGAGTCCGACGTGTTTGCGCACGGTGAGTAGCTCTGAGATGAGTCCCGAGCATCCGGCCACAAAAGCGGCACGGTACCCTGCCAAATTCGACTGCTTGCTGAGCGAATACACCGCAAGCACTGACGACCGATCGCTGCCAATAACCTCGGGATCAAGAATGGATGGTGTCGGGTCAGGGCCATTCCAGTTGAGTTCGGCGTAGCACTCGTCTGAGGCGATCACCGCGCCCAACTCGCGAGCGCGAGCAACCGCAGCCCGCAACTCGTCAACGTCAGCAACGCGACCGTCGGGGTTGCCCGGGCTATTCAGCCACACGAGAGCAGTGTTTTCGGGCCAGGACGCAGGATCGTCGGATGCCACAGCAGTAGCACCAACCATGGCTGCCCCAATGGCATAGGTCGGGTACGCGACCGAGGGGTGCACGACGACATCGTCTTTGCCGAGCCCCAACAGCAGCGGCAGAAGCGCCACCAACTCTTTAGACCCGACGGTCGGAAGAACATTGTTGACGGTGAGCCCTGGCACACCACGGCGCCGCTCGAACCACTCCACGATGGCCTCGCGAAGTTGAACCGTGCCCATGGCCGTGGGGTAAGCGTGAGCATCCGTGGCTGTCGCCAAACTTTCGCGGATAACCGCGGGGGTTGGGTCAACGGGCGACCCTACCGACAGGTCAACAAACCCGTCGGGGTGCGTGCGCGCAATAGTGCCGTACGGCACAAGAGAATCCCACGGAAAATCGGGGAGAGCCAACGGCGTACGCGTCATTAGTCTGAGGACCCGCCGCCCTCAGGCAGGGCTGCGATGAGGGCGTGATCCTTGGGGATCACACCAACCTTTGCTGCTCCACCGGGCGAGCTCACCTCGAGAAGATCAAAGAACTCAACGTTGGCCTTGTAGTAGTCGGCCCACTTATCGGGCAGGTCATCTTCGTAATAGATGGCCTCAACCGGACACACCGGCTCGCACGCACCACAGTCAACGCACTCATCCGGGTGGATGTAGAGCATGCGGTCGCCTTCATAAATGCAGTCGACTGGGCATTCATCTACACACGCGCGATCCTTCAGATCGACACAGGGCTGAGCGATGACGTAGGTCAAGAGATATCCGCACCTTTCACGGGAGAGTTCAACTCAATGTTAGCGCGGCTCGCCGACGAAACCTGACGGTTCACCCGAGGCCACCCCACCACAATGAGCACCACAAGCACCGGCGCAAAAGTCCACACGTACCCGGCGATGTTTGCCGGAATCAAAATGTTTCCGCCTGGCATCACTGCTGCGAGCAAAGCCGACATGACAAGGACTCCGAGCGACGCGAAACCCGCTGCAACCCGAGTGTCGTAGATCAACCGCAGCCCCAGAATGAGCGCTGTCACGAGGGTGACTGACACCACAATTCCCCACGGAATACGGACACTACCGATCGTAAACGCTGACTGGTGCACCGCCGTCAAGACGAGACCGACCAATCCACCGAGAGCGAGGGAGACCAGCGCCAAGACGATGCGCTCTAGACGACTGCGTTCACCAATCACCAGTTCGCGACGACGCAATCGACGCAAATACTCCGGCGGCGTCGAGATGCTCTCCCCCACTGGAACGTCGTTGCGATAAATCTCTGTCGCCCGACGCTTGAATGCGAGAGCCGTCGCCGACGACACGACAACCCCGCGATCAACAGGAACAGCGGATGCCGTATAGAAAGGCACCCCCGCAAGCTCTGTCGCTAGCGCCGTGGCCTCGTGCACGAGCAGGGCCTCAGCGCCGCGCGCCGTACCACTGGCTTCTTTGGCGTAGCTGACGACGACATCCGGCTTCAGCGAGGTGATTGCTGCGGCCAAGTCGGAGGCAAGGGCGCGGGCATCGAGGGTAACGAACTGGCGGCCGTTGTCTTCACGCAAGAAGTGGTGAGAAGTGATGCCAAGGATCTCGCGGACGACCTCGTCGACAGAAACTACTGGCCGTTCGCCGGTGTCAGCGTCTACGTGCGCAGCGCTCAACGGCGCAGTACTGCCGGTCGAAGCGCTTGCGGTTCCCACATTCGGCACTGCGGCGCCGTGCGAGACCGTCTCTGGCACGCTCCCTGTTGAGGGCGATGCTGAGATCGCGGCAGTCGCGTTGTTGCTGCAGCTGAGCACGATGAGCTCGGTGCCCCGCTGAACGAGGGTCGCAATGGTGGCGCCGAAAACGTACGCCTCATCTTCTGGGCGCGCGGCAACAACCAACACCCGCTGTGCGCGATCTTTCACGGCCGTTCCTCCCCCATTTATTCTGCAGTAAACAGAATAAGCACAGGTAGCCGAATTACGGTTGCTTAGGTTAGGCTTACCAACCTGTCCAGAACTCAATAGACAAGAGAGTCTCGTGCTCGCAAATTTCTTGATCGGCCTGCGAGAAGGCCTCGAAGCTGCGCTCGTTGTTGGCATTTTGATCGCCTATGTTCGCAAGATCGATCGTACCGATGTCCTCCCCCGCATTTGGCTCGGAGTGGCCATCGCCGTCGTGCTATCGCTCGGCCTCGGTGCGAGTCTCACCTTCGGCGCCTACGGCCTGTCGTTCCAAGCTCAAGAACTCATCGGCGGCATCCTCTCTATCGTTGCCACCGCCTTTGTCACCTGGATGATTTTCTGGATGCTGCGCGCAGCACGCGGCCTCGGTCGCGAACTCCGCAGCGAGGTTGACTCGCACCTCACGGGTGCCGGCTGGGGCCTCGTTCTCGTTGCGTTCCTCGCGGTTGGTCGCGAAGGTATCGAAACGGCCCTCTTCATTTGGGCAGCAGTACAGGCGAGTGGTTCGACTGCTCTCCCTCTGACGGGCGCAGCGCTCGGCATCGCTGCCTCGATTGTGCTCGGCTATCTCATTTATCGCGGTGTCGTCAGCATCAACCTCACTCGCTTCTTTACTTGGACGGGCGCAATCCTCATCATCGTGGCCGCCGGCGTGCTCTCGTATGGCGTGCATGACCTGCAGGAGGCCGGCGTACTGCCGGGCCTGCACGCTCTCGCCTTCGATGTGAGTGCGGTCATCCCGCCCGACAGCTGGTACGGCACGTTGCTCAAAGGCACTCTCAACTTCTCTCCAGCCACGACCTGGCTCGAAGCCGCTGTGTGGCTCGCCTACGTCGGCAGCATCATGACAATCTTCATCCGCACTGTTCGCGGCAACAAGCGTGCTGATAAGCCACTGCTGCCCGAAGCACAACTCAGCACTCAAGGAGCCTGATGACCACCCGCCCCACCCGCTACGGATTCGCTGCCGTGGCAACTGTCGCTGCTCTCACCCTCACTGGCTGCGTTCCTAACAACACTGACGCCACAGCCGGCGGCACCATCACCGTCGACAGCAGCGCCACGGACTGCGTAGTGAGCGCGACTGAAGCGCCAAGCGGCAACCTCGTATTCTCTGTCACGAACTCCGGCGACCAGGTCACCGAGTTCTACTTGCTGGCCGATGACGGCCTGCGCATCGTCGGCGAGGTCGAGAACATTGGGCCAGGCATCAGTCGCGATCTCGTCGTGCTCGCCCAACCCGGTGACTACTTCACGGTCTGCAAGCCGGGCATGATCGGCGAGGGAGTTGGCACGGCCGCGTTCACTGTGACCGATTCTGGCGCAGACCTGTCGTTCAGCGGTGACACCGCCGAACAGGTGGCCGCGGCGAACGCCAACTACAAGAGTTACGTCAAGGACCAGATCGAGAACCTCGTCGTGGGCACGGAAGACTTCGCTGCCGCGTATATCGCTGGCGACGACGACGCGGCCCGCGCTCTCTACGCCCCCACCCGCGTGTTCTGGGAGCGTGTCGAAACAGTCGCTGAGTCGTTCGGTGACCTCGACCCCCGCATGGATCTGCGCGAAGCCGACCTTGAAGACGGTCAAGAGTGGACCGGCTGGCACGCCATGGAGAAAGACCTCTGGCCTGCGGATGCCGAAGCTGGCTTCGAAGCCTACGATCAGGCGAAGCGTGAAGCCCTTGCCTCGCAACTCGTGGAAGACACCAACACTTTGTACAGCAACGTGCAGGATCTCGAATTTACTCTCGATCAGCAAACCAACGGCGCGATTGGCCTCCTCGATGAGGTGGCCAGCGGCAAGGTAACCGGAGAAGAAGAGTTCTGGTCGCACACTGATCTGTGGGATTTCCAAGCCAACATCGATGGCGCTCGCGTGCTCTACGACGGCGTTCGCGACATTCTCGTAGAGAAGGATGCCGATCTTGCGGCCACCCTCGACGACGAATTCGACGAGCTGCAGACGTTACTCGATGCTCAAAAGGAGGGCGATGGATTCCGTCTTTACACTGAACTCTCCACGAGCGAGATTCGCGCGTTCTCCGATCAGGTCAATGCACTCGCTGAGCCCCTCTCCCGCCTCACCGCGGTGCTGGTGCTCTAACTCCACTCCACACATCCTGGGCCGCTGCTGAGAGCAACCGCCGCCCACCGCCCCACAACGAAAGAACAGCAATGCCGACAGATGACACCAAGGGTCTCTCCCGGCGCGGCCTCCTCGGCCTCGCCGGAGCTGGCGTTGTCGGCGCCGGGCTTGGCGTCGGTGGCGCTTTCGCGTTCGGCGGTGGTGACGGCTCATCAACGACCGGCAACGATGTCGCCGCCACGTATCCCTTCTTCGGCGATCACCAATCTGGCATCATCACCCCGGCGCAAGATCGGTTGCACTTCGCCGCGTTTGATGTCAACGACATCTCTCGCGATGAACTCATCGAATTGCTCCAAGACTGGAGCTACGCCTCTGCGCGCATGACGACGGGCGAAGCTGCGGGCGACTACGGTCCCGCGAGTGGACCCTACGATGCACCGCCGGATGACACGGGCGAAGCTCTCGACCTACCGCCGGGTGGGCTCACGATTACGTTCGGCTTCGGCGCCACGCTATTCGACGATCGGTTCGGCCTCGCCAGCAAGCGACCATCGGCCCTGATCGACCTTCCTAAGTTCCCCAGCGACGCCCTCCTGCCCGAACTCGTCGGAGGCGACCTCTGCATCCAAGCGTGCAGTGACGACCCACAGGTCGCCGTGCACGCCATCCGCAACCTCTCTCGTATCGCGTTCGGCCGCGCCACACTGCGGTGGTCTCAGCTCGGCTTCGGCCGAACCTCCTCCACAACGCAAGCGCAGAAGACGCCCCGCAACCTGTTCGGCTTCAAAGATGGCACCGCGAATCTTCGCGCAGAAGAAACAGAAGGCGTCAACGACTATGTGTGGGCAGCATCCAGCGATGGAAGTTCATGGATGACCGGCGGCTCCTATCTCGTGAGCCGCAAGATTCGCATGACCATCGAAACCTGGGACCGCACCTCACTGCGTGAACAAGAGACGATCTTCGGGCGCACCAAGGGTGAAGGCGCACCGCTCAGCGGCGGCTCCGAATTCACCGACCCCGACTTCGATCAGGCTGGCCGAGACGATGCGCCGCTGATTGACGACAATTCACACATGAAGCTCGCCCACCCCGACACGCACGGTGGCGCGCAGCTTCTGCGACGCGGCTACAACTTCGTGGATGGCAACGACGAGCTCGGGCGGCTCAATGCCGGCCTGTTCTTCATCAGCTTCCAGCGTGATCCAGAAACCCAGTTCGTTCCCATTCAGCTCGCGCTCTCACGCAACGACCTCATGAATGAATACGTGCGCTACGTCGGCTCAGCGATCTTTGCTGTGCCGCCGGGAGCACAATCCGGGAGTTTCGTCGGTGCCGGGATGTTCGACCTCGCCTAGCAGGGCTGGCCTACTCCCCCATTGACGCGGGAGCGACGGTGTAGTTCGCGGTGAACCCGTCGTCTGTCGTGGCGACGAGCACAACGACGTTCCAAGAGTCGTTCGAAAAGAGAACCGAACCGACACCGTCCGCACCGCTCGCTTGCACTTGTGACTCGTAGCCGGCATCCGCAAATTGAGCCTCGATTGCCTCGAGGGGCGAATCTGCGCCCGTCAACATGGTGACGTTGTAGCCGCGGCTGTCTCCATCGCCAGCGGCGATACCAAACTGCACTTCGCCATCAGCCAGCGGCACAGCGCTGGGGAACCCTTCGGGAATCTCATCGCCGCCGAGACTCACTTTTCCGCCCGTAGCTTGTTCTACGATGCCGCCGATGGGGTTGTCACCGAAACATCCCGAGAGCGCAGGCGTAATGGCCAGCGCCAGAACGAGGGCGAAAGATGCGCTAACACTGCGGCGGGCGCTCAACATGACTACTCCAGAAGTGACGCGGCGGGGCGACTGAATTGGTGGTTAACCAACGATGCAGCCACGATCAGGATGACCGTAGCTGCATCGTACTCCGCGCAGATCGCGGACTCATGTGAGCCCGCTGCGAGAAGAAAGGTTAGGCGTTTTGCTTCTTCATGCGCGAGGTGCTGCGTGCGCGAGCGTTGGCGTCGAGCTCTACCTTGCGGATTCGCACGAACTCAGGTGTTACCTCAACACACTCATCTTCACGAGCAAACTCAAGGCACTCTTCCAACGTGAGTTTGCGCGACGGAGTCATACGCTCGAACGAGTCCGAGGTCGACTGGCGCATGTTGGTGAGCTGCTTTTCCTTGGTGATGTTGACGTCCATGTCGTCGGCACGTGAGTTCTCGCCGACAACCATTCCTTCGTAGACCTCCTGCGTGGGCTCCACGAAGAACGACATGCGCTCCTGCAGAGCAACCATCGCGAACGGAGTAGCTACACCGGCGCGGTCGGCAACGATCGAGCCATTGACGCGGGTGAGGATCTCGCCAGCCCAGGGCTCGTAACCGTGCGAGACAGCGTTGGCGATACCAGCACCACGGGTGATGGTCATGAATTCGGTGCGGAAACCGATGAGTCCACGCGACGGAACGATGAATTCCATGCGAACCCAGCCGGTGCCGTGGTTACTCATGCCTTCCATGCGGCCCTTGCGAGCAGCAAGGAGCTGAGTGATCGCACCGAGGTATTCCTCAGGAGCATCGATCGTGAGGTGTTCGAAAGGCTCGTGAACCTTGCCGTCTACCTTCTTGATAACAACCTGGGGCTTACCAACGGTGAGCTCAAAGCCTTCGCGACGCATCTGCTCAACGAGGATGGCGAGAGCAAGCTCTCCACGACCCTGAACTTCCCACGCGTCCGGACGACCGATGTCGACGAGCTTGAGAGAGACGTTACCGACGAGTTCGCGGTCAAGACGGTCCTTGACCATGCGAGCGGTGAGCTTGTGGCCCTTGACCTTGCCGATGACCGGCGAGGTGTTGGTTCCGATGGTCATCGAGATCGCGGGGTCGTCAACCGTGATGGTCGGCAACGGACGAACATCGTTGGGGTCACAGAGGGTTTCACCAATGAAGATGTCCTCGAAACCGGCGACAGCGACGATGTCGCCGGGGCCAGCGCTTTCGGCCGGGTAACGGTCGAGAGCCTTCGTGATCATGAGCTCGGTGACGCGCACGTTTGCGACGCTTCCATCGTGCTTGACCCAGGCAACAGTCTGGCCCTTCTTGATCGTGCCGTTGAAGACACGCAGAAGAGCAAGACGGCCGAGGAACGGCGAGGAGTCGAGGTTGGTGACCCACGCCTGCAGGGGGTGCTCGTCGTCGTAGGACGGAGCAGGAACGTGCTTGAGGATCGCGTCGAACAGCGGCTCGAGGTCTTCGTTATCTGGCAGCGTGCCATTCTCGGGCTTGTTCCAGCTTGCAGCGCCGGCGCGGCCCGAAGCGTAAACGATCGGGACGTCAAGAATGGCGTCCAAGTCGAGGTCGGGAACGTCATCTGCCATGTCGCTAGCAAGACCAAGCAGGAGGTCTTGGCTCTCGGCAACAACCTCGTCGATGCGCGCATCGGGGCGGTCAGTCTTGTTGACCAAGAGGATGACAGGAAGCTTGGCCTCGAGTGCCTTACGGAGCACGAAGCGGGTCTGCGGAAGCGGGCCCTCACTTGCGTCAACGAGCAGTACAACGCCGTCGACCATGCTGAGTCCACGCTCAACCTCGCCACCGAAGTCGGCGTGGCCTGGGGTGTCGATCACGTTGATCGTGATGGGACCTTCAGTGGCGTACTTGCCGTTGTAGGAGATCGCGGTGTTCTTCGCGAGAATCGTGATGCCCTTTTCGCGCTCGAGCTCGTTCGAGTCCATCGCGCGCTCTTCGAGGTGCGCGTGCGCCTCGAAAGAGTTCGTCTGGCGAAGCATCGCGTCAACGAGGGTTGTCTTTCCGTGGTCAACGTGGGCAACGATCGCTACGTTGCGCAAATCGCTGCGAGTGGCCATAGCCATAGCAATATTCCTTAATTCATTGGAGGCTGTGCGGTCTTTCACCGCAGACGCTGCGCAGAAATTCTCGGCAGCAGATCGGCGGCCTGATGCCACCGGGTAAAGATCTTGGGAGGGCGCAGAAGATCATTCAGAGTATCCTGCTCCACCAGTTTACCCTGTTTGACAAGATTTATCGCAGCCGCCCGCTGAGGAGGCCCAAAAAACTAGGGCTTCCACTCCCACACGTTCCACCATACGCCTGGATTCAGTGAGGATAGCGAGACGTTAGCGACCCTGTCTTGGTCGTACGCGATGGTTGCGGGGTACTGAAATAAGGGCAATCCATACGAGGCACTCCACAGCGCAGCATCCGCCTCGGTCAAAGCATCGCGTCGTTCTTCAGCATCGAGCACTGTATTGCTCGCATCGCCAATCAGCGAATCGACGCCGGGATCCGAGAAGTAGTTGAGGTTGGCATAACCGTCGGTGCCGTAGATGGCCGCAGAAAGACCGACGCCAGGGCGAGGATTCTGCCAGCTAAACAACGCCGCATCGTAAGCACCGGGAGTTCCGAGCTCTTCGCGCCATTCCTCGCTCGAGCAATCTGACATCACAAACCCCGCTGAGCCTGCCGAATCGGCAATTACCTCGTACTCAGCGGCACGCATGTCGTCGTCGGCGTCGTAGAGGACGCAGACTTCAGGCTTCTTGACGCCAGCTTCGGCAAGCAATTCTTTAGCACCTGAAATGTCAGGCTCTGTGAATTCAGAAGAGCCATTGGCAGCACGCGCACCGCGATAACCCTGATCGCCTGGGGCAAAGAGGAACGAATCACGGGGAGTCGCTCGGGGGTAGACCTCCCCCACCGCCGCCTGAACAACCGCGGTGCGGGGCACTGTTTTCACAAAGGCTTGACGAACGAGCGGATCGTCAAAGACGCCGCTCTTCGACTCCGCAAACTGCAAGTCAAGATGTTCAAAACTGTCAGTAGTGCCATCGACAATGGTGGCATTCATGGTGGCGAGAGCGTTCCGAACATCCTGATTCATCGTCGGTACCGCCACTTGTACAGCGCCCACGAGCAGAGCTTGTGCTTGCGCGAGCGGATCGCTCATAAACCGAACGCGGATCTCCTGAAAAGTCGGCTCCCGCATGCCGCTGTAATTCTCGTTGGCACGCAACGTCAAATATTGGTTCGCCACAAACTCGGTAATCACATAGGGACCACTCGACACGACGAGGCTCTCGTTGACGGGCATCCCGTCGAAATTGAACACCGTATTCCAGGTGCGCGCGACCGCGGCCAAGTCTTTGCCGCTGCCCTCGGTAATGGCCGAAAAGACGCGCTCTTTCGCGGCAATGGAGTCATCACTCGCAAACGCCATCGTGCCCACGACATGCGCAGGCTTCGCCGAAGATTCGGCGCCGAAGAACACAGATTGCCAGTTGGCGATCGGCTCATCGAATACCAGCGTGAGCGACATCCGATCCTCGCTCATCTGCGGCATCTCAGTGACGTGACTGATTCCGGAGTCTCCGGCAGCGCTCGCATCAAACAGCACGCGATTATCGGCCCGATCTACGGGGGCGCCCGTTTCCGGATCGACGCTCTCGGCGGCATCCGCATCAGGAGTGTTGAGCGCACCGGATGTCGCGGCCCACTCAAGGAGCAGATCGACGGCATCCACCGCTGACCCGTCCGACCAGCGCACTCCGTTCGCCACGGTATAGGTCACTGCGAGGGGGTCATCCGACACCTTCTCGAAGTGGCCGAAGGACTCGTCACGCACAAGCTGCGAATCATCGTCAAAGTAGGTGAAACCCGAGCCAGTCGCATACGCGATTGTCGCGTTAGTGTCGCTCGTCCCAAAGGACGTGGCTGGATTGCCAGAGGTGTACGGCTCGGTGACCGCGACGGTCAACGCGGAGCCCTCGATCGTGGGCGATTGCTGGGGCACGCACCCAGCGAGCACGAGAATTGCAGTGGCGGCAACAGCAAGGGTCGCCGTAATTCTTGTGGCGCTCACGAAACCTCCTGCACACAAACACCAGCGCGCGGTGGCACGCTAGAAACGAGTCTAAGTCAGAAGAGCCGCTCCCCGAGGGGAACGGCTCTTCTGCACGGAGAATCTACGCGCCGAGTGTGATGTTGGCGCCCGGAATAGCTTCCAGCAATTCCCGCGTGTAGGGGTTGCTGGAGTTCTCAAACACTTCGTCGGTTGACGCGGCTTCAACAATTTGGCCACCCTGCATGACGCACACGTTGTCTGCGACGAGGCGGACAACAGCAAGGTCGTGAGTGATGAACAAGTACGTCAGGTCTAGCTCGGTCTGCAATTCAGTCAGCAGGTTGAGCACTTGGCCCTGAACGAGCACGTCAAGCGCCGACACCGCTTCATCAAGCACAAGCACCTCGGGCTTCAGAGCCAAAGCCCGCGCGATTGCGACGCGCTGGCGCTGGCCGCCCGAAAGCTCACCGGGATAACGGTGGCGCACGGACTGAGGAAGAGAAACCTGATCGAGCAGCTCGCTCACACGCTTGAAGCGCTCTTTCACCGTGCCGAGCTTGTGGGCGAGTAGCGGCTCCGCAATGGTGTTGCCCACACTGTATTGCGGGTCAAGGGAACCATAGGGGTCTTGGAACACCGGCTGAACACGACGACGGAACTCGAGGAGTTCCTGCCCCTTGATGCCCGCGAGGTTTTTGCCGTCAAACTCGATGGTTCCACTCGTGAGCGACTCGAGCTGGAGAATCAGCTTGGCCACCGTCGACTTGCCAGAACCAGACTCTCCGACCAGTGCGGTCGTTGTGCCCTTCTTGACCCCAAATGAGATGTCGTTGACGGCAAGGAGCTTGTCTTTACGGAACCCCTGCTTGCGGATCTCGTAAACCTTCGTGATGTTACTCACCTTGATGAGGTCTTCATCCGCTGCCGCTTCTCGACTCGCAGCGCGAGCGATGAGGGCCTGATCAAGCGAACCTTCGCTGAAGATCTTCGCGCTTCCACCATCGGCGCTCGAGGTCTTAATCGACTGGATGCGACGCGACGCCAAGCTCGGCGCCGCAGAAACGAGGCGCTGAGTGTATGGATGTTGCGGATTCTCGAGGATCGCCCGCGACGGCCCCGACTCCACAACCTTGCCCTTGTACATCACCACGAGTTGCTCAGCACGCTCCGCAGCAAGCCCAAGGTCGTGAGTGATGAAGAGCACCGAAGTGCCGTAGTCACGCGTGAGTGTTTGCAGGTGATCAAGGATCTGGCGTTGAACCGTGACGTCGAGAGCCGAAGTCGGCTCGTCGGCAATCAGCAGCTTCGGCCGAGCCGAAAGGCCGATTCCGATGAGCACACGCTGGCGCATTCCGCCAGAGAATTGGTGCGGATACTGCTTGAGACGCTCGCCCGCATCGCTAAGACCCGCTTCCTGCAGCACCTCAATGGTTCGCGCGCGAGCTTCCTTGCCTTGGGCGACTCCGTTCGCCTTGATGGCCTCTTCGACTTGAAAGCCGATACTCCACACAGGGTTCAGGTTCGACATCGGGTCTTGAGGAACGTAACCGATCTGGCTACCGCGCACGTCAGCGAACTGAGCGTCGGTGAACGTTGAGAGGTCATTTCCTTCGAATTCAATCGACCCACCGACGACCTTTCCGGCGCCAGGCAGCAGGCCGATGATGGCCTGTGCCGTCGTAGATTTACCAGAGCCGGACTCTCCGACAATCGCCAGAGATTGTCCTTGGTAGAGCGTGAGATCCACGCCGCGCACGGCGGAGACGATTCCGCGCTGCGTTTCGAAGCCAACTTCAAGGCCACGGATTTTCAGCAGCGGAGTTTCTTCGGTGGAAGAGTCGGTAGTCACTGGAACTGTTTCTGGGTTGGTCATCGGCGTGCTCTCGCTTCCGGGTCAAGGGCATCGCGAACTACGTCGCCGAACATGAGGAAGGCGAGAACGGTGATCGACAGCGCAGCAGACGGCAGGAGCAAGGTCTGCGGATGCGTGCGAACCGTAACCTGCGCCTGATTAATCTCGTTTCCCCACGACATGACTGTCGGAGGCAAACCGATTCCGAGGAAACCCAACGTCGCTTCAGCGACGATGAAGATGCCCAAGGACACCGTGGCCACCACGATCACAGGAGCGATCGCATTGGGTACCACGTGGCGCACGAGGGTCTGGAATCGCGAGACGCCGAGCGCCGCCGAGGCCGTCACGTAGTCAGAGTTGCGAGCGGACAAAACCGCACCGCGCATGATTCTCGCGATTTGAGGCCAAGCGAAAAGCGAAAGCACGAGTGACACCGTCAATGCGTCACGAACCGGAATAACCGAGAACAAAACGATTGCTCCGAGAACCGTGGGAACGGCGAAGAAGACGTCGCCGATGCGCGATACGACTGAGTCAAGGAATCCGCCATAGAAGCCGGCAAGAGCTCCGATAACGCCGCCGAACACCGTCACGATAACGGTCGTCAATAGACCGATCGTCACCGAAGCCTGAGTACCGAAAATAATTCGTGAGTAGACGTCGCAGCCTTGACGGTTGAACCCAAGCGGGTGACCGGCCTGAGGATCGCCATTACTGAACTTCAAGTAGCAGTCGCGAGGATCCACGCTGGCGAACAATCCAGGGAACATGGCGACGACAAGGATGACGAAGATAAGACTTGCGGAAACCCAAAACATCGGGCGACGCCGCATGGACTCCCACGCATCCGTCCACGTGCTGCGGGCTTTGCCACTTTCATCAACCTGGTCGACTTCGGCTACCGGTGTTTCGGCTAGCGACGCGATGAAGTGTTCTTGGCCGGGCCGCTGACGGCCGGTGTTGTTACTTTGCATAACGAATCCTTGGGTCGAGCGCGGCGTAGAGCAAGTCAACGAGCAAGTTGGCGAGAACAAAGATGATAACCATCACTGCCACGAACGAGACGACCGTCGGGCCCTCTCCCAACGTAATTGCTCGGTAGACGGTTCCACCGACACCGTTGATATTGAAGATTCCTTCGGTCACGATCGCGCCAACCATGAGCGAGCCGACGTCGACTCCCAAATAGGTGACCACGGGAACGAGTGAGTTGCGTAGGACGTGCACGGTGACTACGCGGCGGCGGGAAAGCCCCTTTGCTGTTGCCGTGCGCACGAAGTCGGCGCCGAGGTTGTCGGCGACGCTCGCGCGAGTGAGCCGCACGATGTATGCGAATGACACGGAAGCCAAAACAATGGCAGGCAAGATCAGCTCGCTCCACGGCGCTGCGCCGCTGACGGTGGTTCTCGCCCATCCGAGTTGAATACCGAAAACGAATTGCAATATGAAACCGACAACGAAAGTCGGAACGGAGATGAGCAAAAGGCTGATGACGAGCGCAGAAGCGTCGAATATCTTTCCCTTGCGAAGTCCGGCAACAAGGCCAACGATGATTCCGAAGAAGGCCTCAATAGCGAGAGCAAGGATCGCTAGGCGTGCAGTGATCGGAAAAGCCTGAGCCATGACATCGACCACTGGGCGGCCGGAGAACGTGGTTCCGAGGTCACCCTGGAACAGTCCGCCGATGTAGAGGAGGTACTGAATGATGAACGGCTTGTCGAGGTTGTACTCGGCCCGGACCGCTTCAATAACGCCGGGAGCCGGTGGGTGGTCGCCGTAGAGCGCAGCAATCGGATCGCCGGGAACGGCAAAGACCATGAAATAGATCAGAAAAGTCGCGCCGAAAAATACGGGGATCATCTGGAGGAAACGCTTGCCTGCGTACCAAAGCATTAGATGGTTTCCTCAAAGGAACGGATAAGCATAAGAGTCACAATCACTGAATGAGGGTACTCAGTGTGATGCCCGGGGCCAAAAGCAGCCCCGGGCATCACACCTTGAGAGTGGAAACTGGGTAAACCGATGAACTACTTAGTTCTTGGTTACCTCGTTGTACAGCGGGACAGAGTCCCAACCAAATACAACGTTGTCAACGGTGTCAGAGTAGACACCGGTGACGTTTGAGTACCACAGCGGGATCGAAGGCAGGTCAACCAGGAGGACTTCCTGAGCTTCCTGGTACTTCGCCGTTGCCTCTTCTACCGAAGTTGCGCTAGCACCCTCAGCGAGGATGGCTTCGAACTCGGGGCTCGAGTAGCCTTCCTTGTTCGAGCCAGCGCCATCAACGTAGAGCGGGCCGAGGAAGTTGTACAGCGACGGGTAGTCAGCTTGCCATCCAGCGCGAGTTCCACCGGTGAGAGCGTTAGCGTCACGGTCGTTGAGCGCGTCAGCGAACGTGGGGTATGCCTTGCCCTGAGCTTCGATTCCGAGCGTGTTGCTGATGCTGTTTGCAACAGCGTCAACCCATGCCTGGTGTCCACCATCGGCGTTGTAGGCGAGGTCGAAGACAGTGTCACCGTACGGCGCAATGGCGTCAGCTTCTGCCCACAGCTTCTTGGCCTCATCCGGGTTGAAGTCAAGAACTTCAGCGCCAGCAAGGTTGTCGGAGTGACCAGCGATTACCGGCGAAGTGAAGTCGGTAGCGGGGGTGCGGGTGCCCTGGAAGATGACATCCGTGATCTCAGCGCGGTCGATCGACATCGAGATAGCTGCACGACGCAACTTGCCCTCATCGCCCGACCAGTGCTCGAGGTAGTAAGGCATGTTGAATGCCTGGAAGATCGCAGCAGGCTGGTTTACCGAGCGACCAGGGAAGTCCGACTCGTAGGTAGCAAATGCGGAGTCCGGAACAGCATCGAGAATGTCGAGGTTGCCACCGAGAGCGTCAGCGTATGCAGCATCCTGGCTCGTGTAGAAGACGATCGAAACGCCGCCGTTTGCGGGCGTGCGAACGCCGTCGTAGTCGGGGTTCGTGACGAGGTCGATCTGCACGTTGTGCTGCCAAGCGCCTTCTTCAGCGAGCATGTACGGACCGTTACCAATGGGGTTCTCGCCGAATGCGTCGAGGTCTTCCCATGCAGCTTCGGGCAGCGGCATGAATGCCGAGTAGCCGAGACGCAGCGGGAAGTCTGCTTCGGGGTTGATCAGTGCGACGGTGAACTCGGTGTCGCTTACAGCGTCGAGACCGGTGAGTTCAGATTCTTCGTCGTAACTGAAGCCCTCGATGTTGTCGAAGAAGTACGAAGAGCTCTGAGCGTTGCTGAGCAGTGCGCCGTACTGCCATGCCTTGATGAAGGACTCAGACGTAACGGGCTCGCCGTTCGTGAAGGTCCAGCCATCGTTGAGCGTGACGGTCCAGTTCTGGCCATCCTCAGACTCGATCGACTGGGCAACTTCGTTTTCTACATCGCCATCAGCGGTGTACGAAACGAGGCCAGCGAAGATCGAGGTAACAATCTTTCCACCGCCAGTTTCAGTGGTGTTTGTCGGAATGAGCGACTGCTGTGGCTCGCTACCGTTTGTGGTGATGATCGCGGCGCTGTCGCCATCGGCTGGCGCCTCGCTCGCCGAGCAGCCCGCAAGAGCGAGCGCTGAGGCTGACAGCAGTGCGACTGCACTGATGCCTATGCGTGATCTCTTCAATGTTTCCTCCTGTGCAGATTTGTGCAAACGGCACGGAATTTTTGACGCCGCACCGCGCTTGATAGTTCACACCCTAAAACGGGGGGATGCCCCAAGCAAAACTGTAAAGCCAAACGTTACACAGCGGTAACGCTCGTGAAGATTATGTGCATACTTTGCAGAATTCCCGCGCACAATGTGTGACATTCGCCACAAAGCTGCGCAAAGCTCTCCAGACCAGCGTTCAGCATCGTGAGTTAAGATCTCACCATGTCGCAATCGAGCCCGACTTCCCGCACACCACAGACCATATTGATCTTCGACGGTGACTGCGCATTTTGCACGTTATGGGTCAATCGTTTGAAAGCCATTCTCCCTGTGTTTCCCTCGAGCACTCCGTGGCAATGGATCGATCTTGACGACTACGCGCTCACTCAAGATGACGTCGATAAAGCGGCGTGGTTCGTGACTCCTACTCGACAGTTCGCTGGCCACATTGCCTTTTCAGCACTCTTGAGAATGCAGCCGACCTTCGGATGGCGCTTTCTCGGTCACCTCATCGCCACCGAACCCTTCAGCTTCGTTGCCTCGCTCGGCTATCGTTTCGTCTCGCGCTACCGACACCGCCTGCCCGGCGGAACGCCGGCCTGCGCCATGCGCCCATCCGCGTGAGCTCAGCACCGACGATTCCTCCCCGGCGGGGCCGGCTCTGGGCAGAAATATCGATTGTTCTAGCACTATCCCTTGGCGCATCCGCCATCTACTCGATCGTCTCGATCACCAACCGGCTGACGCGCACCGAGTCATTGTCACAGCAGACTGCGACCCTGAATTCGTCGCTCAGCTCGCGCCCCACTTTCGACTTGATCTATCAAATCCTCGGAATCACTTTTGATCTCGCTCCGGTCGCGCTCGTTGCTTTTCTGCTGTGGAACGCATCCAAACCTCGGCTGTCACGGCTCGGAATAGACTTCACCCGTCCAGCACGAGACGGCCTCTGGGGAATCGTGCTCGCCCTGGCGATCGGCATCCCCGGGATCGCTGTGTACCTCGGCGGTCGCGCTCTGGGCGTCACCGTCAACGTGGTTCCGGCAGCGCTCGACCAATACTGGTGGACGGTGCCCGTGCTGCTGCTCTCAGCCCTGCGTGCTGGCATCACGGAAGAAGTCATCGTCATTGGCTACTTGTATGCCCGACTCGGTGATCTCGGCTGGGGACGCTGGCAAATCATCATCTCGACAGCAGTTTTGCGCGGCACCTACCACCTCTATCAGGGCATCGGTGCGTTTATCGGCAACGTCGCCATGGGTCTGCTCTTCGGCTGGCTCTACACGCGCTATCGTCGCGTGCTGCCCCTCGTGATCGCTCACACTCTCATCGACGCCGCCATTTTCGTAGGCTACGGCTGGGCCCTTGGCGCCTTTCCGGCGCTCTTCGGTGCTACTGAATAGTTCTGCACAACCGGTACCGCTCATCGCGCGCGAGGCGTAGAGTTTTGCCCATGTCGCCGGAAATCGCTATTGAAACAGTGCCAAGCCAGATCGTTGCGGGCATCGAATTCTCGACAACGATGGAAAATCTCCCCGCCGATATGAGCGGTGCGATCAAGACTCTGCTCTCTGAATCTGCCGATCCCGCGATCACCGTGCTCGGGCCTGTGATGGCCGTGTACACCGAAGAGATGCGACACGATGGGCCCTGGAGCTGCGAAGTGTGCGTTCCTGTGGCCGACGGCCTGATCGATCATCCGGTCCTCACAACACATGAACTCGCCGGTGGCCGTGTCGCGACACTCACCCATGCGGGCTCGTACAGCGGCCTGAAGGCCGCTTACGAGGTCATTTTCGACTGGTTCACCGAACACGGTCACACTTATGCCGGAGCCCCGCGAGAGATCTATCTCAACTCGCCTCGAGACGTAAGCGAGGCCGAATTGCTCACACGCATCGAATTCCCCGTAGTACCTGCGACGAGCTAGCACAGGCTAGCGCCAGAGAGGACAGACAGATGAAAACCAACCCGTATCTCAGCTTCAGAGACAACGCTCGCGAAGCTCTTGCCTTCTACCAGTCCGTCTTTGGCGGCACCACAGAAATCCACACTTTCGCCGACTTTCACGCAAGCGAAGACCCTGAAGAACAAGACTGGATCATGCACGGGCAGCTAGAGTCGCCAGCCGGAATCACCCTGATGTTGGCCGACACCCCTAAAACGCAGGAGCACACCCCCGGCGGATCCATGTCAATTTCGATCGCAGGCTACCTCAGCGAGAAAGCCGCAATCGAAGCGTATTGGGAGAAACTCTGCGACGGCGGTCGAGTCGATATGCCACTCGAACCTGCCGAATGGGGCGGAATCTTTGGGATGGTGCTCGATCGCTACTCCGTGAACTGGATCGTCAGCATTAGCGACGACAACGAAACTCGTTAGCGGGCGGCTCTCCCCACTCATCCGCAACCAGCCGCCAAACGCGAGCCTGAACGAACTCCGGTTGCTAGGTGCAGTTCGGACGACACGACCGCTGAGTCAGGGCATCAACCAGAACGTTACCGAGATCCTCTGGCACGGCAGCGGAATAGGCTGCGCCCCCGGTTGATTGAGCAATCTCTGTCATCGCGTCAAGGTCGGTATCGGGACCGAAACCAATCAAGATAACAGGAACAGGCTCATTGGGATCGTCGAGCGCCTTGAGGTTTTTGAGGAGCGTCGACAAACTAATGCCGTCGTCATCTTCGTTGTAGCCGTCAGTGATGAGCAGAACCGAGTTGACCTTGGTCGGGTCGTAATCTTCCTTGACCTCTTTCACCGCGGCCAAGATCGTGTCGTAAAGCCCGGTGTACCCATAAATGCGGTCAGGCAACGACGCGACAACACCGTTGATCTGTGCCACGTGATCAGGGTCGGAGAGCGGCGCGATGGGAGACAGCGGCTCCCAGTCTTGAGTGCCGATGCGGTTTTGTGAGAACGCCCACACCCCAAGCTCTGCTTCTCCCGAGAATTTGGACAATGCCTCGCTTGCCGCAAGTTGGAACACATCGATTCGGCGCAAGCCATTACTGGCAGGATCGAGCATGGATCCGGAAACATCGATCACCACGAGAAGTCGCGATCGAAGAGTGAGAACACTCCATGCACGCAGAATCTCAATCTGTACTGCAGCATCCGCCGTCGGCTTCGCCTCGGTAGCGGTCTCAGGAACTCCCGTGACCCTGAGGTCACCGCCACCCTCTGCGTCCCGGAAACCTTGACTAGCAAGGACCTCGGCCGAAGTGCGAGTGGCCGCGGCAAGCGCCGTGAGGAGTCGCTCGGGGGCATCCGCAGCCGTGATTTGGGTCGCGACTGCTGCGGCAGCATCCGTGTCGTCTGTTTCGGCGCTTTCGGCGTCATCCTCGCCACTCACTACCTCCACGAACGGGTAGGTCAACTCGACCGTGCCATCGGTGGGATACAGGGCGATCATGGGAGACGCTGACGTGCTGTTGTACGTCGCGACTTCGCGCTCGGTGGTCATAACCACGGTAGGGAGAGTCGCATCCGTCGCGAGCTGGAAAGCATCTTCGGAGGACTGCGGAATTGTCTTTCCCATGGCAATCATGGCCCCGGCAAATTGACGGGGATCTTCAGCAGACGCAACCGACTGCAGCTGTGCAAGGCCGGCAAGACTCGCCGCGTTCGCCTCCGGGTCGGGCACCAAGGTAGTCACTGTGCCGCCGAGGAGAGCTTCCCAAGAAAGAGGGGTATCCCCCAGATTCGCAACTTGCGACGCAGACGTAGCAAGCACTACCGGTGTGCTGGCAACGTAGTCAGTGACCTGGAGCTCGGGAGCAGTGCGCCCGAGCGAACCCGCCATTGACGTAACGCGATCGAGCCAGGCAGCCGAGTCAGGAACCCACGCGTCGAGATCGCCGGAAACTCCAGAGGCGAAGAGAGCAGCGGTGTCTGCCGAAACAAGCGAACGGACTTCGGTTTCGGTGCAATTGCCGTCGGCCTCATCGAACTCCGCCGCGACAATTGTGAGGGCGGGAGCAATCGACGGGTCAGCGGCAATCACGACAGGGCGAGTCTCGGTGCAGCCGCCAGCCAACGGCGCTACAGCATTCGAAATCCATCCAATTGCGCCCAATTGGATTCCTGCGAGAGAGAGAGCCGCAATGGCAACCAGCGCAATAGGCGCCAGCCACCAACGCTTCTTCCACCGTTGCCAAAAAGTCTTACGGTGTCGATGCCGTCGGGTGGTCACGAAGCTCTCCAGTCGGTGAGAAAGCGATACGAGGTCGTCGGGTCGACCAATCGCTGTACACCAAACGCACATTACAACACCTGAAGAGAGAAAATCCAGCTAAAGTGAAGAATTTTCCCCGTGACAGATGCCGATGCCAGACGAATGCTGGTGTCCCACATTCGGGGGACACAATTATGGCGCGTGCAGAACCGAACTGGATCGACTCCGCACGCGCCATTTTCCGTCACCCAAGCGACTGGAATCAGTGCATTTCGCTACTGCGCAAACGCCTCAATCGGCGGGCACGAGCAGACCAAATTGCGGTCGCCATAGGCGTTGTCTACACGGCGTACCGGCGGCCAGTATTTGCCAGACACGAGGGAGCTCAACGGGTACACAGCCTTCTCACGCGAGTAGGAGTGCTGCCAGTCGCCTGCGATCACCGAATGCGCCGTGTGCGGAGCATTGATGAGGGGGTTATCGTCTGCTGGCCACGTTCCGGCCGCGACGGCATCCGCTTCTTCCTTGATGGCAATCATCGCGTCGATGAAGCGATCGAGCTCGGCGAGGTCTTCGCTCTCGGTCGGCTCGACCATGAGTGTGCCCGAGACCGGGAACGACATCGTGGGCGCGTGGAAACCGTAGTCAATGAGGCGCTTGGCGACATCGTTGTTGTCGATGCCGGTCGCCTCCTTGAGCGGACGCAGATCGAGGATGCACTCGTGCGCAACGAGGCCGTTGTCTCCCGCGTAGAGCACCGGGAAGTGCTCGCGTAGGCGCACCGCAATGTAGTTGGCTGAGAGCACAGCGGCACCGGTCGCGGCTTTGAGGCCAGCCGATCCCATCATGCGCACGTAGGCCCACGTGATCGGCAGGATGCTCGGGCTTCCGTAGGGAGCAGCGCTCACCGCTCCCCCAGCGTGAACATACGGACCCGCAGCACCGGTCTGCATGTCGAAAGCCGGATGATGCTGGCTCTGCGCCATGGGGTGGCCAGGCAAGAACTTAGCCAGATGCGCTTTTGCAACAACCGGACCAACACCGGGGCCGCCACCGCCGTGCGGGATGCAGAACGTCTTGTGCAGGTTGAGGTGGCTGACGTCTCCGCCAAAGTCACCGAACCGCGCGTAGCCGAGCAGGGCGTTGAGGTTGGCACCGTCAACGTACACCTGTCCGCCAGCGTCGTGCACGGCCTGCGTGATTTCACGCACTTCGTGCTCGTAGACACCGTGGGTCGAGGGGTAGGTGATCATGAGCGCAGCGATTTCACTCGCGTGCTCGGCGATCTTGGCGCGCAGGTCGTCGAGGTCGACGTTGCCGAGATCATCGCAGGCCACCACGACGACACGCATTCCGGCGAGCATGGCGCTGGCGGCGTTCGTGCCGTGAGCACTCGATGGAATGAGGCAGATCGTGCGTTCCGGATTGCCGTTCGCTCGGTGGTAGCCACGAATCGCGAGGAGCCCCGCGAGTTCGCCCTGGCTTCCGGCGTTCGGCTGCAACGACGCGGTGTCGTAACCGGTGACCTCAGTGAGCCACGACTCGAGGTGCGAAATCATGACGAGATAGCCCGACACATCTTCGGCAGGAGCGAAGGGGTGGATGCCTGCGAACTCCGGCCAGCTCACCGCTTCCATCTCGGTCGCTGCGTTGAGCTTCATCGTGCACGAGCCCAGCGGGATCATGCCGCGGTCGAGCGCGTAATCCTTGTCGGCGAGGTACTTGAGGTAGCGCATCATGCTCGTCTCCGAGCGGTGCGTGTTGAAGACCGGGTGCGTGAGGTACTCGCTCGTGCGGTTGAGCGCCCCCGGGATGGTGGTGTCGTCGGGCGAGTAGCTAAAGAATCCGCCCTCAAGCCCAAATGCATCCGCAAGGTCGTTCTCTTGCGCGGCGAGCATTCCGCCGTAAGGCTGCGTCGATACTTCGTCGAAGCTCAAACGAACAGTGTCAGCATCCACGACATAGAGCAGGATGTCGCTCTCGAGTGCCTTGGCGGCGATAGCTTGCGCCTGGCCCTTTTTCGTCACCGAGAGGGTGTCGAAGAAGGTCTCGTTCTCGACCGTGTAGCCGGCAGCGGTCAAGCGTGCTGCGAACTTGGCGGTGTCGTGGTGGATGCGCTGAGCGATCCGCTTGAGGCCCTGCGGTCCGTGATAAACGGCATACATGGATGCCATGACAGCCAACAAGACCTGAGCGGTACAGATATTCGAGGTCGCCTTCTCGCGGCGGATGTGCTGCTCGCGCGCCTGCAACGAAAGACGGTAGGCGGGGTCGCCAGCGGCATCCTGAGATACGCCGACGAGGCGGCCGGGCAACTGGCGTTCGAGGCCCTTGCGCACCGACATGTAGCCGGCGTGCGGTCCGCCGAAGCCCATCGGCACGCCGAAGCGTTGCGTGGTGCCGACGGCAACATCTGCGCCGAGTTCACCTGGCGACGTGAGAATCGTCAACGCAAGCAGATCAGCGGCAACAACGGCGAGTCCGCCGTGAGCTTTCACTGCAGCGATAACCTCGCTGGAATCCCACACGCGACCAGTTGCGCCCGGGTATTGGATGAGCGCGCCGAAGCACTCCGGCAGCTCAGGGTTCGCACCGAGCGTTGCCAGGTCGATCTCAACAAGCTCAATTCCGAGAGCCTCCGCGCGGTTCGCCAGCAGAGCCTTGGTCTGCGGAAAAGTATCGGCATCCACGATAAACACGGGCGACTCCACGCGAGCCGCACGGCGCGCAAGGAGCATCCCCTCAACAGCGGCGGTGCCCTCATCGAGCATCGACGCGTTCGTCGTGGTCATTCCAGCAAGGTCAGCAACCATCGTCTGGAAGTTGAGGAGAGCCTCAAGGCGACCCTGCGAAATCTCCGGCTGGTACGGCGTGTAGGCCGTGTACCAGCTCGGGTTTTCAAGC
Organism: Salinibacterium sp. NK8237; assembly: GCF_015864955.1. Taxonomy (NCBI): domain Bacteria; kingdom Bacillati; phylum Actinomycetota; class Actinomycetes; order Micrococcales; family Microbacteriaceae; genus Salinibacterium; species Salinibacterium sp. NK8237. Next base: position 515,307 of record NZ_JADYWE010000002.1, on the reverse strand, counting down.
ACGTTGCGCTTGATCACGGCGGGCGTGATTGTGTCGTAGTAACCGAGACCGATCATGCTGCGACGAATCTTGTTTGCGCCGGCGAGCGCACGCAGTTCGGCGAGCGCCTCACGCTCGGAAGCAGGAGCCGGGATCGTGGAGTTCACGATCGGAGTCTGGTGAATGGCGGGCGGAACCGCGGCATCCACAAGCGATTCGAGGCTGTCGTAGCCGACAGCGGCCAACATGCTGGCCTGGGCTGCGTCATCCGTGCCGATGTGGCGGTCAGCAAACGTGCCGCTGATGAAAGGGTTGGGCATTATTCGCCTGTCAATGCGGTGTATTCGTCGAGGCTGAGCATCGACGGGAGTTCAGTAAATTCGATCTTCACGAGCCAGCCTTCGCCGAAGGGGTCGCTGTTGACGAGTTCTGGGCTGTCGGTGACAGCATCGTTGGATTCGACTACGGTTCCCGCAACGGGAGCGAAGAGTTCGCCCACCGACTTGGTCGACTCGATCTCGCCAACGATCTTGCCCTCAGCGACAGTGGCGCCGACCTTGGGCAGATCAACGAAGACGATGTCGCCCAGCTTGCCTGCCGCGAAGTCGGTGATTCCGACCGTCGCGATGGTGCCGTCGACCAGCACCCATTCGTGCTCGGCGGTGTACTGCAATTCGCTCTTCTCAGCCATGATCAGGCCTCTCTTTTGTAGAAGGGTAGGGAAACAACGGATGCAGCAATGCGACTGCCCCGCACATCAATGTGAAGCTCGGTGCCGACCTCACTCACGTCGGGGTCGACATAAGCCATCGCGATGGGGTGGCCCAGAGTCGGCGACAGAGCGCCGGAGGTGATGACGCCGACCTCGGTGTCGCCGTCGAAGAGCAGGTAGTCAGCGCGACCGGCACGGCGACCCTCGGCAGCGAGACCGACGAGGACGCGAGCACCGGCATCCGGGCCCGCTTCGATCGCGCTGCGACCGACGAAGTCACCTTCTTTGCTGAGAGCAACAACGCGGCCGAGGCCAGCCTGCACGGGGAAGGTGCCGAGGTTGAGTTCGTGTCCATACAGCGGCATGCCCGCTTCGAGGCGGAGAGTGTCTCGGCACGCGAGACCGGCGGGCACGAGGCCGAGCGGTTCGCCGGCAACCGTGAGTGCAGCCCAGAGGGCGGCCGCGGCATCCACGTGAATGTACAGTTCGAAGCCGTCTTCGCCCGTGTAGCCGGTGCGACCGATGATGAGGTCGGTGCCGTTGAAGGTTGCTGCGGTTTCGCGGTAGTACTTGAGTTCGTCGAGGGGCGTTGCGAAGTCGCCGAGACCGGCGGTCGCTTCGAGGATGGCGCGCGAAACGGGGCCCTGAACGGCGATGAGCGCGTAGTCGTCGCTCTCGTCGGTGACCGTGACATCGAAGTCTGCGGCACGCTCGGTGAGAGCAGTTGCGGCAGCGAAACGGTTGCCAGCGTTGGCCACGACGAGGAAATGGTCGTCGGCGAGGCGATAGGTGACGAGGTCATCGATGATGCCACCCGCCTCATTGAGCAACAGGCTGTACTTGGCTTGAGCCAAGGCAATACCCGAGAGCTTGCCCGCGAGCGCGTAGTCGAGGTACGCGCCAGCGTCAGCGCCGCGCACGTGAATCTCGGCCATGTGCGAGATGTCGAAAATGCCGGCAGCGGTGCGCACGGCATGGTGCTCGGCGAGGTCGGAGCTGTACCGCACCGGCATCATCCAGCCAGCGAAATCGGTGAACGCAGCACCGAGTTGCTCATGGATGCTGTGCAGCGGCGAATACCTCACCGCGGTGGGCGAAGATTTAGCGTATGAAGCTTCAGAACTTGATACATCGGTCACGGAGTTCTCCTGGCGCATGGGCTAGTGAATAGAACTCCCCCTCTGTGATGAGCCTGAGAGCTTCACACGCTAAACGCTAGCGAGCTTTCACCGTCGGCGGAACCTCAGGGTGATGCGAGGTTCTCTTTCCAGAGTGGCCAGTGCGGTGCGGTACGTGAACCTGAGAGATTGGCGGGGAGGCTTGCTCCTTCGGTGCCGGCCTGGCGCTTGCCAATTTCAGTTGACTAGCGCTGGGTGCCCGGCTCTCCCGCATCGTGTTGCGGCCCGATGTTCAGTTGTGAGTTCAGCATAGCAATGCGGGGCGGATGCTCGCGCCGATGAGCACGCCGCGAGCGGGTGATTCGTGCCCTTTCAGCCGACTGGCGCTCCAGTGGTCTACAGCGGCGGCGCGGCTGGCCGTCGAAAGCAGGGTTACAGGAGCGCTGAGCTGAGCAACAAACTGGTCTCGCTGTTCACGACACCCTCCACATTGCGCATGCGGGCCAGCACCCGGTCAAAGTTGCTCAGGCTGTCCGTGCGAATGTCGGCCACGAGATCCCAGGCGCCGTTGGTGGTGTGAAGTTCGCGGATCTCGGGCAGGCCGCGGAGCTGGCTGATCACGGCATCCGTCGATCGCCCTTCTACCTCGATGAAGGCAACTGCCCGAATAAACGAGGGATCGCGATCTTCTCGAATACGGATAGAAAAACCGAGCACGGTGCCGTTGCTTACGAGGCGATCAATACGGCTCGTGACAGTCGCACGCGTGACGTTAAGGCGACGCGAGAGGCTCGCTACCGACTCTCGCGCATCGGCCCTCAGCGCGGCTAAAAGGCGGCGATCGAGATCATCTAAGTCAGACATGTACAAACTGTACATTTCGGCCCCGCATTATGCATAGTTATTGGCCGAAAATAGGGTTGACTGAGAGTTGTAGGTACATAGTGCATATTCGTAACGTAGGAAGCACTAATACCGCAACGAAAGGAGTGACCATGGTTCACTACGTAGACGTCAACAACATGCGCCGCTGGATTGCCGACACCGGCATCGAGCCAATCATTATGGGCATCGTGGGTTACCTCGAGCAGGATTATGCCAAGTGGCCTCAGTTCGACAAGTCACCTCGCGTTGCCGCTCATTCCCCTGAAGGCGTCATCGAATTGATGCCAACAAGTGATGGCGAAACGTATGGCTTCAAGTACGTCAACGGACACCCTTCGAACCCCGCACTGGGCTTTCAGACCGTCACCGCGCTCGGCATGCTTGCCCGCGTCGACAACGGCTACCCCACGTTCTTCTCGGAGATGACCCTCCTCACGGCACTGCGCACCTCTGCGACGTCTGTCATGGCAGCGCGTGCTCTGGCCCGCCCCGACTCCAGCGTTCTTGCCCTCATCGGCACCGGCACCCAGTCTGAGTTCCAGGCACTCGGCTTCCGCGCCGGTCTCGGCATCACGAGCCTGCGTGTGTGGGACACCGACCCTGCAGCGATGGACAAGTTCATTCGCAATGTGGAGCCGCTCGGTTTCGACATCGTGCGCGCAACCTCAGCAGCAGACGCTGTTGCTGGCGCCGACATCGTCACCACCTGCACCGCAGACAAGAAGAACGCGACGATCCTCACCGCCGACATGATCGAGCCCGGCATGCACCTCAACGCCATCGGCGGAGACTGCCCGGGCAAGACAGAACTCGAAGAGGCCATCGTGCGCAACTCGACCGTGTTCGTCGAGTTCCCCGAGCAAACCCGCATCGAGGGCGAAATTCAGCAGGTCGAAGCGGACTCCCCCATCACCGAGCTGTGGGAAGTTCTCGCCGGAACCGCCACTGGACGCAGCTCCGCTGAGGAAGTGACGCTCTTCGACTCCGTCGGCTTCGCGATCGAAGACTTCTCCGCGCTGCGTTACGTCTTCGACGCTGTTCGTGACACCGACTATGCGACAAACCTTGACCTGATTGCCGACCCGGCTGACCCCAAGGATTTGTTCTCGCTCGTGTCGCGCGTTCCTGCACTGACCGCGTAGACCGCCAATGAGCGTTCAGGCCCCAACGGCCGCTGTCCTCATCCGCCCGCACCGTTTCACACCGAACAGCCAAACGGCGGGCGATAACGCATTCCAATCGACTGACCCCAGCCGCACTCCGGATGAGATCGCTCGCGCCGCGTACGACGAATCCACCCAGGTGGCCGAGACGTTGCGCGACGCGGGCGTCAACATCCACGTGTTTGAGGATGAGGAGAGCACGCGCCCCGATAGCGTGTTCCCGAACAACTGGTTCTCGACGCACAGTGGTGGCCGGGTTGCGGTGTATCCGATGTTCGCTCCGAACCGGCGCACCGAGCGACGCACCGATGTCATTGAGATGCTGAAGCATGATTTTCGGGTGCAGGATGTCGTCGACTATTCCGGGCTAGAGCACGACGGAATCTACCTTGAGGGCACCGGAGCTATGGTCATCGACCACACCAACCGAGTGGCGTATGCGGCAGAATCGCACCGCGCCAACCCGCTTGCGTTGGAGCGGTTCTGCGCATCCTTCGGTTACGAGCCGATGATGTTCGAAGCTCGCGATAGCCACGGTGTGCCGATTTATCACACCAACGTCATGATGTGCATCGCTACCGATTTCGCGATGATCGGGCTCGACCTGATTGCGTCGGGAGATCGCCGCATGGAAATGGCCGAGCGCCTGACCGCCCCCGGTCGCACCCTGATCGACCTCACGGCTGAGCAGATTGCGAACTTTGCGGGAAACGCTCTCGAGCTGAGGACTCCGAACGGCCGCATCCTGGCGCTCTCAAGCCGCGCACTCGCGAGTCTCACCCGCGCTCAGCGCTCGGTGATCGAAGCCAGCTGCGAGATCGTGCCGCTCGACATTCCCACTATTGAGCTGGCCGGTGGTTCGGTGCGCTGCATGGTGGCCGGCATCCACTTGGATCGTCGTTCACGCATGGCTGCGGATGTTGCCGCAGGCGTTCCTGCTGCCGGGGCTGCCGAAGCAGCACCGACAGCAGGCGCCTAGCCAATCTGTGGTGGAAGCGGGTCCCTCCGCTTTCGCCGCAGACCGCAGCGACCCGCGACATCAGTGGCGCGGGTTGCTGGGCGTTCGCTAACTGCAGTTCGGGCGGCAGTCGCGCTGTGACAACGCCTCGAGCATCACGTTACTGAGCTCGGTGGGGTTGTTTGCTTGATAGGCCGTTCCACCGGTGACCTGAGCGATCTTTCTCATCGCTTCGACGTCGGTATCTGGGCCAATTCCGACGAGAACCACAGGAACAGGCTCGTCTGTGTTTTTGTCGATCATCGCATTCAGCTCGTCAACCAGCGTCTCCAAGGAAATGCCATTGTCGTCTTCGTTGCGACCATCGGTGATCAGAACCACTGAGTTAACTTTGTCGGGATCAAAGTCGTCTCGCACATGGGTGACCGCAGCAAGAACGGTGTCGTTGAGGCCGGTGTAACCGTTGATGCGCGACGGCAGAGTGTCGATGATTTCTTGCAGACTCTCAACATGATCCGGGTCATTCATCGATCGGATGCCCGCGACGTCTTCCCAATCTTCCTCGCCAACACGCTCCTTCGAGAAAAGCCACATACCCAGCTCGTCGTCCTCGGAAAGCGTGCTGAAGGCATCCTCAGCCGAGTTCTGGAACATCTCGATACGGCGCTGGCCATCCCACGCTCGTTCCAGCATGGAGCCAGACACATCAACAACCGTGAGAATGCGTGAGCGCAGGTTGAGAGAGTTCCAGTTGCGCAAAATGCTGACGAGTTCGTCGGTGTCGCCGACAGATTTGGTGGCGACGGGCGCGGAAATTACCCCGGAAGCGAGGATCTCACCTTCACCAGCGGTATCGCGGAAGCCCTCGGCGTTCAAGACCTGTGAAGAGCCGCGAACAAGATCAGCGAACTCCTCAAGCAGCTTTGTGCGCGCCGTTTCGATCTCAGCGAGCTCCGTTTGTTCTTCTTCGGTCAGGCGCGAGGCTTCAACTTCACTCACAGTGGAGTTTTCCACGACGACGAACGGATAGGTCAGCGCAACAGTTCCTTCGGACGGGTACAAAGCAACAAGCGGCTCGTCAGGGCTCGATGCGTTGTGCTCCACGATCTCGCGTTCCGTCGCGAGAGCAACCGTGCGTGAGTCAGAGATCTGAAGCTCAGTGAACGCTGCCTTTGTGGAATCGGGAATCGAGCGCCCCAGATTCATCAGCACTCGATCGAAGTCTTCAGCATCGCCATCCGCCGCAAGATCATTGAGAGTCGCGAGCGCGATCATGCTGGACGACGACGACTCGGGGTCGGGCAGAAGCGTGCGGTAACGACCGTCGAGGATCGCGCCCCAGCCCACCTCCGACGCTTCAAACTCCGCAACTTTTACCGCGGGAGTCGCCAGCACAAGCGGACTCGATGCGACCGAAGCCCACTCCTGAGTCTTGGGGATTTCGCGACCGAGTGCAGTCGCAGTGCTCTCAACTCGGTTGAGCCAGATCGGCGAATCAGGGATCCACGCGTCAGCTCCCGTGGAAGTGCCGGATGCCAGCAATGCAGCAGTGTCGGCAGAACGCTGCGTCGTGATGGTCGCGGAGAGGCACTGCCCAACGTGTTCGGCGTTGAAGGCATTCGCGACCGTTTGGACGGTTGACGAGATGGTGGGATCGGCGACGACGACAAGCTCAGTTGCATTGGGGCATCCGAATGTTTGAGCGACGAAATCGTCAAGCTTGTTTTGGGCGGCGAGCGCTACGAGAGCGCCACCACCGGCAAGGGACAGGGTGAGCAGGGTTGCGAGGGCGGGTGTACTAGCGCGGAGGAACCAGGATTTTATTGTTCTGGAACGGTGGCGAGGTCGGGACACAGGGGGACTCCATCGATCACGGGTGCACCTGATTTCGGGGGAACCAAGTGTTGACCCCCTTTCGGGGGCCTACACAATAGTGACACAATTTCGCGTCACAAAAACGACCTTGCACAGGTACTTCTCAGCATCGCTGGCAGAAAATCGCAAAAACCCCGACGAGGTGCGATGTTCTCGCTTCCTACGCACGATTGTTGCATGGGGATAACGTGCTGCCCGCAGCCGCTAGCGTCGCTCGTTGCCGTTAGCGTCAGACCGCAGGGTCCGGACGCAACTCCACGGCGACAGACTGATCCGCTGTTCCTCGAAGCTTCTGGGCGAGACGGATTGCCGAGTATTTGGCACCGTACTTTTTCTTCAAAGCGACATGCATGGCATCCAGAGTCTCAGCGTCGCTACGGACGCTCGCTGTAGCGGCCACCGTCTCGGCACCCTCGGTAATCGAGCCGCGCATGTCACACGGGGTCAGTTCGACACGCCCCGTGTGAGCAATGCGCTTCACCTTGCCCGAATGAGGGGCCGTCGTAACAAGCAACCGGTCGCCATCCCCTACGACCCACACCGGCGTCGCCACAGCATCTCCCGACTTGCGGAAAGTGATGAGCGAGATATAGGTCTCGGCGGCCAGCGCAGCAAAATCAGGGGAAGTCATCCCCCTATTATCGCCGCCGCGGTTATGCCTTGAAGTTGACGAGCTTGTGTGTGCCATCGCACAACGGCTTAATGTCCGAAACCCCGCAACGGCAAAGCGCGACAGTACGCCGCGATTGAGGGATGAGCTCACCGTCTGACGATCGCAAATCGATTGCGCCCCGGACCAAAAGCGGTCCGTTAGCGCAGGCGACCACTTCGACGTCGCTCGAGCTGCGCGAGTGAGGGGAATTTTCAGACTGCGTGTTCATCGTGCTGCCACCTCTCCGATGGGATTGGAATCATTGGCTGAATCGCCAGTCGCGAGCGCAGGGAGAGGCTTGCGAAGTGACGAACGCCCAGCTTCGAACGACTCCAGCATGTGCTGCGCCACCCACTCGTCGAGGAGGAGGCACGCACTGGCCCCGAAGAATATTTCGCTCAACAGCGCTGGCTCACTCTCGGCCAAGCCCCCAGCTAGGTCGCGGGCCGCAATCTGTTCATGGACTGCATCGGCTTCCACATGCTCATTGAAGTACTCCGTGACATCGTCTCCGTAACCGAGGCGGCGAAAGCCGCGCGCATACAGCTTGTTGGGGATCGATGACGTCATTTCGAATGCTGCCAAGTGGCCGACGATCGCCCCGCGAAGACGGCGGTGGAGCCCAAACATCGACATCATGTTGAACGACGCCAACGTGATCGCTGGCGCGTAATTGAGGTAGGCGCCGTACCGCGAATCGAGGCCTACGCCGCGCATGGTGCGCGCATAAATTTCGGAATGCATCCGATCTCTGCGTCCACCGCCATATTCATCGGATTGAATCTCGACCAGCGCCGCCTTAGCGCGCCCACGAAGACGCGGAATAGCCCACGAGTGCGGGTCAGCTTCTTTCAAGGTGTAGATCGAGCGCTGCACCAGGTACTCATTCGCCTGATCCGCCGTGAGTTTCTTGGCAACGTAGCGAGAGAGACTCGGGCCAGAATCGGCGCTCGTGAGCTCAAAAAGGGCGGCAGCGACATCCTCATCCGCAGCATTTGGCAGCTCGGGAATTGAGACCGCGGCCCGGAGTTGCGCCTCATAGGCCCGCTCAAGCTCGAGGCGCGCTGCAAGCGTGCCCAGATCCCACTCCCAGCGATCGCCATTTTCGACGACAGCGCCGTAGAAGAGGCCATAGAGCAAGAAGAGTGACAATTGCACATCTTCATCGCGGATGAGATCCCGTTCGCTGTCAACAGCGGAGGCGACGGCCTCAGGCAATCCCACAATCTCCCGCGGTTTGCTCTGCTGTGAAAACGCGTCAAGAAGCAGCTCACTAATCGGGCCGCGGGCCTCGATCTCTTCATCGCACCATTTGTCGTACTCTGCCGAATTTCCGGGAAGAGAGTTCTCGCTTGTGGCCATAATGACCTCTCCTTTTCATCTGAAAGTGGGGGTTGAATCGTTGTACGATCTCCGCCGATCGTTCAGCTTTACTCATGGAATCTTTGACGGTCTGGCTGGAAGCTTGCTGCGCGATTCTTGGGACTTTGCCGGTCTTTTTGAGCGCAGCGGAGTGTTAGGTTGGTGGCGTCCACACGGGAGCCCTAATGCAGGGGCTGAGAGGGAGCTGACGCAGCTTCGACCGTCGAACCTACCGGGTAATGCCGGCGAAGGAAGTACGGCTCATGCGCCCCACACATTCGATCCCCGCTGTCTCGTCTGCCTCCTCTGCCTCCGCTGCGGCTCCGTTGGCCACACGTCGCGCTGTGCGCGGCGGAATCTTCGGGAACTATGTCGACCAGTTCGACATCTTCTTGCCGGTCATTGCGCTCGCGCCGGCATCCGCCCAGCTATTCGGTTCGGATAATCTGGTTGGGAACGCAGGCCTGATCTTTGTCGCGACGCTGCTTGGCCGGCCGATCGGGGCGGCGATCTTCGGATCGATCTCTGACCGGATTGGGCGAACGGCGACCACGAAGGTCGCTCTGCTCGGTGTCGCGCTCACGACGCTGCTGATCGCGTTCGTGCCCGACCACACCGTGCTCGGCGGTGGAACTCTTGCTGCAATTCTGCTGCTGCGCTTTGTCGGCGGCATCTTCCTCGGCGGCGAATACACCTCCGCCATTCCGCTCGCGATGGAATGGTCGCGGCCCGAACGGCGCGGCCTCGTCAGCGGCCTCATCATGTGGATGTCGCCCTGGGCCAACGCCTCGATCGCGGGCATGGTGTTTGTGCTGCAGAGCGTGCTCGACGCCGCCGCCTATAACCAGTGGGGCTGGCGTGCGCTATTCGTTTTGGGCTCGCTGCTCGCCTTCACGATGCTGTTCTACTACCGTGCGCGGGTCGAAGAGTCGCCGCAGTGGCAACGTCCATTGCAGCGCACTAACCCGTTGAAAGAAATTCTCGTCGGCCGCCACCGCCGCGCGCTCTGGCAAGTGTTCATCATGATGAGCGGGCTCTGGCTACTCACCAACATGGCGATTCCGGTGCTGGCCGGTCAACTCGGTTCCGGCGCGGGGGCGCTGGGCGCGACAGGGACATTGGATGGTCGAACCCTGTCGTTCGCGATGATGATCGGCACCGCGGCATCCGCTCTCACCATGGCAGCCTGCGGTCATCTCTCGACCTTCACCGGACGGCGGCGCTTCTTTATAGGTTTTGGGGTGCTGACGGCGATGGGCGGGCCGCTGGCGTTTTTTGCAGCGTTCGCAGCGCCGACGCTCGGGCAGCTTGTGCTCGGAGTAGTCGCGCTTCAGGTCGTGACGGTTTCGGCGTACGGGCCGGTCGGGGCGTACCTCGTGGAGCGGTTCCCCACGTCGGTGCGCGCGAGCGGGTACGGGGTCGGCTACAGCCTGTCGATCGTGATTCCCGCGCTCTACCCGTACTACCTGCCGGCGCTGCAAGGCGTTTTGGGGCAGCAGGGTGCGGTGGCTGCGTTGCTCGCGCTCGGCGGGGTGCTGATTGCGGTGGGGGCATTCCTGGGGCCGGAGACGGCGCGCATCGACCTTGACGCTGGCGAGCGCGCTTAGGACATTTAGCTAGTCGGCTGGCCAGACAACTGCTCAGTCAGTCGCTAGCGAGAGGGCGACACCATCGAGGATGTCGTGCTCGCTGGTCGTCACCCACTCGAGAGGATGACCGGCTGCAGCCGCGGCATCCGCTACTCGATGCAGCACCGTGGCCCAGATGATGGCACCGGCGGCGATCGCGTCAACACGGCCGGGGTGCATATACGGCAGAGCGGCGCGTTCAGGGCGGGGCATGCGGGTGAGATCTTCGCAGGCGCGAAGCACGTCCGCGAGCGGGAGACGGCTGCCGCTAATCGCTACCGGGTCGTAGCTCGTGAGACCGAGGGCGTGCGCGGTGATCGTGGTGACGGTGCCCGCGACTCCGATGACCTCGGTGGCCTGCGAGAGATCGACGGTGACGGTCGCGGCGTCGAGCACTGCACTGACGTCGCTGCGAACGGCGGCGAGTTCCGCATCGGAGGGTGGGTCGTTGACGATGTTGCGTTCCGTCATGCGCACGCAACCGACATCCATTGAAAACGAAGCTTCGGGGGCATTTGCACCGAGCGCAAGTTCGGTGGAACCGCCACCAAGATCAACCACAAGGTACTGAGGCGTGAGGTTCGCAGGCTCCGAGGCGTCGGGCACGGCGAGTGCCGTGAGTGCGCCGCGAAACGACAGCGCGGCTTCTTCGGTTCCGGGAATCACTTCGACCGGCACACCCAGAATCGCGAAAACTGCGTCGGTGAACTCGGCACGGTTGGCGGCATCCCGGGTGGCAGAGGTAGCCACGAAACGGATGCGCTCGGCGCCGTGCTCGCGGCACAGATCGGCATAGCGGCGCACAGCCGCGAGGGTGCGAACGAGGGCGCCCTGGCTGAACTGGCCAGTGCGGTCGACGCCCTCCCCCAGGCGTACGACTTCGAGAGTACGCACGACGTCGGTAAGGCCACCGTGGCCGTCGAGGTCGGCGATGAGCAGGCGGATCGAGTTGGTTCCGCAATCGATGGCGGCGACGCGGGTCATGGCTTCTCCTGAAGTGCGGTGGGTGGTGCTAGCGGGTGGGGCTAGCGAACAACGACAAGGGCTTCGTTGCGTTTGAGGAAACCGGGCTTCCACGGAGGGTCATAGCGGGCGAAATAGACGGAGCCGAGTGGCGCACAACCATCGCGGGTGAGGGCGGCAAGCAGAGCATCCGCATTCTGTTGATATCGGCCTTCATTCGAGCCGCCGCTGAAACGCCGCGCAGCTACCCGCTGCTCGGGCACGTCAACGGTGCGCACGGTGGCATCACGAGGCGCCGGAACGCTCGTTGCTCCAGCGGGCATCACGAAACTAACCGTGTATCTCTTCGATTCGCCCGGTGATTGAATGACCGGCGCCGTCATAGAAATGTTGGAGGCACTGATGTAGCGGATGAGGGGACGAAACCCCTGATTACCCGCCTCAAAGAACGAGCCGTCGGCATCCACCTGCGCAAGAATGTGTGCCGGATAGAGCCGCACTTCGTATCCATCATGCTCAGAAATCACCCTGTAGGGCTGCTTTTCGGTCATGCCGTCACCCTACGCCTGCGGGCAGTGAGCGAACCTGATGATTCTCGAAGCTATCGCGGCGAAAACGTGGCCGCCCTAAACCTTCTTGACGACGCTTGACTTGAGTTGCATCTGGCCGAAACCGTCGACCTTGCAGTCGATGTCGTGGTCGCCAACGCCATCAACGAGGCGGATGTTGCGCACCTTCGTTCCGACCTTGATCGACGTGGGGCTGCCCTTAACTTTGAGGTCCTTGACGATACTCACCGTGTCGCCATCGGCGAGGGGCGTGCCGAACGCATCCTTGATGACGGAAGCGTTTTGCTCTGCTTCGGCAGCGGCATCCGCTTCACTCGGCGACCACTCGTGACCACACATCGGGCACACCAACAGCGCACCCATTTCGTAGGCGAGGTCGCTTGAACAGTTCGGGCAGAGGGGTAGAGCGTCAGACATAAGGCACTTTCGGCTGGGCGCCGATCGGGCTGGCGCAGCGCTGAACTAGTCGCTAATGATCAATTTTACCTGATCGATGTACGGCAGTGTGGTTCGCGGATGCGGAATACGTTCGGCGACGCCCCTGTTGCACCCATCAACATCGCAGATCGACTCTGTTCAGCTTCTGAAAGGCCCTCTTTATGACCATGCTTCACGACCGTCTCGCCGCGACCGACTCCCCCATCCTTGATGTGCTTGCCGAACGGTGGAGCCCCCGCCACTTCGATGCCACCGCACCTCTTGATGAGGCTGCGCTGCAGAATGCTCTCGAAGCCGCTCGCTGGGCACCCTCGGCCTACAACAGCCAGCCTTGGCGAGTCGTCGTCGCTCGTCGCGGAACCCCGCAGCACGACGCCATCGTTTCTTCGCTTATCGCGTTCAACCAAACGTGGGCCGGATCCGCGTCGGCACTACTCGTCTTCCTGACGGAACACCACAACCCCGAGGGCAAGCCGCAGCCGACCGCCCTCTACGACACCGGCCAGGCCGTTGCCTACTTCACGATCCAGGCTCAGAGCCATGGACTGTTCAGCCACCAGATGTCAGGGTTCGATCCGGATGCCGCAGCAGCGGCCCTCGACATCGACACCCATTTCACCCCCACCACGGTCATGGCTGTTGGCGCACTGGGCGATCCCGCTGAAATGACCGACGTTATCCGCGAGCGCGAAACTGCACCCCGCGCACGACGTGCAGCTGCAGAATCGGTGCTCGTCGACGCTTAAGGCTTGATGTCGCCCGCGATCAGTTCGCGCAGCGCGGTCACGATGCCATTCTTCACGTCGGCCGACAGATGCGAGACAAGCACGTGCGCGACGCCCGGCTCGGTAATGATGGCGGTCGCTTTGTCATCCAGCTTGATGGATGCCGGGTCGATTGCACTGCGGAGCGATACAACCGGTTCTTCCATTAGGTCACACGAGCGAACCGCGGTATCGGTTACGACAATGCCGTACACGCCGGCGAAGGTTTTATCGAGCGATGCGAACGCTATGGTCTCGCCACCGCCCAAGCCGATCTTGGGGCCAAATTTCTTGAGCATCTTGGCGAGGCGCGGGTCATCGGCCAGCAATACATCGCTACGGATGCCGAGCTCTGCCAGCCGCGGAACCAGCTCAGCAGCAGTCGAGTTCTCAGTCTCTTCCTCGCCCGGTTCGCCCGCGACGGCGAGCCCGAGCGCCTGCGAGAGCTGCACGACGCTCGTCACAGCGTCCTCAAGAAGCTGAGTGAGCCGGAACTCTGGAGAGTGGCCCTCAGCCGAGTCGGCTCCGATGAGCTTCACCATATCTGACCAGTCGAACGCACTGCCAACGGAACTGATCAGGGCATGACTGGAGGCGACCGGATCTACCGAGGTGACCGGCAGCATCCGATAATTGGGAAGCTCACGCCCAAACACTCCCGCGAACTTGTCTTGAATCACGATGCGCTGATCGGTCACGAGAAAACCCAGAGTCTGGCGCTTTCGTGTGAAGCGATTCATGGCGTGGTAGCCGACAAACAGCAGCGGCACCTCGTTCGGTCGCGGAGCATCCGCAAGCAACAGCTGCTCGACAGCGTCGTCGAAGACTCGAGCAGCGTCGTCAAAGACCGGGTGATCGTTCTGGCCGGGAAGGAACACCACCGGCTGCAGTTCAGACGCAAGGTCCTTGGCCCACAGCGAGAGCCGGGCAGCGATGGTGTTTGTCGCCGAGCGGTGGACCGCGGGAATGTCACGAAGGTACTCTTCCGCTGTGGTCATGAACTGATTCCTTTCGAAGGCCGGCAGGTTGTGCGACTAGTCGCGGAAGAGCGCACTATTCGCGGCCATCTTCGAGCGGGATGAGCATCGTGCGAAACTCGCCCTCTGAAGCGTGGATGTCCCAGATGCGAGAAGCGACGTCATCAATGCCGTTGGGCAGCTGAAGCTTGGGAATGCCACCCGGGATGACGAGCTGACGGATGCGGATCCCCTCCCCTTCGAGCGTCTCGTGCAACATCTCGCCGTAGGCACTCTCGGCGGGGAACGCGAGGGACGTTCCAGCGAAACCGGCACGGGCCTTCACCGAGGTGCCACCGTTGATCAGGATGATGCTGCCGTGGCCAGCCTCGCGCATCGCAGGCAGTACCGCACGCACCGTGTGGATGAGCCCAAGGGCAGAAAACTGGAGCGCTTCGAGCGCGAGTTCGGGAGTCAGATCGAGCACCGGCTTCAGGTAATCGCGCGACGGAAGCGGGCTGTACTGGACTGACGTGATCGGCCCCAGCTCGGCAGCGGCTCGAGCGAGCGCGCCTTCAAGCTGCGCCGGCTCGCGCACGTCTGCAGAAAAACCCCGTGCGGTCACGCCATCCGTTTCAAGCTCAGCAGCGAGTGTGTCGAGCTTCGACTGGTTGCGTGAAATCAGGGCGACAGCGAAGCCTTCGCGCCCGAACCTGCGGGCGACTGCAGCGCCGAGTCCCGGGGCCTGCTCCGATGATGGCGATAACGGGCATGAGATTCCTTCGCTGGACGTGTTCGGCGGGCCGTGCTGCTCGAAAAGCCTAGCGGCGTTTTATGCGAGCGATCCGAACCAGTCGAGGGTTTCGTTGAGAATCGGAGGCTGGACAAACTGTATCTAGCAGGAATGCCTCAGCGCTTAGCGTTGGTAGCTGCACCACTGCTCGTCGACCGTAAACCCCAGGGAACGAACTAAACCTAAACTCGCGTCGTTCGCACCAGCTCCGCCGGCTGTGAAAGTTCGTACTCCGTCATTCGCGAACGCGATGATTGAGGCAGCCGCTATCGCTGCCCCGACCCCGCTGCCGCGATAGTCCGCGAGCACCGACGCGAAGTCGTTGTCCCCGACTCCGTCATTGACTTTTCCAACGACGGCTCCGACCAACCGCCCATTATCAACGGCGCCGAACACCCGCTTGCCGTGCAACCACAGTCCTTCGACTTCGCTCATCACCGGTAGCGGCTGGTGCGTCGCTGGCGTGAACGGGTAGTCAGCATTGTTGGCTAGTTCCAACTCGAATAGAGCATTCGCAAAGCTGACGTCCAGTTCTTGAATCGCGATCCCGGTCGCTCGCACCTTGGTCACTACTTGCTCGAGTCTTGTCAGATCGGGCGACTCCGCGAAGTGCAGATGTGCGCCCCATGATCGACCCACGATGCGGTAGCCGTCCGCCTCAAGCGCGGAGCACCTCGGGTCGTCCTCCCGAACGATAACGACATCATCCATAAACGGAGTCTATGCGCGAGGACATTCGGACAGGAGGAGTCACGAGGTGAAGCGGCACCTCACCGCATTCCGGTACGTGCTGAATCCACGGCAAAAACCGGCGTGCCTAGAAGTGCCGCGTCAGGTCCATCCGCTGGTGGAGAATGCGGATCACATTCACGCTGTCGGATCCTTGGGTATAGAAAATCAGGTGACTACCGATGCTGTAGCGACGGTAGCCCTCGCGAATGTCAGAGCATGTACGTCCGCGCTGAGGGTCAGCGGCGATTCGTTCGATCACCGCCCTCATCTCGAAAATATAGATCTCCGCCTGAGTCGCATCCCAGCGCTCCTGCGTGTAGTCCCAGATCGCAGACAGATCTTGCTGGGCGGCCGGGGAGAGGCGATAGCCCGTCACTGCTTCTTCGACGCGACGAATGCGTCGAAGTCGAATTCTTGCGGCGCACCACTGTCTTCACCCACGATCAGCGCGGATCGCAGCGCTGCCATCTGGGTCTCTTGGTCTTCCAGCAACCGAAGAGCAGCACGAACGACTTCGCTGGCGGATCGGTACCGTCCGGTTTCGACCTCGCGAGAAAGAAAGTCCGCGAAGTGGTCATCCAAGCTGATCGAGGTGTTTTGAGCCATGCGCTCAGAGTACCAAGGATTGGTATTTTTGCGGGCAGCGAATCAAAAAGCTAGTTGTTGAAGCGGGACTCCACCACATTCCGTTGCCGATTAACCTCGGTGTGCAGTTCAGATGGCCAGCGATGTCTCACATGGCTGGCCGCCCGCTCACTCAGGCGATAGCGGCGCAACCTCCACCGGCACGGAATCGCCACCGCGACCAGCTCCGGCTCCGTGCACCGACGGTAAGATGACAGGAACCCAACGAAGGAGACTTATGTGCCGCGTGCTCGCTTACCTCGGTCCTGAGACACCACTGGAGAACCTCCTGCTCAAGCCAGAGAACAGCCTGATCAACCAGGCACTCGACCCCGAACGGCACCCGGAGCTCCAGTTGGCCGGATGGGGATTCGGGATCTGGGGCGAGCACCTGCTGAAGCCCGAAGAACCCTTCATCTACCGCCGCCCCATGGCGGCCTTTTACGACGACAACGCCAGCCGGATGATCCCCAGCCTCCAAGCCAGCACGATGTTGGCGCATGTGCGAGCCGCGGCGTACGACTCGAAGGTCGTGATGGTCGACGAGAACTGCCACCCGTTCTCCTTCGAGGAGACCCCGTGGATCGTCGCCCAAAATGGCTACCTGCCCAACTGGCAGCTCCTGCAGCGCGAGCTGCTGCAGCACTGCGAGGATCGGTATCTCAAGCAAATGCGCGGGAACACGGACACCGAGTTCATCTACGTGCTACTCCTCTCGCTGCTCGAGGGTGACAGCAACGAGGACGTCCAACGAGCGATCGAGAAGCTCATCGAGCTGATCGCCCAGGCGATGAAGGACCTCGACCTCGGCGCTCTGACCAAGCTGAAAATGGCCCTCGTGTCAGCCGACCGCATCATCGGTGTCAACGTCGGCCTCGGTCACCACGGTGAGACCAACCCCGCTGGTGACTGGAAGGAGCTACGGAAGTCAGCCCCCGACAGCGACGACTTCGCGCTCTCGATGCTCCTCGAACCGATGTACATACTGATGGGGCGCAACTTCGACGACGACGCCACGACCTACGACTTTGAGGAGAGCAGCGAGGATGACGCGACCGGTGTCATCTTCGCCTCCGAGCCCTTGACCGAGGGTGACGACTGGTCGCTTCTCGAGTTCGGCCAGATCGTCTTTCTCGAGAACGACGGTGAGCGCATCACCAAAACTACCAACACGCTGAAGGTCTCAGCGCGCTAGGTGTTCTTCTCACGGAGGTTGTGAGCAGCTTGGCGTGACGGAAGACGACAACCCCTAGTTGTTGAAGCGGAACTCCACGACGTTCCGATGCCTACCAACCTTGAGCACGCTCTCTTGGTGTTCCGGCTGGGCTGATACTAATGGGCTGATACTGCTGAGAAGGATCTCGCCCGATGTTCTCCGCCGATAGGATCGCGGGATGAGCACCACCTACCGCGTCGACACGTCACTCGACCGCAACGCAATCATCGATCTGTACGCCGCAGTACAGTGGACGGCCTATACCCGGGATCCCGAGCGGCTCGTGGCCGCCATCGCCGCGTCGCTGAGAGTCGTGACCGCTTGGGATGGCGTCCGGTTAGTCGGGCTCGCACGCATCGTCGGCGACGGGCTGACGATCGTCTATCTGCAAGACATCCTGGTTGCACCCGAGTATCACCGCGCCGGAATCGGTCGTGAACTATTTCTTCGCGCCTTCCAGCCGTACGAAGACGTGCGGCAGAAAGTTCTTCTCACCGATGACGAGCCGGGACAGATCTCTTTCTATCGCACGATGGGATTCACCGAGGTTCGAGACCTTGAGCAACGAACCTCGGTTTTCACGAAGTTTGCTTGACCCTACCGCGACCGAGAGATCACGACATCGAAGGCCGGGCCGCCCCTAGTTGTTGAAGCGGAACTCCACGACGTCGCCGTCGCTCATGACGTATTCCTTGCCCTCAACGCGAGCCTTGCCCTTGGCGCGAGCTTCCGCGATGGAGCCTGTCTCAACGAGGTCGTCGAAGCCGATGACCTCAGCCTTGATGAAGCCCTTTTCGAAGTCAGTGTGGATGACGCCGGCAGCCTGAGGCGCCTTGGCACCCTTCGGGATCGTCCAAGCGCGAGTCTCTTTCGGACCAGCCGTGAGATACGTCTGCAGGCCAAGAGTGTCGAAGCCGATACGGGCGAGCTGGTCGAGACCACTCTCTTCTTGACCGGTGCTCGCGAGAAGCTCTGCGGCATCCTCTTCGTCGAGGTCGATGAGTTCGGCCTCCAACTTAGCGTCGAGGAAGATGGCCTTCGCGGGGGCGACTAGGGCTGCCAATTCGGCGAGCTTCTCGGTGCTGCCCAGCACCGCTTCATCCACGTTGAAAACGTAAATGAATGGCTTGGAGGTGAGCAGACCGAGTTCGCTGATCAGCTCAAGTTCAATCTTGGTCGCCGCCGACAAGGGCTTGCCCTCATTGAGGAACGCCTGCGCAGCAAGCGCAGCCTCGAGAACGGCGGGCTCAACACGCTTGGTCTTGAGTTCCTTCTCGTACCGCGCAACAGCCTTTTCGAGCGTCTGTAGGTCAGCGAGAATCAGCTCGGTGTTGATGGTTTCCATGTCGGATGCCGCATCAACTTTGCCGTCGACGTGAATAACATCCGGGTCGCTAAAGCCGCGCACGACCTGAGCGATGGCGTCAGCCTCGCGGATGTTCGCCAAGAACTTGTTGCCCAGACCTTCGCCCTCGCTGGCGCCCTGCACAATGCCGGCGATGTCAACGAAGGAAACAGGAGCGGGCAGGATGCGCTCGCTCCCAAAGATTTCCGCCAGCACTTTGAGGCGCGGGTCGGGCAGGTTCACGATGCCCACGTTAGGTTCGATGGTCGCGAACGGATAGTTCGCGGCGAGCACCGAATTCTTGGTCAGGGCGTTAAAGAGGGTGGACTTGCCGACATTCGGGAGTCCAACGATTGCAATAGTGAGAGCCACAGAAGACAATCCTACCGGCGATAGCGGCCCCGAGGTACGGGACCGCTATCGCGACGGTAAAGCGGACTATGTGTTAGGCGTCGCTCTGCGGGAAGCCCAGGTTGATTCCACCGTGGCTGGGGTCGAGCCAGCGGCTGGTTACAGCCTTCTGACGGGTGAAGAAACGGATGGCGTCGGGGCCATAAGCCTTCGTGTCGCCGAACATCGAATCCTTCCAGCCGCCGAAGGAGAAGAAGGCAACCGGAACGGGGATCGGAACGTTGATGCCGACCATGCCGACCTCAACTTCGCGCTGGAAGCGACGAGCCGCTCCGCCATCGTTTGTGAAGATCGCGGTGCCGTTTCCGTACTGCGAGGAGTTGATCAGGGCGAGCCCTTCTTCGTAGCTCTGAACGCGAATCACGCCGAGAACCGGTCCGAAGATTTCGTGCTTGTAGACATCGGAATCAGTGGAGACGTTGTCGATAAGCGTCGGGCCGAGCCAGAAGCCGTTAGCGTCGCCATCGATCTCGATGCCGCGTCCATCAACGACAACAGTGGAACCGTCAGCCTCAGCAAGCTCGATGTAGCCAGCAACCTTGTCGCGGTGCTGCTGCGTGATGAGCGGACCCATGTCGCAGGAGCGAGTTCCATCGCCGACCTTGAGGGTCGACATCCGCTCGCTGACCTTGGCAATGAGCTCGTCAGCAACAGGCTCGACAGCAACGACGACCGAGATCGCCATGCAACGCTCGCCAGCGGAACCGAACCCAGCGTTGACAGCAGAGTCAGCAACGAGGTCAAGGTCAGCGTCCGGAAGAACCAGCATGTGGTTCTTGGCGCCGCCGAGGGCCTGAACGCGCTTGCCGTGATGAGCAGCGGTTTCGTAGATGTACTTGGCGATCGGGGTGGAACCAACGAAGGAGACGCTGGCAACATCGGGGTGCTCAAGAAGAGTGTCAACGGCGAGCTTGTCACCGTGAACGACGTTGAAGACGCCATCCGGAAGGCCAGCCTCGGAGAAGAGCTCTGCCATCCAGACCGACGACGACGGGTCCTTCTCGCTGGGCTTCAACACAACAGTGTTACCGGCGGCAACGGCCATCGGGAAGAACCACATCGGCACCATGGCCGGGAAGTTGAAGGGGCTAATGATCGAGACAACGCCGAGCGGCTGCTGCAACGAGTACACGTCAACACCGGTCGAAACGTTTTCGCTGTATTCGCCCTTGCTGAGCTGGGCGATGCCACAGGCGTAGTCGAGAACTTCGAGGCCACGAGCGATCTCGCCAGCAGCATCCGAAAGCACCTTGCCGTGCTCGGCGGTGATGATGGCAGCAAGCTCATCCTTGCGAGCGTTGAACAGCTCACGGAAAGCGAACATCACGGCGGTGCGCTTAGCGAGCGACGTGTTGCCCCAGGCGGGGAAGGCAGCCTTAGCCGCGGCAACACCAGCGTTGACGTCAGCGACGGATGCGAGAGGAACGGTGCGAGCGACAGCGCCCGTTGCGGGGTTGAAGACGTCGCCACGGTTGGGCGAATCGCCCTCGGTAGCGGAGCCGTTGATCCAGTGCGGAATCGTGGAGTACATGGGCCTACTTTCGTTCGGAGGTGTGCCCAGTCTGCAACCCATCCGATCTGCAATCAAGGCCTATTAGTGCACGGGCAATCTGCAGAAACGCACACGGTGGTGTGAGGCGCTAGTTGAAGGGCAATAGCTCTGAGCCGCGCCGCGCGACCTCGCGATGCAACGCCGCTCGCACCAGCTGAACGGCCTCGACATCCGCGGCCTCTTTGCGCACCGAAAGAGCGAACTCCAAGCGGAAACTGACCTCATCGGGCAGCACCGCAACGAGGCCAGGTTCGGGCTCAGCCATGAAGGCGTGCAGCAGCCCAATGCCCGCTCCCTGACGCGTGGCCTCGAGCTGCGCGAACACGCTTGTGGAACCGAATCCGACGCGCATGCCGCCGAGTACCGGGGCGAGGTCGAGCTCGCGAACCGTAAGCAGGGCATCCACATAGAAGACCAACGGATGGCTGTCGAGGTCAGCAACAGAACGAATCGGTGGGTGCGTCGCGACATAACCGGGCGAGGCATACAGGCGCAGAGCGTAGGCGGCGAGCGGCTCGGAGGCGAGGCGTGAAGTCGCCGTCGTGCCGATCGTGATCGCCAGGTCGAAGCCAGCACCACGCAAACTCAGCGGGCGGGTAGAGGTGACCAGCTCGACCGTGATGGCCGGATGCTCCGCCTGCACCGCCGCGAGCGCTGCCGTCACAAAGGTGGCCCCGAATCCATCGGGCGCGACGATTCGCACGGTGCCGCGCACTTCGTCGGCTCCCCCGCTGGTAGCCCCGACGACGTTTTCGACGATGTTCTCGAGCCCGGCGGCGCGGGTAGCGACTTCGCGGCCGATGGCGGTGAGCTCCCAGCCGTCAGCGCCACGGTCAAGGAGGCGCACCCCGAGGGCGGCTTCGAGCCGGTCAATGCGGCGACGGACGGTGGTGTGGTCGACGCCGAGCAGGGTTGCCGCAGACACCATTCGGCCGGCGCGGGCGACAGCAATGAGGTAGCGCAGATCGTCGGTGCTCACATCGAGCGGATGCACGGAGTCGCTGGCCATGCCTCAACCCTAGGGGCGCTTCGGGACAACTGCCGCAGGGCATCCCGCAATGTCGTCGCCGGCTGGCACACTGGCGGAATGGATCCCCTCGTCGCCCTCATCGTTGGCCTACTCGTGGGCGCCGTCCTCGGCGTCGTGATTGGCCTACTCGTTGCCCGTGTTCGCGCGACCGCGCCGACGGGCCGCGTTGATCCCGAAGTACTGGAGGCTCGCCATCAGGCGGCGATCGCGAATGTGACTGCCGCCGAGCGCGAACAGCAGGCTCGGCTGGCAGCAGAGCTGGCATCCATCACGGCACGGTCTGAAGCGCTGAGCGAGCAAGTGGCGTCACTGCAAGTGCAGTACCGCGAAACCCTCGATCGTCAGCGTGACGAGGCCGCGGCTCTCGTTGAGCGCGAACGTCGTGAATCTAAGGTGCTGCAGGCGCTCACCCCGGTGCAAGAGACACTGCGCACGATGCACAACAAAGTCACCGAGTTGGAATCGCAGCGCAGCTTGCAGCACGGCGAACTGAGCCAGCAGCTCAAGTCGGCCACCGAATCCGAAGAACGTTTGCGCAGCACAGCCGAATCGTTGGCATCGGCCCTGCGCAACAACTCCACGCGTGGCGTCTGGGGCGAGACCCAGCTGCGCAACGTCGTACAAGCCGCTGGCCTCATCGAACGGGTCGACTTCGACCTGCAATCGAGCATCAATTCGGATGCCGGTGCCGGCCGCCCCGACATGGTCGTGCACCTTCCCGGCGGCAAGAACATCGCGGTCGACGCCAAAGTTCCCTTCACCGCCTTCTTGGAGGCGAGCCAGATCTCAGTCACCGCGACGGGAGAAGAAGGTGCCCGCCGCGAGGCCCTCATCAAGCAGCACGTCAAGGTGATGCGCGGCCACATCGACACCCTCGCCAGCAAGGCCTACTGGGCCGGGCTCGAGGCCTCCCCCGAACTCGTGATTGCGTTCATCCCGAGTGAATCGCTCGTCTCGTCCGCGATGGAAGCTGACCCGTCAATCATGGATTACGCCTTCAGCAAGCGCGTCGCTCTTGCCTCCCCCGTGACCCTGTGGTCAGTGTTGAAGACGGTGGCGTTCTCCTGGCAGCAAGACGTGCTCACCGACCAGGCGAAGACCCTGTTTGATCTCAGCAAGGAGCTCTACCAACGGCTTGCGACTCTCGCCGAGCACGCCGACAAGCTGCGTCGCTCGATCGACACCACCGTGAACAGTTACAACCAGTTCGCGAACTCCCTCGAGAGCCGCGTGCTCGTGACCGCCCGCAAGCTCAATGCTCTCGACGAGTCGAAAGTCATCGGCGACACGCAGCTGGTCGAGGGCACGCCGAAACACATCACGGCGGCCGAATTAGAGCTCGAACTGCCCACCGACAGCGACGGCCGTTAACGAGAACTGGCGCGCTCTCCGCTAGGGAGAACGCGCCAGTTGAAGGCTGTCTTTAGTGGTCGAGCCACTTCTCCGCGAGGTGGTCAGCCGAAATGCGGCGGATCGTTCCCGAATGTGACCGCAACACAATCGACTCCGTGCGGATGATGGGGCCGTAGCGGCGCACACCCTTCACGAGTCCACCATCGGTGACACCCGTCGCAACGAAGAACGTGTTGTCGCTGGCGACCATTTCGTCAGCCGTATAGACGTGATCGAACTTGAGCCCGGCATCCATCCCGCGTTGACGTTCGTCATCAGACTGCGGATACAGGATCGTCTGGATCTCGCCGCCGAGTGCCTTGATGGCACACGCCGTAGCAACGCCCTCAGGGCTGCCGCCGATGCCGACACACATGTCGATGCGAGTGCCATACAGCGCGGCGTTGATGCCACCGGCAACGTCACCGTCAAGCATGAGACGCGTACCCGCACCAGCTTCGCGGATGTCGTCAATGAGTTGGGCGTGACGGGGACGGTCAAGCACAGCAACCACGATATCTTCGGGACGCTTGCCCTTGGCCTTCGCAAGGGCACGAATGTTGTCGCCAATGGGGCGGTGAATATCGATCACGCCGATGCCTTCAGCACCCGTCACGATCTTGTCCATGTAGAAAACGGTGGATGCGTCGAGCATCGTGCCGCGGTCAGAGACAGCAATCATCGAGATCGCGTTCTGTCGCCCGGCTGCCGTCAGCGACGTGCCGTCAATCGGGTCAACCGCGATGTCGCAGGCTGGCCCACGACCGGTGCCGACGTGCTCACCGTTGAAGAGCATGGGGGCGTTGTCTTTTTCGCCCTCACCTATGACGACGAGGCCGTCGAAGTCGACGGTGCCCAAGAACTTGCGCATGGCATCAACCGCGGCGCCATCAGCACCAAGCTTGTCGCCCTTACCAATAAAGGGAACGGCGCGAATCGCGGCCGCTTCGGTTGCCCGCACAAGCTCAAGAGCGAGGTTGCGATCGGGATGGAGGAATAGCGTGCCGGTTTCTGTACTCACCTAGAGGCATCCTTCGTTGAAAGTGGTCGACTGGGGACGCGCCGGTGGTGGACAGCGCGTACCCAGTCTAACGGAGCCGAGGGAGCTAGACCCCGATCGCGCTCACGATGAACCACAACAGACTCACCATCAGGAAGCCCGCGACACCCAGAACAGTAGTGAGCACGGTCCAACTGCGAAGCCCATCCGCAACGCTCAATCCGAGGTAACGCGTGACAACCCAGAAGCCTGAGTCATTGACGTGCGAAAGCCCGAGCGCACCGAAAGCGATCGCGAGAGTGATGAGCGCGATCTGAACCGGTGAGTAGTCAGTCGCAGCGACGGTAGCCGCGAGGAGTCCACCAGTGGTGAGGATGGCGACGGTTGCCGAACCCTGCGATGCGCGCAGCGTCAGCGAGATAAGGAATCCCAACAACAAAATGGGTAGTCCGGTTGCGGTCATTGTTTCCGCGAGCGCCGTGCCAACACCACTTTCAGTGAGAACTCGAGCAAAAGCACCACCGGCACCCGTGACCAGAATGACGATAGCTGCAGGAGGAAGGGCTGCTTCCATGACTTCACCGGTGTGGGCGAGAGACCAGCCACGGCGAACGGTGAGAAGGAAGAACGCAAGGATCAACGCGACAAGCAACGCGAACACCGGCGAGCCGATGAAGGCGAAGAAGGGGCGCATCGCGTCTTCGGCAGGAAGCACGGTTGCCGCGATCGTTCCCGACATGATGAGGGCGAGCGGCACAATAATGAGAAGCATGATCGTGCCCGCTGTTGGCGGAGCCTCGGTCTTGCTCAGCGTTTCTGTGCCACCGGTGCCACCAGCGCCACCTTCAGAATCCTCTTCGCCGTGCTTCCCGAACAGCGCGAACTGGCGCGCGGTCGCGGGCAGCATCGTGAATTCACGACGGTTGATGAGCTTCGCTACGAAATGGGCGAGCACGCCAAGCGGGAGTGCGACAGCGAGGCCCAAAATGGTGACCCAACCCAGGTCCGCCCCGAGCAGAGCTGAACCGCCGACGATACCGGGGTGCGGAGGAACGGCCACGTGCACGGCGAGCATGATGCCGGCAACAGGCAGGCCGAACTTCACCGGGTTAACCCCAGCAGCCTTGCAGAAGCCATAAATGATCGGAACGAGGATGATGAACCCGACATCAAAGAAAACCGGGATCGCCAATACGAGGGCGGCTGCGGTGAGCGCCGCCGATACTCGCTTAGGGCCGAGGAGACTCGTGAACCGGCCGGCGAGACTGGAGGCTCCGCCGGATACCTCAATGAGTCGTCCCAACATGGCGCCAAGCGCGACAAGAATTGCCACTGAACCGAGGGTGCCACCGAGCCCCGCCGTGATGGCCTGGATGATGCCGAGCTTCTCGGGCGCATCATCCGTCGCCGGAATCGTAGTGAGCGGAATACCCGCCGCAAGCCCAACAAGGATGCTGACCAGCAGTAGCGCGACGAACGCTTGAACCTTGAATTTGATAATCAGCACGAGCAGCAGGGCTATGCCCGCCGCCGCGATCGCTAGCAGTACCGGGGTTTCCATGAAGTGTCTCCTTTGACGTTAATGATGGGATGGTTGTGAGGAACTAGCTCGTGTGGGGCGCAAGAACAGTGATGATGGCGGAATCGTCGGATGCCGCTTTACCCTGGGCTGCACCCGTGAGGTAGAGCTGCTCGGCGGCTGCTGCGATTGGTGTGGGAAGACCGGTGCTGCGAGCCGCATCCGTAACGATTCCCATGTCTTTGACGAAGATGTCGAGCCGGCTGAGCACTTCGGCACCTTCCTCGGTGTAAGCCTCGAGCATCCGGGGTCCGCGGTTTGCGAGCATGAACGAACCTGCCGCACCCGCTGACAGAGTGGCAAGAGTGGTTTCGACATCGAGTCCGAGCTTGTCGGCTAGCGCGAGCGCTTCGGCTGCTGCCGCAATGTGGATGCCACACAGCAACTGATTGACCGTCTTGAAGGCTTGGCCGTCGCCGGCACTGTCGCCGATGACAGTGAGGGTGGATGCGAGCAAGCCGAGCACCGGTTGTGCGGTTTCGCGGGCGGCCGGTGATGCGCCAACCACGATGAGCAGGTCCCCCTCTCCGGCACGCACGGGCCCACCGCTGAGCGGTGCGTCCACGAGTTCAATGTTGTGAGGGGCAAGCTGCGCGGCCACATCTTTAACGTCGTTGATGCCGACCGTGCTGGTCATGATGACAACCGAACCCGCTGACAGCGCGCCAACGATCCCCTTCTCGCCGAACAGCACGTCGCGAAGTTGCTGACCGTTGCGCACCGCAAGCAATACGGCGTCGACTCCTTCTACTGCACCGGCAGCAGAATCGAAGGGGGTGATTCCAGCATCGGCGGCGAGCGCGAGTCGCTCATCCGCGATATCAAAACCGTGAACGGTGAGTTCGCTCGCGAGGCGAGTCGCCATGGGGAGGCCCATTGCGCCAAGTCCGAGTACGGCGACGGTGTAGTTGGTCTTCGTTGACATGAGATTCCTTAGTGCTGCTTGGTGAGTACGTTCGATGGCTGGTTAGGCGGCGATGCTGGAGAGCGTTGTCACGACCTGGGTGAGAGAGTCGTCGTCGCCGACATTGCCCGCAAAAACGATGTACGGGATGCCTTGGGCTGGCCCATCAACGGGTTCCCAGAGCGAGACGAGCCCCGGAAGCATCGGCCCACGCACGATGGCGTGACGGATGCCGAGGCCGTGAGAGGCGACATCGCTTGAGGTGATTCCCCCTTTCGCAATGACGAAGCGCGGCGGACGAGCAGCGAGAATCCGCTGCACAAGTTCAACGACAGCGGCGGAAACTCGACGGGAGATGTCGAGGCTTTCATCGGCGTCGTCGGTGCGGCGAAGCATCCGACTGGTATGCACGACCACGTCACCCTCTCCCAACCCGGCAACAGCCGAGTCGACGAGTTCTGACAAATGAGTCGCGGCGGTCTCGACGTTGAGGACCTGCTCGATGTCAATCTCGAGCACGCGCGCGAGGGGCCGACCGGCGGTGAGTGAACCGAGTTGACGCGTCGTGAGACCGACGTGCGAGCCAACGACGATGAGTCCGCCAACGGCGGACGAGCCTTCGGCCCCGAACACTTCGAGGGCGTCGAGCGGCGAGCGCTGAGCCTGTCCGATGCGAGCACGCACAAATGGTGGACCGACGCGGTAGAGCAGGCTCTTGCCCGCATCCTCGGCTGCAGCGAGGCCAAGCGCAAGCGCTCGGAGATCGTTTTCAGTAACGATGTCGACGACAACAGGAGTTGAAGCGGAGAGCCCGGCGAGGGCTTCGACGATTCCCGCTGTTCCTCCGCGAACGATATCGAGAGTGAGGGCAACAACGGCTTCAGCGCCCCACCGCCCGCCGGACTTTTCGGAGACGTAGTCGCGCAAGTTGGAGCTGGTGAAGCCGAAGGTGGCATCGCGGGCAAACTCTGTTTCTGCAACCGGAGTGAGCCCGTCGGCCGTGCGCATGTAGTGCACCGAATCGATCGTGACGCGACCGGCATCAGGGAACGCCGGGACAATGATGACGGCGTCTACGGCGCTGCCGGTGGTCTCAAGCACAGTGTCGGCGATGATGTCAGTTTCGAGCGGGAAGTGGCCCCGCAGCGTCGAGTCGCCCCTGCTGGCAAACGACACAGTGACCCCGCTGGAAACGGATGCTGCGAGCGCCGCCATCACAATCTCGCGATTGCGCTCAGCCGCGGTTTCGGGATCGAGGCTGCGGGTGTTGGTGAGCACATAAACCGCTGGAGAGTCTTGCGTGAAGGCCCACGCGAAGTCGGATGCTTCCCACGCGGTGAGCACGGGAAGGTCTGCTACGGACTGAGTGCCGGTGGGATCATCGTCAAGAACCACGAGAACCGTGGCGGGGCGAACCGCTTCCTGAGCGACGCGTCGAGGATCGATGGAAACTTCCGCCGGGAACTTGGCCAGTAGGGCGCTTTCGTCGATCATCGTTCACTCCTTTGTTGACAGATGTCTGACATCTTACATCGGAGCGAGACGAAGTCAAACAGCGGCCGCCAGGGGCTGCCTTGAGCACGGGCGAGTTTTAGCGCAAGGGTCTCAGCGCACGTGATTCAGCACGAAATGGCGCAGGTCGTCAGCGGTTTGCGTCATATGCGAGTCCATCGCCAACCGCGACTGCTCAGCATCGCCGCTGCGGATGGCAGCAAGAATTGACTCGTGCTCCACGATTGCATGCAGCTGGATTTCAGGCACCGCTGAGGTTTGCTGGCGCTTCTCGCGCATCACCCGCGCAAGCGGATCAAACAACACGCCCACAAAAACGTTGCCGGTCGCCCGCAAAATCACGTCATGAAACGCGATGTCCGCAGCAACAAACAAGTCCAGATCCCCGTCGACGTTCCCGCGCCGCATTTCGTTAAGATGCATCTCAAGCAGCGCAAGATCGGCATCGCTCCGCCGCGTCGCCGCCAGAGCTGCGGCACCGGTTTCGATCATTCGTCGCACTTCGACGAGTTGCAAGGATGCCTCACCCTGAGCAACGCCGTGCGAGGCCATACGCAACACCGGGGCAAGATCGGTCCAGTGCGAAATCGGAGTCACATACGTGCCACGACCAGCAACGACTCGCACCACGTTCTGAGCTTGCAAGGTCTTCAGCGCTTCACGCACCGTCATGCGGCTGACGTCATAGGTCTGCCCGATCTCTGCCTCAGTGGGGAGGGCGGCATCGACCGCGATCTCACCGCTGACGATCTGATCAAGAAGAGCATCCGCTACAACGCTCACAAGAGACTTACGTGCCATCGCTTGTGTCCTTTCTTTGACGGATGATCGTGGCCACTCTACCGGCGAGCGCCAGCATGGCCGTGGGTGACGCAACAGTTCGCGCCGCCCAGAAGGGGTGGCTAGAATCGAGGCGAGCCGGACCAGAGCGGTAATCGGTACCGTACGAGGAGAGACAACAATGCCAGTCGCAACCCCAGATCAGTACGCAGAAATGCTCGACAAGGCGAAGAAGAACTCCTTCGCCTACCCCGCCATCAATGCGTCATCGTCATCGACGATCAACGGAATCCTTCAAGGACTCAGCGATGCCGGTTCTGACGGCATCATCCAGGTCACCACCGGTGGCGCAGACTACTTCGCTGGCCAGTCGGTTAAGGCACGCGCCTCCGGAGCTCTTGCTTTCGCCGCGTTCGTCACCGAGGTTGCCAAGAACTACCCGGTGACCGTTGCACTGCACACGGACCACTGCCCCAAGAATGCTCTTGACGACTTCGTTCTCCCGCTCATCGCGGCATCCGAGACTGA
This sequence comes from Salinibacterium sp. NK8237, assembly GCF_015864955.1. Lineage (NCBI taxonomy): Bacteria > Bacillati > Actinomycetota > Actinomycetes > Micrococcales > Microbacteriaceae > Salinibacterium > Salinibacterium sp. NK8237. The sequence goes on along the minus strand of NZ_JADYWE010000002.1, from coordinate 485,887 downwards.
GGTCAAGGCAGGCCGCAACCCGATCTTCCAGTCGCACATGTGGGATGGCTCGGCTGTTCCTCTTGCCGAGAACCTCGAGATCGCCAAAGACATCCTCCCACGCATGAAGGCCATCAACTCGATTCTCGAAGTTGAAATCGGTGTTGTTGGTGGAGAAGAAGACGGCGTAAGCCACGACATCAACGACAGCCTCTACACGACGCTGGATGACGTCATCGCTACCGTCGACGCGCTCGGCCTCGGCGAGCAGGGTCGTTACATCGCAGCCCTCACCTTCGGCAACGTGCACGGTGTCTACAAGCCAGGCAACGTGAAGCTTCGCCCGGAACTGCTCGGCGAAATTCAGGCTGGTATTGCCGCGAAGTACGGCACGGGCGCTAACCCCCTCGACCTCGTCTTCCACGGTGGATCAGGCTCGACGGATGAAGAAATCGCGACCGCTGTTGCCAACGGTGTCATCAAGATGAACATCGACACCGACACCCAGTACGCCTATAGCCGCTCGGTCGCTGACAGCGTGCTGCGCAACTACGACGGCTTCCTCAAGGTTGACGGCGAAGTCGGAAACAAGAAGGTTTACGACCCCCGCGCCTGGGGCAAGGCGGCAGAATCCGCTCTCGCGCTGCGCGTTGTTGAAGCAACGAAGCAGCTCGGTTCGGCTGGATTCTCTGGCAAGTAACGCTCTTCACGAATAGGGGTTGGCCTTCGGGTCAGCCCCTATTCGTCATTAACGGCAGCTGACGCGATTACTGCAGGCTCTCGACGTAAGCGATGAAACCGGGATCACTGAGCACGGCAACGAAGATCGCAACCATGAGTGCTATCCCTGCGATACTCGCACCGATGATCGGAATCCAGAAGGCGATTCGTTTGCGCTGAATTTGCAGCAACGCGAAGATGATCGTGAGCACGAGGGCGGCAACGCGAACGATGTTGGCAACGCCTCCGGCTTCGCTCGCGAGGGCGTCTGACGTGAAGTCGTCCATGCCCTGAGCGGCGAGGCCCTCCCGCAAGACCGGGCCAAGGTTAGCCACCGTGCCGAACGTGTTGATGATATCCACGACACCAAAGAGCAACAGCGTTGCGGTGAGAAAGACGTCCCAGAGGCGATGTTTGCGCGGGGGCGCCACAGGAGTCTCGCCTTGCGCAGTGAGGCCGGCTGCTGCATCTCGCTGGTACTGCGCATTTAGCGACGAATCAGGGATGATCGGCATGGCCGGCGGTGCCATCCCAGCGGGAGAAGCAGGAGTAGCGGGGTCAGCTGGTGACTTCTCTACCCCCGCCTCGCTCGTGCCTTCGGGGGCAGCAGGAGGCAAGGGTGCATACTCGCCAAATTTCGGGCGTGGGCGCGGGTCAGTCATGAACTCTATTGCCAATCAAGTTTGCGATTGCGGCCACCGAGGCCGCGCTCATCGGGGTTGCCTGCAGCGTCGGTGCGCAGTTCTTTGGGCAGCGAAAACATGAGGTCTTCTTCGGCGGTAACAACGGTGGAGACGTCGCCGTAGCCTGCTTCTGCGAGGTCGGCCAGCACTTCTTGAACCAAAACTTCGGGAACGGATGCTCCGCTCGTGACGCCAACCGTGGCGACACCGTCAAGCCACTCTTGTTTGATTTCGCTCGCGTAATCGACCCGGTACGCAGCTTTGGCGCCGTACTCAAGAGCGACATCCACAAGGCGGACCGTGTTGGAGCTGTTGGCGCTGCCGACCACAATCACGAGTTCAGCGTCTTCGGCCACCTTCTTGATAGCCACCTGACGGTTCTGAGTGGCGTAACAAATGTCGTCGCTCGGCGGATCTTGCAGAGTGGGGAAACGTTCGCGCAGCAGGCGAACCGTCTCCATCGTTTCATCGACACTCAATGTGGTCTGCGAAAGCCAGACGAGGTTGTCGGTGTTTTCCACCACGATGTTAGGTACATCGGCGGGGCTGTTGACGAGGATGGTGCGCTCGGGAGCGTGCCCCATCGTGCCTTCGACCTCTTCATGGCCATCGTGGCCGATGAGCAAGATTTGGTAGTTGTCGCGGGCGAAGCGAGTCGCTTCGCGGTGAACCTTGGTAACGAGAGGGCAAGTGGCGTCGATCGCATGCAGCTCGCGGTCGGAGGCTCCCTTGACGACAGCCGGCGAGACACCGTGGGCCGAAAAGACGACCGTTGATCCCTCGGGGATTTCGTCGACCTCATCCACAAAGATCGCGCCCTGTGCTTCGAGCGTTGTCACGACATGAATGTTGTGCACGATTTGCTTGCGCACATAGACAGGGGCGCCGTAGTTGGCGAGCGCTTTTTCGACAGCGATAACAGCGCGGTCAACTCCCGCACAGTAGCCACGCGGAGCCGCTAAGACGACGCGTTTTGCGCCTGCGACCGGCAAATTTTGCAATTGCTCTCGGCGTGCGGGCATCGGGGGCATCGCTAGCGCTTGGGCGCTTCCGTTAGAAATGGTGCTCACTCGGATGATTCTACCGAACACTGCTGCACGGAAGCCGAACGGAAGGCAGTATCAGCGGCATCCTCTACCCTGTATTTACAAGCTTGAGGAGGCTAGGTGACGATCACAGAGGGCCCGCCCACCGTCGATACTCCGTGGCCAGTGTCGGTGTTGTCCCAGAAGATCCGTGGCTGGATCGAGCGCTTGGGCACAGCGTGGGTCGAAGGTGAGATCACCCAGTGGGGCGGATCGGGCGGCAACATTTACGGCAAGCTCAAAGACCTTGAAGTGGATGCCACCATCTCTTTCACTATTTGGTCGTCGGTGCGCACGAAATTGCCGAAAGATCTCAAGCAGGGCGACCGCGTTGTTGCCCTCGTCAAACCCAACTATTGGGTCAAGGGTGGCACCCTCACCATGCAGGTGCTCGAGATGCGTCACGTCGGGCTCGGCGACTTACTCGAGAAACTTGAACTGCTGCGCCAGAAATTGCGCGCCGAGGGTCTCTTCGAGCACAAAAAGCCCCTCCCCTTCTTGCCGAACTGCATCGGGCTTGTCACGGCGAAAGATAGCGACGCTGAGAAGGACGTCATTCGCAACGCCCAGTTGCGCTGGCCCGCCGTAAAGTTCCGCACCGCTCACGCGGCAGTGCAGGGCGAGCGTGCGGTCTCTGAGGTTTCGCAGGGCATCCGAGAGTTGGATGCCGATCCCAAGGTCGATGTCATCATCGTCGCCCGCGGTGGCGGCGACTTTCAGAACCTGCTCGTGTTCAGCGATGAATCCTTAGTGCGAACCGCAGCGGCCTGCGTGACACCGCTGGTATCGGCGATTGGGCATGAGAACGATCGACCGCTGCTCGACGAGGTTGCTGATTTGCGGGCATCCACCCCCACTGATGCCGCGAAACGTGTCGTGCCGGACGTCGCTGAAGAGTTGAGCCGAGTGCAGCAGGCACGCTCCGGCATGCGGCTGCGCATCACTCAGCGTCTCAGTTATGAGGGTGATCGTCTGGAGTCGCTGCGCACCCGACCGGTGTTGGCGAATCCGGTTTCGCTTATCGATTCGCACGCCGACGAGCTTTCGCGGTATGTCTCGCGCAGCAACGAGCTGGTGGAGCGCGCAATCGAAAAAGCCCACGCCGGTGTCACCGAGCTGACAGGCCAATTGCGAGCCCTCTCCCCTCAACGCACCCTGCAGCGCGGCTATGCCATCGCGCAGCTGCCTGATGGCACCGCCGTGCGTTCCACTTCTGATGCCCCAGACGGCACTGAGCTGCTGCTCACCGTTGCCGACGGCAAGATTTCCACCACTGTCACCGGCCAGCCGGCTGACAACTAGAGAACAGTAGAATTACATCGTGGCTACCCCCAACGAAACTCCCGTCAGCGAGCTCAGTTATGAAGAAGCTCGGGATGAGCTCATTTCTGTTGTCAACGAGCTTGAGCAGGGTTCGGCAACGCTCGAACAATCGCTTGCCTTCTGGGAACGCGGTGAGGCTCTCGCTCAGCGCTGCGAAGAGTGGCTTATTGGTGCTCGCGCTCGCCTTGACGCTGCCCGCAGCACAAGCACGGCGGATAGCGCTGCTGACGCGAGCACCGACCAGTAATGGCTAAGAGCACCGAACCGCGCATCGTCGCTGGGCTGGGCCGCCCCGAAACTCCCGAAGAAACTTTTGCGCGCAAGGCCGAGAACTCGCGTAAGCACCGCGCCAACCAGACTCTTCTCAATTTGGTCGGCGCAACTGTGGCGTCTCTCGTAATCGTGCTGTTCTTGGTTCTTGTGGTTGTTCGCCCCAGCGAAGAAACGCCCGTCGTTGCCGACTACCAGACCGTCGCTGCCGATGCTCAAACTGATGCGAGCGAACCGCTCCTCGCTCCCTCACTTCCGGAGTCCTGGTACGCGAACTCTGCGCGACTGGGTACTACCTCCTCGGTGCAGACCTGGTACATCGGGTTCGTTACGCCATCCACCGAATCGTCGGGTGCACAGTTCATTGCGCTTGAACAGGGAATCGACGCGAACCCCACGTGGGTAGGAATCGTGACAGATGGCGCACTCGCCACCGGCACGATCGCGATCGACGGCATCGATTGGACTATCTACGATCGCCGCTCAGATTCCGACACCGGAAACTATGCCTACGCGCTCGCGGCGGAGCTCGCAGGCAGCACAGTTGTATTGCATGGAACCGCCGCCGATTCTGAGTTCGAACTACTTGCGGCATCCATCGCCGCCGATGTGGAGACACCATGACGAACCCCACCAAAACACCCGCCCAGGTATGGAACGAGATGTCGCGTGGCAACGAGCGATTCGTTTCCGGTGCGCCGGCGCATCCCCGTCAAGACGTTGAACGCCGCACTGAACTAGCCAACGAGCAAGCACCCCACGCCGCGCTCTTCGGCTGCAGCGACTCCCGCCTTGCAGCCGAAATCATTTTCGACAAAGGCCTCGGAGATCTCTTCGTCGTGCGTAACGCCGGTCAGGTCATCTCCAGCTCCGTCGTGGGCTCCCTCGAATATGCGGTGAGCGTGCTCAACGTTCCGCTGATTCTCGTTCTCGGCCACGACGAGTGCGGTGCTGTTGCTGCTGCCATCGAATCCCAGACAGCGGATGCTCCCGCGCTCCCCCCGCACATCCAATCGTTGATCTCAAAAATTGTGCCCGCCGTTCGTCGCGTTGCGGGCAGCGAATCAGGCGCGGTAACGATTGATGAGATCAACGCCTACGACGTCGGACGCATTCATTTGCGCGCCACCATTCTTGAGCTCATGAATGCGTCAGAACTCATCAGTGATGCGGTAGCCGCAGGTACTCTTGCAGTGGTAGGCGCGAACTACCGTTTGCTTGAGGGTCGGGCTGTCCCCGACCTCGTTATCGGCACGGTTTAGCGCCCTCCACCACGTCTCACCCAGTTCGCTCGCAAACAAAGGATTACAACGCTGTGACGAGTTCCACCGAATACCGCATCGAACACGACACCATGGGCGAGGTACGCGTGCCCAAGGATGCCCTCTATGGCGCTCAGACGCAGCGCGCAGTAGAGAACTTTCCTATCTCGGGCACGGGCCTTGAGCCGGCGCAGATCGTGGCTCTCGCGCGCGTCAAGCGTGCGGCCGCCATCGCCAACAGCGAACTCGGCAAGCTCGACCCGGCCATCGCCGATGCCATCGTGGGCGCCGCAGACCAGATCATCGACGGTCAGTTCCACAACCAGTTCCCGGTCGACACCTACCAGACCGGCAGTGGAACCTCCTCGAACATGAACATGAACGAAGTTCTTGCTCGCCTCGCGACAGACTCGCTTGGCAGCGCCGTTCACCCCAACGACCACGTCAATGCGTCACAGTCGTCCAACGACGTGTTCCCCACCTCGGTGCACCTCGCTGTCACTGGTGCTCTCATCGGTGACCTCATCCCCTCGCTCGAGCACCTCGCTGCAGCCCTCGACGTGAAAGCTGAACTGTGGAAGGGCGCTGTCAAGGCTGGCCGCACCCACCTCATGGACGCCACTCCCGTCACCCTCGGCCAAGAATTTGCCGGCTACGCGCGCCAGATTCGTCTCGGCATCGCCCGCATCCAGTCGGCGATCCCCCGCGTTGCAGAAGTTCCCCTCGGCGGCACCGCTGTCGGCACCGGAATCAACACCCCGCTCGGCTTCCCGCAGCGCGTGATTGAAATCCTCGCCGAAAACTCCGGTCTGCCGATCACTGAGGCCGAAGATCACTTCGAAGCTCAAGGTGCTCGCGACTCGCTCGTTGAAGCATCCGGCGCACTCCGCGTGATCGCGGTCTCCGTCACCAAGATCTGCAACGACCTCCGCTGGATGGGCTCAGGCCCCAACACCGGTCTTGGCGAGCTTCAGATCCCCGACCTTCAGCCCGGTTCCTCGATCATGCCCGGAAAGGTCAACCCGGTAATCCCCGAAGCTGTACTCATGGTGTGCGCTCGCGTTATCGGCAACGACGCGACCATCGCGTGGGGCGGAGCATCCGGAGCATTCGAACTCAACGTCGCGATCCCCGTCATGGGAACGTCGCTGCTCGAATCGAGCCGCCTGCTCTCGAACTCGTTGCGCGCCCTCGCCGACAAGACCGTTGATGGTCTCGAAGCGAACCTCGAGCGTGCCCTCGCTCTTGCAGAATCATCGCCGTCGATCGTGACGCCGCTGAACAAGATCATCGGGTACGAAGCAGCGTCCAAGATCGCTAAGCACGCTGTTGCCCAGTCAATCACCGTGCGTGAAGCCGTGATTGACCTCGGCTTTGTCGAGCGCGGCGAAGTCACGCTCGAACAGTTGGATGCCGCCCTCGACGTTCTGTCGATGACGACGCCTGGCTAACTAGTTGTATCAAGCAGTGTGAGCGGCGTTCCGTCGAGGCCCTCGACGGAACGCTCTCCAATTACATCGTTCAACGTGACGGGGATGAGCACCGAGGCAGTAAGGTCTTCGCCGATCAGGCACGCTTCTTCGTTATCAGATTTCGAAGGATCGCTCGATGTGGGCAAACCATACTGAACAGCGATTTGCACGCTTTGGGCGTCTTCGACAACCACAACCCGGCGCGGGATGCACAGCAACGGCCCCCGGACGTGAAGCAGCACATCAGCTCGACCAATAGTCGAATCCGTGTCATCTGGCTCGCTGCCGATATAGCCCGGAATATTGGTGGTGCCCAAACGAGAGAACCGTTCGAGGTCGAGCAAATACAGTGGCGCCGCCGCATTGTCATTCACGGGGAGGTAACTCTCGATCGGCACGTCGACGAGATCTGAATCGGGGGCTGCGGCAGGTTTGAACGCGCGATACGCCAACAACGGCGCCGGCGAGCCCCACATCAGCTCAATATCGGGAATGCGCGACGCCTCCTGGGGAGCACGTGACGCAGTAGCCGCCATGGCGAGCACCACCATGAGAAGAGAGAGCCCGAGCGCGATACCGGCGATGATTTGCCGATACGCATAGGCTGCACCACCCGGTTCTGACGAGTGTGCGTTGGCTACTGACCAGGAGAACAGGCTGCGCCACTGGTTTCGGGGTGCAAGAATCGCCCACACCGCGGCAACCCCAAGGGGAATTGCCAAAAACCACCACACCGAGCCCACGAGAAAACCTTACGTTGTCTGAGCACGCCCCGCTGACACTCACGCGGCGTGCTCAGACTTTGTCAGCCAATCGTTAGACGAGCTAGACCGTCAGACGACCGTGTTCGTTAGGCGATTTCGTTGCCTTCCAGCAGCTCAGTAACGAGAGCGGCGATCGCAGAACGTTCCGAACGCGTCAGGGTGATGTGGCCGAAGAGTGAATGCCCCTTGAGCGTTTCGATAACCGACGCGACGCCGTCATGGCGACCGACGCGGAGGTTATCGCGCTGCGCCACATCGTGGGTCAGCACGACGCGAGAGTTCTGACCGATACGACTGAGCACTGTCAACAGAACATTGCGTTCCAGCGACTGCGCCTCATCCACAATCACAAACGCATCATGAAGCGAACGGCCTCGGATGTGAGTAAGTGGAAGCACTTCGAGGAGCCCCCGCTCGAGCACTTCTTCAAGCACGTTCTCGGACACGACCGAACCGAGCGTGTCGAACACTGCCTGAGCCCAAGGATTCATCTTTTCGGCTGCATCACCGGGCAAGTAACCCAACTCTTGACCGCCCACCGCGTAGAGCGGACGGAAGACCATGATCTTGCGATGCTGCTGCTTCTCCAGAACCGCTTCGAGACCGGCGCAGAGCGCGAGGGCCGACTTTCCCGTTCCGGCACTTCCGCCAAGCGAGACAATGCCCAGCTCGGGGTCGAGAAGCATATCGATAGCCAGCCGCTGCTCGGCACTACGCCCGTGCAAGCCGAAAAGCTCCCGATCGCCACGAATGAGCGACATCGTGCCGCGGGCTGTCACTCGCGCCAAGGCCGAGCCACGTTCAGAGGTAACCACGAGCCCGGTATTAATGGGCAGGTCTCCCACCGCTCGCGACTGCAAACGTTCTTTGTCATAGAGCTCAGCGACTTGGTCGCCGCTCAGCTCGATCTCTGCTTGGCCGGTCCACCCGGAGTCCACAGCGAGCTCTGCGCGGTACTCCTCGGCCGCGAGACCGATGGATGCCGCCTTCACCCGCAGGGGAAGATCTTTTGAGACGACCGTGACATCCAGCCCCTCGTTGGCGAGGTTGAGCGCAACAGCAAGAATTCGCGAATCGTTATCGCCCAACTGCAGCCCGGAGGGAAGCACAGACATATTGGAGTGGTTGAGCTCGACACGCAGCGTGCCGCCGTCGTCGCCCACCGAGATGGGAAAGTCGAGGCGCTCATGCTTGACGCGCATCTCGTCGAGACTGCGCAGCGCTTGCCTGGCGAAGTACCCAATCTCGGGGTCGTTGCGCTTGGCTTCGAGTTCGGTGATCACTACAACGGGCAGAACAACATTGTGTTCGGCAAACCGCTTGATCGAGCTCGGGTCGGAGAGCAAAACAGACGTATCCAGAACGTATGTACGCTCGGCTTGTCGTTGGGCCCGCCCTCCCGCCTTCGACGTGGTGATCGTGGTCTTGGGGGTTGCTAGGTCGGCCAACGTGCACTCCATCCCCGAGTGCGAGCACTCGGATCCAGTCTGCGAAGACGGCCAGTACTTTACGAAAACGAACTTACGTGGCCGTCTCGATCAGGCGCCATACCTGATGGATTGAACGCTAAACCCGTCAGGCAATCTGGGCGTAACGACACGCCCTAAGACACCATCGCGTCATATTCGGTTTGCGGTTAGGCACCGAAGCGGCGGTTACGTCGCGAGAAATCACGAAGGGCGCGCAAGAAATCGACCTCGCGCAGGTCGGGCCCGAGCGCTTCCATGAAGTACAGCTCACTGTGGGCGGATTGCCACAGCATGAAGTCGCTAATGCGCTGCTCCCCCGAGGTGCGGATGACGAGGTCGGGGTCGGGCTGCCCCTTCGTGTAGAGGTGCTCGCCTATGAGTTCCGGAGTGAGCAGTTCAGCGAGGGCGTCAAGGCTGTGACCCTCATCACTGTGGTTGCGCACGATACGGCGCATGGCTTCAGCGATTTCGTGGCGTCCGCCGTAGCCGATGGCGAGGTTGACGTGCAGACCGGTGTTGTCTGCGGTGCGCTCGTGAGCGCCCTTGAGCTGGGCCTTGAGCTGCTCGGGGAGGCCAGCATCCGATCCCACATGTTGAACGCGCCAGTCGCGAAAGTGCGACAAATCTTCGGCAAGATCACCAATGATCGTGAACAGCTCTTTCAACTCTTCGGGTGATCGGCTGGTGAGATTGTCGGTCGAGAGCAGGTAGAGCGTCGCCACTGAAATGTCGAGGTCGTCGCACCAGACCAGAAACTCTCGATACTTGGCCGCGCCGGCACGATGACCGTGGGCTGCCGTCTCGAGATCTTTCAATTTGGCCCAACGCCGGTTGCCATCAATGATCATGGCTACGTGGCGCGGCAATTGCTGGCCCTCTAGCTGGCGACGCAGTTTTTTCTGGTAAAGACCGTAAAGAAAACCGCGACCGAATGGAGACTGTCGCTTACTCACGGAACTACGTTAGACCACTCCGGCGCTCAACAAGTGAAACTACGTCAGGCGTAAACTGTGAGCATGAACCAAGATGCCGCCGATATCGCTGCTGCAGCGGCCGTTGAGAAGGAAGACGCATCGCGCCTTCCCGAGCTTCCGTTCGTCGATGACGTGATGACGAGCGACCCGGCCGACGCAAAACCAACGTGGCGCGGTTGGATCCACGCCGGCACGTTTCCTCTGGCAATCGTGCTCGGCATCATCCTGCTGGTCATGGCCGATGGCACCGCGGCGAAGGTCAGTTCAGCAGTCTTCTTTGCCTCATCACTGATGCTGTTTGGCATCTCAGCGCTTTACCACCGCTTCAACTGGAGCGAGAAGACGCGGATGATGCTGAAGCGCTTCGATCACTCCAATATTTTCTTGCTCATTGCCGGTTCCTATACCCCGATCACTGTTCTGGCGCTTTCGCCCGAGAAGGCGACCATTTTGCTCTGGATCGTCTGGAGCGGCGCTGCTCTCGGCATCGGCTTCCGCATCTTCTGGGTGGGGGCCCCGCGCTGGCTCTACGTTCCGCTGTATGTGCTGCTCGGCTGGGGCGCGATGATGTTCATCGTCGACTTCTTCCAAGCCAACTGGATCATGATGACGCTCATCCTGGCCGGTGGACTCTTCTACACCGTTGGCGCTGTCATCTACGGTCTTAAGCGACCGAATCCCGTGCCCGGAGTGTTCGGGTTCCACGAGATCTTTCACACGCTGACGCTACTGGCGTTCCTCTGCCACTGGGTCGGTATCTTTCTCGTGGCGACTAATCCGCCCGTTGTGTAGGCGCAGCATCATCAGCATCGCCACCATCAGCGGCGCCCGCGGTGCGACCATCGGTCTCGCCGGCGGCAGCAGCCTGCTCGGCACGGATCGTTTCCTGAGCGAGCTCACGGTAACGAACGCGGCGCACGCGACGGTTCATGTCCATGACAATAAACAACGTGGCTACCGCGACGAACAAGATGCCGATGAAGCCAACTACGCCGGGAGTGACCAAGTTGGGGTCACCCTCATAGGCCGGATACAGGCTCGGCTCGGGGCTGGGAGTAGCCGTCCAGAGAATCGCACTGGTTGCGAGCGAAGTGAAAGAAATCAACTGTTGTCCTCTGGGATGTCCACTCCATGATTTCATCATGCGAGTTTGCGAATAACCTTGCAGTAACCAGAATACCGTCGCAAGAAGGAGCCCCGCGTGCCTGAAGCATCCAGTAGCCCCACTGGCACCGCCGACAGCACCGCGCCCGGCACGACAGCACCCACTAATTTGGATGCGCGCTATGGTCGCAGCCCGAAAGCCAAGCGCAACAATCGCGTGATTGTGATCGCTATGGCTGCAGCCTTCGTTGCGGTCTTCACGGCGTGGCTCGTGTGGGGTGGCCTGCTGGAATCACCCGCCCAGTTCGAGGCAAAAGATACCGGGTACGAAATTATCGACGACACCGCTGTCGAAGTACGCTGGCAATTCAACGTGGCCGAAAGCACGGATGCTCGCTGCGTTGTGCAAGCCCTGAACTCCACTTTTGCGATTATCGGGTGGAAAGTGGTCGACGTTCCGGCCAGCGACCAGCGCAATCGCGAGTTGACCACGACAGTTCGCACCACAGAACAAGCAGTGTCAGGCTTGATCTACCGGTGTTGGCTAACCTAGGCTGAAGCGAATCATCTCGAAACCGGTCGTACTCGGCCGGTTTCTCTTTTGTATAGGGAGAAGCACAGTGGCTGCACAAAACGACGTCACGTGGTTGACCCAGGAGGCGTTCGATCGTCGCACCGCCGAACTGGAACAACTTACGGGCGAAGCACGGTACGAAATTGCCAAGAAAATTGAGGCTGCCCGCGAAGAAGGCGACCTCAAAGAGAACGGTGGCTACCACGCCGCCAAGGAAGAGCAGGGCAAAATTGAAGCCCGCATCCGTGTTCTCACGCAACTTCTTCGCCATGCCGTAGTCGGCGATGTTCAAGATGATGACGGCGTCGTAGAACCCGGAATTCTTGTCACGGCCAAAATCATGGGCGACGAGAGCGTATTTCTACTCGGCAGCCGCGAAATTGTCGCCGACGACAGCGATCTCGATGTGTACAGCGAGAAGAGCCCACTCGGCATGGCAATCAACGGCCTCAAGGTCGGAGAGTCAACCACTTACACGGCACCCAACGGCAAGTCGATCACCGTTGAGGTCCTCAAGATCGCTACGTATTCTGGCTAAAAGTCGACCTGAGGGTCAAAGCCTTCGTCCCTGAGCCGCGTGAGAACTGCCTCCGCGTGCTCGGGGCCACGGGTTTCAATGTGCAGTTCGAGCTGAACCTGACTGAACTGCACTTTGCTGTTGTGCCTACTGTGCAGCACCTCAACAACGTTGGCGCTCGCCTCGGCCACAAGGGCAGAAATGCGCGCTAACTGGCCCGGGCGGTCGGGCAGCGGGATGCGCAGTCGCAAATAGCGTTCGGATGCCGAGAGGCCGTGGCTGATGATGCGTTCCATCATCATGGGGTCGATATTGCCACCGCTCAGCAGCACCACGGTGTTGCCGCTTGGTGAGATCTTGCCTGCCAGAATCGCGGCCACTCCGACGGCGCCGGCCGGCTCGACGACTTGCTTGGCTCGCTCGAGAAGAACAAGCACCGCATAGGCGATCTGGTCATCAGAAACGGTGATGACTTCATCCACCAAATCGCGGACCATGGTGAAGTTGAGCACGCCGGGGCGGCTGACGGCGATACCGTCGGCGATCGTAGGCGTCGTGCGCACTTCGACGATTTCGCCTTTTTCGAGCGACGGCGTGTAAGCGGAAGCGTTGGAGGCCTGCACACCAATAACGCGCACGTTGCGGCCTTCGAGGCGGGCCCTCTGCTTGATGGCCCCCGCAACACCGGAGATGAGTCCACCGCCACCGATCGGCACGATGATTGTGTCGACCTGAGGAACCTGATCGAACACTTCAAGAGCAAGTGTTCCTTGGCCCGCGACGACGTCTTCGTGATCGAAGGGGTGGATGAGCACAGCGCCGGTCTCTTCTGAGAAACGGGCGGCCGCACGCAGCGGCTCGTCAACGGTGTGACCGCGTAGTACAACCTCGGCGCCGTAATCGCGAGTGGCCTGCAGTTTCGGCAGAGGCACACCTACGGGCATGAAAATAGTCGACTTGATACCGAGCTCGCGAGCGGCAAAAGCGACGCCCTGAGCATGGTTTCCGGCCGACGCAGCAACAACTCCGCGCGCCTTCTCCTCCTCGGAGAGGCCCGCGAGACGGTTATAGGCACCGCGCAGCTTAAAGGAGCCCGTGCGCTGAAGGTTTTCACACTTGAGGAACACCGGCGATCCCAAGATCTCCGCGAGAAAACGCGAGGTCTGCATGGGGGTAACATCGGCAACTTCTGCGACCCGGACGCGTGCTGCTTCGTACTCAGCGAGCGTGGGGCCGGGCATCCGGTTATTTACCATTACCGAGCACGTCCGTGATCGTGGGTCGACCATTGAGACGCCAATCGCCGCTGGCTATGTATTTGGTCATGACATTGACGACCGCGACCAGCGGCACGGCAAACAGTGCGCCGGGGATACCGGCCACGAATGAGCCAGCGGCTACGGCAAACACGACCGCAAGCGGGTGGACCTTTACAGCGGTGCCCATGACGAGCGGCTGCAGGATATGACCTTCAAGCTGTTGAACAAGCAAAACAATTCCCAACATGATTACGGCGGGGATGGGGCCCAAGAAGACGAGGGCAATGAATACTGCAAGTGCCCCCGTGACGAGAGCACCGACGACAGGGATGAATGAACCGAGGAACACCGCGACGGCAATCGGGATCACTAGCGGGAATCCGCCGTAGAACAAACCGAGGATCCACGCACCGACGCCGATACCGATGGCATCGACCGCAGCCACGAAGATCTGCACCTTGACGAAAGTGGTGAGGGTGAGCCATCCGGCCACTCCCGCACCGTCAACCGCGTTGCGGGCTTTGCGCGGAAAGAGTCGAACAGTCCAGGCCCAGATGCCCTTGCCATCGATGAGCACGAAGATCGTGGCGAACAGGCTCAGCAGCGCACCGGTGAGGACGTGACCGGCGGTGGACCCTACCGAGAGGATTCCCGAAACGAGCGCTTGAGAGTCGCGCTGAATCACGTCAATAATTTCGGTGAGGTAGCCGTCGAGGTCTTGGTCGCTGAGCTGCAGCGGTGAGCTGCGCAAGAACTCGCGCAAGTTCTCGTAGGCAGTCGTTGACTGCGCTTGGAGAGCGGGAAGCCCAGAACGGACTTGGCCGACGACAACCACAACGAGGCCACTGACCACGGCGAAGAAGCCGATAAGAACCACGGTGACGGCAAGCCAGCGCGGCCATTTCACGCGCACGAGGAATCCGATGACGGGCACCAGCAGCGCCCCGATAAGAATCGCGATCAGGAACGGAATCACAATGTACTTGAGCGTGATCACTAAGTAAATAAGAACTGCAACTACGGCGAGCACGACGAGCATGCGCCACGAATAGGCAGCAGCTATCGAAAGCCCGGCGGGAACCTCAGCGGCGTCTGTTGTGCTGGCGCGTGACTGGACCCGACTGTCTGGTTTATTGCGTCGTCCGAATACCACGTGCCTATCTTAGTTGTGCTGGAGAGCGCGCTTGCTGCGCCCCAATATGGTCGCTCGTGGCCGCTACTTCTTCACCTTGGGAGGCAGCGCGCTCACTGGAGCGCCCTTGAGTCGCACCGTGACAGCTTCGCCGGGCAGCGGATGCCGCTCGACCTCATGCTGGATGGCAACGACCGTGTCGTCGAAGAGTCGCACCCGCGTGCGGCGCAGGGAGCCCAAGAAGCTCGACGAGATGACGGTGCCGGCGATTCCGGCGGTGGAGAGGGCGATGTCCTCCGGGCGAACGAGCGCGATGACAGGGCCATCGGGCATCGGGTCGCCGAGGAGGGCGAGGCTGCTGCCGTGGAGGGTGACCTGACCGTCGATGAGTTCGGCGGGCATCCGGTTGCTGAGGCCAACGAAGTCGGCGACGAAGGCGTTGGCTGGCGTCGCGTAGAGCTCCTCTGGCGTGCCAATTTGTTCGATGCGACCGTCACGCATGACGGCAACGCGGTCGGCGACGGCGAGCGCCTCTTCTTGGTCGTGGGTAACGAACACGGTCGTGATGCCGAGCTCGGTTTGCAGGCGACGGATCTCTTCACGCAGTTGCACGCGTACTTTTGCGTCGAGCGCACTCAGCGGTTCGTCGAGCAGGAGCACGCGGGGGCGCGTGACGAGGGCGCGGGCGAGCGCAACACGTTGCTGCTGGCCACCCGAGAGCTGATGGGCGAAGCGGTCGCGGTGCTTCGTGAGACCCACCATGTCCAAGGTTTCGAGAGCGCGTTCGCGGCGACGAGCAGCGGCGACCCTGCGCATCTTGAGGCCGAACTCCACGTTCTCGAGCACCGTCATGTGCGGGAACAGCGAGTAGGCCTGAAAGACCATCCCGATGTCTCGCTTATTCGTGGGAGTATCCGCGACATCCACACCGTCGATGAGGATGCGACCGCTGTCGATGCTCTCGAGCCCCGAAATGCTGCGCAATGCTGTGGTCTTCCCGCAGCCCGAAGGACCGAGCAGGGCAACGAGTTCGCCGGGGGCAACTTCGAGGTCGATGCTGTTGAGCGCAGTGTGGCCCGAGAAAGCCTTCACGACGGCGCTGAGCTGAACTGTTGCTCCCGCGGTCGGAGTGTGGGTGGCGGTGGGGCCCGTCATCGTAAACGTGGCGGTCATGATTTTCTCCTAGAGGGCGTTGCTGATCCGAGGCGGCCGATGATCAGCAGCAAGACGAAAGCGAGGGCAAGGGCTGCGAGCGCAAAGATCACAGCAACCCAGGGGTCAGATTGCGAGACCTGAAGCAGTGCGGTTTGCAGGTTGCGGCGGTTGAGCAGGCTCGCGATGGTGAACTCGCCAAGCACGACCGCAATCGAGATGAAGGATGCCGCGAGCACTCCCCGGCGCAGGTTCGGCAGCAGGATCGTCCACAGCACGGTCATCCAGCCGGCACCGAGCGTGCTGGCCGCTTCGCTGAGGGTCTTCACGGGGATCGCATCGAGGTTGCCCTGAATGGCGCGATAGGCATACGGCAACACCGTGATGCCGTAGGCGAAGGCGAGCGTCCAAGTCGAACCGCCGAGCACCTGCACGACGACCGAGTAGACCGGCGCGAGCCCGACAACCAGCACAATGGCGGGCACCGTGATGGGGATGATGCAGATGAATTCGAGGGTGCGCTTGAGGCGCGGGAACTGCATGTGCACGAGCACCATCGTCGGCAGTAGCAGCACCAGCACGATGCCGACGGTCACTGCGGCGAGTACGAGCGAGTTTCCGATTGCCTGATAGAGGCTGCGGTAGGTGCGGGCAGCGTCTTCGGTGAAGAGACCCGTCCAGTGGCTTGTCGTGTAGTCCCCCGCTAGGCCGTTGCGGAAGGAGAATTCGATCATCGCGATTATGGGGAGCAGGAAGACGGCGCCAATGATGCCGAGGATGAGGCGGCGAGCAAGCGCACTCGGTTCGGCCCCGATGCGCACGGCCTGGTTCGCGGTCTTCCGGCGCATCCCTGCGGGCGTTGACGCGGGTGCGGGCTCCACCGGGCTCAGCGGTGCGGCGATGTCGGCGCTCACTTTTGCCACCGTGAGGTGCGGGCCTGCAGCACGGAGTACGCCCACATGACAACGACCATGACCACGATCATCCCGAGCGCAAGAGCGCCCGCCATGTTTTCGCGGCCCAGCACGGTTTCGCTGACGAGCGCCGCACGGATCTGGAGGGGCACGATCTGCGAGCCCTGGCTGATGAGTGCGGCGGCCGTGGCGAACGACGAGAAGGCGTTAGCGAAGAGCAACAGCAGCGAGCCGAGAAAAGCCGGAGCGAGCACGGGGGCTGCGATGTAGCGCCAGTAGGCAAAGCGGGTGCCGCCGAGCGTTGCGCTGGCTTCTGCCCATTGTGGGCGCAGCGCGGTGAGGGCGGGCAGGAAGGTGATCACCATGAGGGGAACCTGAAAGTAGACGTAGGGAAGAATGAGCCCGGGCACCTGATAGAGCCAGACACCATCCGCAAAAATATCGATACCGAAAGTGTCACGCAGGATAACCGTGATCAGCCCCTGCACGCCGATCGTCGCGATGAACGCGAAGGCGAGCATCACGCCACCGAACTGGGCGAGCACGCTGGCTGCTGATTCGATGATCGTGCGCAGCAGACCACCGACTTTGGTGCCGAGCATCGCGTAGCAAATGAGGGCGCCAACAACGGCACCGATCACGGCAGTGACACCCGAGAGCCAAAACGAGCTCCCAAAGGTGGCGAGGATGGTCGGAGTAAACAGCCCAGTGATGTTGTCGAACGTCAGCGAACCGTCGTCCGAGAAGAAGCCCGTGACCACCGCAAGGATGGTGGGAAGGGCAAGGAAAATAAGAACGTAGGCCGCAAATGGCGTTAGCCCCGCATAAGCGAGGCGACGGCGCCGATTCGACGGCTTGACCAGGGCCACCCGAGGATGGTGCCGAGCGGTGAGCTCGACACCATCCTGTTCGGGCGCTGGCGCGGTGGCTAGCGACACGATGTATTAGCTAAAGGTGCGTGAGGGAATCAGCCTTAGCTGATTGCCGCAGCCCACTTCTCAGCAAGGATCGTTGCGTTTTCTTCAGCCTGCTCGGGGGTCGGGGTGACAAGTTCACCCTCGAGGGCTCCGAGAGCGTCGAGTGCTGCGGCGTCAACGGTTCCGGCATCCTGCAGAGCCTGAATCGTGACGGGGTACGCGCCACCGACGATGAAGAGGTTTTGGGCTTCGGGGCTGTAGAGGAATTCTTGCCAGAGGCGAGCGGCGGCCGGGTGTGGAGCATCCACGTTGATGGCCTGGTTGTAGAAGCTCGTGTAGACAGCGCCAGGAAGAGTCGTAACCTTCCAGCCGTCAACCGTTGCTGCTGCAGCGAGGTTGTTGTAGCTCCAGTCGAACGCAACCTTGGTCTCGCCGGCAGCAATGGTTGCCCCCGTGACGTTGACCGGGATGAAGTTGCCTGCGTCGTTGAGTTCTTCGAAGAACTCAATGCCGGGGGTGAAGTCATCGAGCGTTCCACCGCTGTGAACGGTGGCGAGTCCGACAGCAGCAAAGGCCGCTCCGGCCTGCGTGGGGTCACCGTTCAGCGCAACAGCGCCGCGGTAGTCAGCGCTAAGCAGGTCGTCGAGGCTCGTGGGCTCGGGGACCGAGTTGGAGTCATAACCGATCGACATGCTGCCGGTGTAGTCGTTGTACCAGAGGCCGGTAGCTTCCTTGTTGCCGTCAGGGATCTCATCCCAGTTGGCGACCATGTACGGAGCGAAGTAGTCGAGGCTGTCGAGAGCAACAGCAGTACCGAGGTCGAAGACGTCGGGGGCGGTGTCTTGGCCCTTGAGGTTGTCAGCAGCGGCGATTTCTTCGGCGCTCGAAACGTCGGGGTCAGCCGAGTTGACGATGATGTCGTACTTCTCTTCAAAGAGAGCCTTGATCTCGCCATAGTTTGCCCAGTTGTCTGGCAACGCGATGACGTTGAGTTCGCCCTCAGCCTGCGCGGCTGCAATAAGAGCGTCCATGCCGCCAAAGTCTTCGGCGGTGGTTGCGGTCGATGCGTCAACATCGCCAGCAGCTGCCTCGGTGGTGCTGCAACCACTGAGTGAAATCGCCGAAGCTGCAACGAGTGCAACTGCGGCGAGGGTGCGCTTAGTGAACAAGACTTCCTCCAACGACCGCCACGGCCGCCCGCGCTGTAAACGGGCAGAGGGTACCGAAACGATCTGGAGTTGACGGTACGGAGCCGGATGCGCCGCTCCCTGTCATCGGGGTAAACGAACGATGAACGATACAAACACAACTGTTCTACGGGGCCGTTCTCCGCACGAACGAGTGGATGTCGCCGCTGCTCGGTAGAGTCAGTTCCGTGGTCGATTCCCTCTTTGCAGCGCAAGCGCGCCGAGCGCTGCTCGCTGCCCAAGGCTTTGGGCGCGGCACCGCGACTGCGGCTAATCCTGCGGGAACGCGCCAGCTCAATCTGCTGTTTGATCGCATCCGGCTACTGCAGCTCGACTCGGTCAACGTGTTCGAGCGCAGCCACTATCAGCCGGTGTTTGCCCGCCTCGGCCACTACGACAAGGCCGCGCTCGATGCGCTGACGTTCCGCAAACCAACCGCGCGCACGCCCGGCCGGTACGTCG
Source organism: Salinibacterium sp. NK8237 (assembly GCF_015864955.1). NCBI lineage: Bacteria > Bacillati > Actinomycetota > Actinomycetes > Micrococcales > Microbacteriaceae > Salinibacterium > Salinibacterium sp. NK8237. The sequence goes on along the minus strand of NZ_JADYWE010000002.1, from coordinate 466,668 downwards.
AATACTGGGCGCACGAAGCCGCCCTGATTCCGCTCGAGTCGTGGCCGCTATGGCGCTGGAAGATGGAGTCGCTGCGCGAACGCGACGCCGAGCGCTACGAATGGGTGCGCGAGAACCAGCCCATGCTGCAGTGGTTGCGCGAAGAACTCGCCACCACCGGCCCCGTCACCGCTCGCGAGATCGAGCACGACGCCAACCGCCGCACCGGGCCCTGGTGGGGCTGGTCTGACGTGAAGCAAGGCCTCGAAATGCTGTTCCGCTGGGGCGACGTCGTCACCGCCGGCCGCACCCGCTTCGAACGCACCTACGCGCTCACCGAGCACGTGGTTCCGACCGAGCTGCGCGAGCGTGAGGTGAGCCGCGCCGACGCGCATCGCGCCCTGGTTGCTGAATCGGCACGAGCGCTGGGCGTGGGCACGGCATCCGACCTCGCCGACTACTTTCGACTCAAAAATGCCGACGTTCGCCCGGCAATCGCTGAGCTAGCGGATGCCGGCGAGCTCGTTCCCGTAACCGTGCGCGGCTGGGATCAGCCCGCCTGGCTGCACCGGGAGGCGCGCATCCCCCGCCGCATCGAACACGTCGCCCTGCTCTCGCCCTTCGACCCTGTGGTGTGGGATCGCAAACGTGCCGAGCGCATGTTCGGGTTCCACTATCGCATCGAGATTTACACGCCCGAGCCACAGCGCCAGTTCGGCTACTACTCGCTGCCGGTGCTCGTGGATGACGCGCTCGTCGGCCGCATCGACCTCAAGACCGATCGCCAAGCGGGTGTACTGCGCGTGCAATCCGCCTGGCACGAAGACGGTCTCGACGCCGCACCCGGCGGCACTGGAGCCCTCGCCGAACGCATCGTGCCCACCCTGCGCGAAATTGCGCACTGGCAAGGTATGGGCGAGATCACCGTCACCGGGCGCGGCACCCTCTCCCCCGCTATCGAGGCAGAGCTGCAGCGCTAGCGGTCCCTCAGCGCACGCAACGTACGCAACCGATCAGCACCTCTAGAAGGTCGAACCGATTTCGCCAAGGCGCTTCACGCGATCCGCAATCGGCGGGTGCGTGCTGAACATGCGATCCATGATGCCCGGCTTCGTCGGATCTGAAATCCACATGTGGGCCATCGTCGAATTCTGCTTCACCATCGGCCGACTGTAGTCGCCCAATTTCTGCAATGCGCTCGCCAGAGCATCCGGATGACGCGTCGTGAGCGCACCCGTCGCATCGGCCAAGTATTCACGTTGACGGGAAATGGACGCCTGCACGGCGGCCGCCACAAGCGGCGAAATCACGAGCGCCGCAAGACCAACAATGATCATGATCGGGTTGCTGTTCTGGTTATTGCCGCGACCACCAAAGAGGGTGAAACGCAGTGCAATGTCCGAGATGAAACCGACCGCAACCACAAGGCCAAACACGATCATCGAAACGCGGATGTCGTAGTTGCGCACGTGACCGAGCTCGTGCGCCATGACGCCCTCAAGCTCAGCATCCGTCATCAGGTCAAGCAAACCGGTTGTCGCAGCCACAATCGCGTGCTCGGGGTCGCGCCCGGTAGCAAACGCGTTGGGTGCTGGATCGTTGACAATGTAGACCTTCGGCATCGGCGTGCCGGTAGTGATCGCAAGGTTTTCGACAATGCGGTAGAGGCGAGGGTTGTCGGCCTTCTGAATCTGCACCGCACCGCTCATTGCCACGGCTTGGCTGCTGGCAGCAAAGTACTGAATCAGCGTGAACGCACCGGCACCAATGATCGTGCCGATTGTGATCGTCATCGGGTCGCCCCCCATCAGGAAGCTCAGCGCGTAGCCGAGAAACCCAATGAGGACGACGAACAAGATGATGATCAGAACGGTGTTGCGCTTGTTTTTCGCTATGGCGCGATACATCTAGAACATCCTGGTCACGCGGTTAGAAAGACGAAGAATTAGAACTGCACGCGCGGCGGCTCAGCGATGGATGCGGCATCCGCAACCTCGAAGAACTCACGCTCGTGGAAACCAAGATTGCGCGCGAACAACGTGTTCGGGAAGATCTTGATCTTGGTGTTGAGCTCGCGCACACCACCGTTATAGAACCGACGGCTGGCCTGGATCTTGTCTTCAGTGTCAACAAGTTCACCCTGGAGCTGAAGGTAGTTCTGGCTGGCCTGCAGCTGCGGGTAGGCCTCAGCGACGGCGAAGATGCTCTTGAGGGCAGACTGCATGTGGTTCTCGGCAGCAGCCGCATCGACGGGACCCTGAGCGTTCAACGACTCGGCGCGGGCCTTAGTAACAGCCTCGAAGACGCCCTTCTCGTGCGCGGCATAACCCTTAACCGTCTCGATGAGGTTCGGCAGCAGGTCCGCACGACGCTTGAGCTGCACCGTGATGTCGCTCCACGCCTCGTCAACGCGCACGTTGAGCGTGACCAGCGAGTTATACGTCGACCACAGGTAGATGCCAACGATGACTGCGAGCAGGACGATTACGCCGATTACGATCAGGAATTCCATGCTTCAACTATAGAACGCGCTCCTGTGCCTCCACCGAGAAACTGGGCCACTGGCGACCCCCAATAAAGGGCCGACAAGCCGCTCTACTCCGGCTATTTATGCGCTTTTGTCCCGGTGACCGCCGAGGTCACGAACTTGCCGATCACCGGCGCTGTGAGCAGGGCGAGGCCTGCGCGGCGCTTCCAGAGCTGGAACGTGGTGTGCGGCAGAAAACCGTTCGCCGCCCGACGGCCAGCGGCCTGCTTATCGGCGACCACCGGCATCCACTCTTCTTCGTATTCGGCGAAGGCTGCACTGAGCTCGAGAGTGCTCGACACCTTCTCGGCCAAGAGCAATCCACCAGCGATCGCCAACGACGCCCCCTGCCCAGCAAGCAGCGAAACCGCTTGGCACGCATCGCCGGCGAAGACGACGCGGCCACGACTCCACACGGGCAGTTCGATTTGGGCAACCTGGTCGTAGTAAATCTTGTCCGGCTCCGGGCACTTCTCGAGCGCCTCAGCAACGTCATCGCCCATGCCCGCGTAGGCAGAACGAATGGCCTCGCGCGTATCGGCAGGAAGCACCGTGTCATTCACTCGGTGGGCAGCGAACAGCGCAACCTTGCCATCGCGCAAGCCGTAGAGGCCAACCATGCGATCTAGCTCATCGGTCGACACGAGTGCGTCGCCGAGCTTGGCGTGAAGCCGGGGAGAGTCGAAAGTGTAGGCGCACGTGTGCATGCCCAGCTGGCGATCGAACGCCGCCGAGTCACCAAAAAGATCATGGCGAACAGCCGAATGGATGCCATCCGCTGCCACCACAATATCTCCCGAAATACGCGACCCATCGGCGAGCACGGCGGTGACGTAATCGGTGCGGTCTTCGACCGACACCACGGCGCTGCCGAGCCGCAGCTCTACACTCTCGGGGAGAACGTCAAAAAGGGTCTGTTCGAGGTCTTGGCGCATCAGGCTCATCAATTTGCCGCCCTCGTTGGCCGCCACAAGCTCATAATCGATAGCTTGGCTGCGACCGTTGGGGCGCACAAAGCGGGCCTCGCTGATCGGGTACCGCAGTTCGCGCAAACGATCCAGAATGCCCATCTTCTCGGCGGCGTCATAGCCGGGCCCAAAGAAGTCGATCATGTAGCCCTGCGTGCGGCGCTCGGGAGCAGCCTCCAGAAGCACAACCTCCCACCCGCGTTCAGCCAGCTGACCGGCGACCGTGAGTCCAGCGATTCCTGCTCCACACACAATGGCTTTGATAATCGCGCCCTTTCTCGTACTACTCGACTCGTGCATTAAAACTCGAGCCGCTATCGCCCCAACACTTGGCGCAGATAGTCGTTCGCAAACACGCGACCAGGATCAAGCCGGTCGCGAATGCTCAAGAACTCATTGAAACCCGGATACGCCGCCGCGAGTGATTCGGCTTGCCGGTTATGCAATTTTCCCCAGTGAGGTCGCCCGTCGTGAGCCATCATGATCGCCTCCACCTCCCGAAAATACTCGGCCGGGTCTTCGCGCCAATACCGGTGCACCGCGACATAGCCGGTTGCCCGCCCCGACGCGGTCGACAGCAGCAATGAGTCCGCCGCCGCCGAACGCACCTCGATCGGGAAGGAGACTTGCCACCGGCGATCAGTGATCAGCTTCTGGATGGCGCGAACGGCATCCGGCACCGCCTCGATGGGCAGGGCATATTCCATTTCGCGAAAACGAACTGTGCGATCGGTGACGAAGACGCTGCTCGAGACGTCGGTGAACTCGCGATTGCCCGAGAGCTTCACGGCGAGACGGTTGATCGACGGGATGATCGCTGGCGCGGCTGTGCCCGCGGCGCAGATTGCGCGAAAGACCCCATTGGCCATGAACTCGTCATCGAACCAGCGCGAAAGCCGGGTGAGCGGATGCCGCGGCGCATCACCCGGTAAGCGCGTGTTGCTCTTGGTGAGCGCTGTGGTGGTGTGCGGCCAGACGTAGAACTCAAAGTGGTCAGTTTCGGCGCTGCGCTGCAGCCACTCATGTAGGACGGTGGCAGCGGGTTCTGGGCGCTCCACTGCGTGCAGCAAAAAGGTCGGCACGCACTCGATCGTGACATCGACGAGGATGCCGAGGGCGCCAAGGCCGAGGGCCGCGGCCGGGAGCAGTTCTGGGTTTTCGGTCGCGTTGATGCGCAGCACTTCGCCCGCCGCGGTCACGAGCGTGACGCCGCGCACCTGGGTGGCGATGCCGCCGAAGCGCGCTCCGGTGCCGTGGGTGCCGGTGGAGATCGCCCCGGCAATCGTCTGGCGATCGATGTCTCCCATGTTGGCGAGAGCGAGCCCGAGCGGTTCGAGCAGGGCCGGGAGCTCGTAGAGGTGTGTGCCGGCACCGAGCGTGACGTGCGTGCCGTCGACCGCGATGATGCCAGCGAGCACACCGACGTCGAGGTGCACCCCATCGGTTGCCGCAATCGACGTGAAGCTGTGGCCGGCACCCCAGGCCTTGACGGTCAGCCCGTTCTCGCGGGCGAAATTCACTGCCGCAGCGACCTCATCGATGCTCTCCGGGCGAGCCGCGAACTCAGGACGCGAACGCTCAGAACGGCCCCAATTGCGCCACACGGAACCGGGACTCAGGGATGCCGGGGTCGGGCTCGGCGCGCGGCGCTCGGCCGGCGGCATCCACTCGGGAGTCGTCACAGGAAGGCTTTGCCTTCGCCGCGGTAGGTCGGAACGATATCGACGATGCGGCCATCAGCGACGACGGCGAACTCGTTGAGGTGCTCAGATAGCTCGCCCGCTTTCGTGTGGCGGAACCAGACGCGGTCTCCGATCTGGAGGTGCTCCGCTGCGGGGCCCGTGAGCGGTGACTGTACTTCGCCGGCACCCTCACGCGGCACATACTTGAGACCTTCGGGCCAGGTGGGCTGGGGCATCCGGTCGACGCCCGCTTCACCCGAGGCGATCCAGCCACCGCCGTGCACCGTCGCGATATCGAGCGAGTACCTGCGGTCAACCGCGAGCGCAAATGCTGCGGCCGGCGCCGGAGTGAAGTGGCTGTAGTGGTCGAAAAGGTGTGGGCCAAAGAGTCCGCTGCCGGCTGCGATCTCGGTGACCGCCGTGTCTTCGGCTGTCGACTCAAGCGAGCCTGTGCCGCCACCGTTCACGAATTCGAGTTCGGCAATCTCGCTGATCGAGGCGACGATCTCGCCCCGACGTTCGCGCAATTCCTTGGCGGATGCCGACTGCATGACGTCGAGGAGGCGACCGAACGCGGCCTTGTTCGGCGGGCGGTTGCCCACCCCCGCGATCTGCGCTTCGTACGCCATGATCCCGACGAGAGTGAACCCCGCTCGATCGACAACCGCGCTGGCCAGGGTGCGCGCCTGCGCCGCCGAGCGAACAGGCGAGCGATGCGCTCCCACGTGACCGAGCAGCGGCGACTGGAACGACGCATCCACATCGACGCAGACGCGGATGGTCTCGCGGTGCTGCGGCGAGAGCACCGAGTCAACGAAATCGAGGTGTTCGACCGAGTCGATCATGAGCGTGACGCGTTCGGCGAGCGCCGGACTCGTGCCGAGGGCCGCAATCGCCGCACGATCCACCGAGGGGTAGCCGACGACGACATCGTCGATGGTCTCGGCCAGCCAGAGCGCCTCGGTGAGCGTATAGGCGAGAACGCCCCGAAACTCGTCGAGCTCGAGCACGGCATCCATCACCTCGCGAACCCGGATCGACTTGCTCGCTACCCGAATCGGCACCCCGGATGCCCGGCGAACCATATCGGCCGCATTGTGCGACAGCGCCTCGAGCGACAGCACCCCATACGGAGCGTCGAGAGAGTGTGTGGCATCCGCGAGGCTCTGCCAATAGCTCTCGGGGCTGTTCCAGAGAGGTGCGGGGGTGCTGAGCAGCTTCACGGGTTCCTTCGGGCAGGGCGTGGGCGGTCCTGCGCTGATGCAACCTGCTGCGGCACCAGCGCCTTAGTTGCTCAACTTTCCCAGAACCATGCGCGCAGCACAATTGCCACGAACCACTGCGGCGAGCATCCGGTGCGAAGTTACGCCCCCAATTGGCCCACGGCATGGGCGATCACGAGGGCGAGCATGATGAATGCGCCCAACGACTGCACCAGCAACAACAGCTTCACTCGCGGCGAGAGCGGCATCGCGGAACCGGGGCTGAACGCCATCGAACCGATCGCCGATTCGTAGAGGTAGTCGGTGAAGGAGGGTGTCCAACCGATGGCGGCGGATGATCGACCTTTGACTTCGTCGATCGCATCATGGTCTTCGTCCTGAGCGAACCGAAAGTCGGCAAGCGGAAGCTCAGAACGATCACTCGTGTGGCGCGTAACCGGACCGCCGCGATCGAGCTCCCAGTAGACCAGCGCGAAGGCAATCATGTTGGTGAGCCAGACCTGTGTGGCAGCCAAGAGCATCGAGGGGCCATCTTTCGCTCCGGTCGTGATGAGCACAATCACGACAAAGACAAGGGCGGCCACATTGGCGATGGCCAACAGCAACGCAAGCCCCACCGAGAGGGTGCGCGACCATGAGGTCTGTTTCACCAGCCGCACCGGGTTGAGGGCGATCACGGGAATCAGCATCACCAGGCCGAGCGCCACGACCACAATGCGCACGGGGACCGGCATGATCACGGTTGGTAAGAATGCATAACTGGCCAACACCACCAGCACACCGGCAGCGGCCGGCCACCGATGCTCACCGCGCGCATGGCGTTTGATGAGTTTGTCTTGCTGGGCATCGACGTCAGTTTCGTCGCGAGACTTCTTGGGCACAGCTCATTATTACTCCACCCTTGACGAATTGGCTGAGGTGATTTTAGGTAAGAGCATGACTTTCGCAAACGTAGGAACCATCGGAGTGCAAGCCGGCCGCCGCGACGAAGTTGTGGCCATCCTCACGCGCCGCAGCACCGACCTCGATAGTGCCGGATGCCTCAGCTACGAGGTGGGCGTGAGCGACGAGCATCCCGACACCGTATTCGTCTCGGAGCTGTGGGAGTCGGCCGAAGCCCACCAGCTTTCACTGCAGCTCGCCAGTGTTCAGGCCGCGATCAAGGAAGCGCTGCCGCTGCTCAGCGGCGAGATGGGCGGTCACCGTTTCAACGTGGCTGGGTCCCCGCTGCGTTCCTAAGCGATACGGCGTTCCGGGAACACCCAGCGCACGAGCCCGAAGCCGATCGCCGCACCGATGAGTTGAGCCGCGATGAAGCCGGGGGCCGAGCCAGGGGCGATTCCTGCGAACGTGTCGCTGAACATCCGGCCGATCGTGATCGCTGGATTGGCAAAGCTCGTGGAGCTCGTGAAGAAATAGGCACCGCCGATATAGACACCAACGGCGATAGGCGCCAGATTAGCGCGGCCCGTGCGCACGAGGGCGAAGATCACCATGATGAGTCCGGCAGTTGCCACGACCTCGCTGAGAAAGTGGCTCGGCGTGAGACGCACCGTCGTGCTGATCGTCACGGCAGCCTGCCCGAACATGAGATTCGCGAGGATCGCGCCGACGATGCATCCAACAATTTGGGTGGGAATGTAGAGAGCGGTGTCGCGCCACGAGCGCAGCCCGCTGAGCGAATCGACGATCGAGACGACGGGGTTGAAGTGAGCCCCGCTGACGGTCATGAACACGAGAATGAGCACGCCAAGCCCGAAGGCGGTCGCGAGAGCGTTCTCGAGAAGCTGCAGGCCGACGTCGCCCGGCGAAAGTTGTTGGGCGGCGATTCCGGAGCCAATAACGACGGCGGCGAGGCCAGCGCTTCCGAGAAATTCGGCGGTGAGGCGTCGGGCCACGGCAAAGGAATGGGTCGCAGTCATCCCGCGATCATACCCACACATTGACAACGATCTATGAACCGAATGTCGTCGCTTAGACTTCTACCCATGTCAGCGACCGAGTCACCCGCCTCCGCTCGCGAGAGTGAGCGCGCTATCGCCGAGCGCATCGCCCACAGCATGCGGGCCATCGCGGATCCCACCCGGGTGCAAATCTTGCGCTTGCTCATGGATGCCCCCGACGGCCGCCGCGGAGTCACCGATCTTGCCGCGCGCCTCGGCCTCACCCAGCCCACCGTGAGCCATCACGTGCGCATCATGGCCACCGACGGCATTCTGCGAAGCGTTCAAGAAGGGCGCCAAGTTTGGTATTCGCTCGTACAATCGCGCCTCGCCGACGTCTTCGACTTTGTGCAGCGCTCCCCCGCTGACGCCTCCGCCGTTGCCGTCGACCCTGCGATTCTGGCGCGCATCACCGACGACCTCGCCCTGCGCTTCGCAGGGGTCTTCTCTCGCGAAACCGTCGCCGAGTACGTGTCGAGCAGCTATGAACTGCTGCGCCAGGGCGCGCCGCGCGATCGCCATTTGTCGTCGCACACCTCACGCTTCGCCGCCGATCGCCTGGGATCGCTTGCGCTTGCTGACTCCGACGAGGTGACGGATGCCGCGGCATCCGGTGCGCCAACCGACGTGCTGTTTGTGTGCGTGCAGAATGCGGGTCGCTCGCAAATGGCATCCGCCATTTTGAGGTCACTTGCTGGCGATCGTGTGCGCGTGCTCACCGCCGGATCGCAACCCACCGAAACCATCAACCCGAAAATCGTGGCAGCGCTCGATGAGATCGGTGTCTCGATCGCGGGCGAATACCCCAAGCCGCTCACCGACGAGGTTGTGCGGGCCGCGGACGTTGTCATCACGATGGGCTGCGGCGATGCCTGCCCCATTTACCCCGGCCGTCGCTACCTCGACTGGGAACTGCCCGACCCCGCAGAGCTCGGCATGGATGGCGTGCGAGCCGTACGTGACGACATCGATGCGCGCGTGAGGGAGTTGCTTCAGTCGCTCCCTTCGGTGAACGCTGGGTGAACTAATTCACCAGCACCCCGCCAGAATTCGTTGAAGATATAGACATTCATCTATTCTTTGTGCATGACTACTGAGACCACCACCGCCAAGCCCGTTGTTCTTTTCGTGTGCATCCACAACGCTGGCCGCTCGCAAATGGCTGCCGGCTACATGAAAGAACTTTCCGGCGGCGCCGTCGAAGTTCGCTCGGGCGGCTCAGAGCCCGGCAACGAGATCAACCCCATCGCGATTCAGGCGATGGCCGAAGAGGGCATCGACATCTCGAAGGCAGTCCCCCAGCTCATGACCACCGACCAGGTGCAGGCCTCGGATGTAGTCATCACGATGGGCTGCGGCGACGTCTGCCCGATCTTCCCCGGCAAGCGCTACGAAGACTGGGAGCTCGTCGACCCTCGCGGCAAGGGCCTCGACGAGGTTCGCCCGATCCGCGACGACATCAAGGCGCGCATCCAGAAGCTGCTCGCGGAGATCCTCCCCGCCTAGACAACTGCTTAAACCATTGAAGGCGGCCGCTCTGCGACCGCCTTCAACTCGTTAATCATGCAGTGCCCCGACAGGGACTCGAACCCTGACTGTGATGATTTTAAGTCATCTGCCTCTGCCAATTGGGCTATCGGGGCACGCCCCACGCTTTCGCGTGGAGCATGCAGTCACGCTACTTGGGGCGTGAAGCGAATTCTTCGAATGCGCGGCGCGGTTCTACGCGAGCTTCGATCGAAACCGTGTCGCGACCCCAGAAGAAGTTCGTGATCCAGTTACTGAAGACGCGAGCCTTGCGCTCGAACATCGGCATCGCCATGCCGTGGTAACCACGGTGCATGAACCAGGCCGGGAAGCCCTTGATCGCGATCTTGCCGGACTGGAAGACACCGTGGTAAAGGCCGAGACCGGCAACAGCACCCTGGTTCTTGTGGAAGTAATCCTTGGTCTCTTCACCGCGAAGCGAGGCCACAATGTTCTTGGCCATGAGCTTGGCTTGGCGAACAGCGTGCTGAGCGTTTGGAACGCAGAAGCCGCCAACGCCACCACCAGTGAGGTCAGGAACGGCACACACATCGCCGGCGCCCCAAGCATCCGCGACAACACCGTCATCGTTGATGACACGAAGGTCTGCCTGCACGCGGACGCGTCCACGCTCTTCGATAGGAAGGTCGGTGGCGCGAACAACAGGGTTCGCCATAACGCCAGCAGTCCACACGATGGTGTCTGATTCGAAGCTTTCGCCGGTCGACAACTCAACCACGCCATCCACAGCCGACTTCAGCTGGGTGTCGAGGTGGATCTGTGCGCCACGGTCAGCGAGGTTCTTGATAACCCACTTGCTGGTCTCAAGCGAAACCTCGGGCATGATGCGGCCCATTGCTTCGATGAGGTGGAAGTGAGTGTCTTCGAAGTTGAGGCTCGGATAGAGCGGCAGTAGTGATGAAGCCAGGCTGCGCATTTCGCCGAAGGCTTCGATGCCGGCAAAGCCGCCACCGACAACAACGAACGTCAGCAGGCGGTCGCGCTCGGGACCAGCAGGCAGGTTCGCAGCCTTGTCGAAGTTGGTGAGGAGACGGTCGCGAACAGCAACAGCCTCTTCGATCGTCTTCATACCGATCGCTTCGTCAGCAACGCCCGGGATCGGGAAGGTGCGCGATACGGCACCAGCGGTGACGACGACGAGGTCGTAGTCAATCTCCCACGAGTCGCCCACCTCGGGCTGAATCGTTGCGGTCTTAGCCGCGTGGTTGATTCCGGTGACCTTCGCCGTGATGACCTTGGTGGTCTTCAGGTGGCGACGGTGCGGAACAACCGCGTGGCGAGGCTCGATAGAGCCTGCCGCGACCTCTGGCAAGAAAGGCTGATACGTCATGTAGGGAAGCGGGTCAACCATGGTGACCTCAGCTTCGCCGTGACGCAGCCACTTTTCGAGCTTACGAGCAGTGTAAAAACCGGCGTAACCGCCGCCGACAATCAAGATTTTTGGCACGAGTTAGAGTCTCCTAAAAGGGAAGTTCGCCACCAAACTTACTCTGTCTCGCGCAGACTCCTAAACCGGCGCCAAGCTATGACGCCGGAACCAGCCAAAATCATCAAGAAAATCGCGTAAATAGCAAGTGGTACGCCCACATTCCGAAGCATGCTCACTGTAGGGAGCACTGTTCCGAGCGGACTGACGGGGCCCGCTACCTCCGGAAGCACCTCAGGAATCGGCGTGGGCGTCGCGCTGTACGTCGGCACCGGAATCGGGGTCGACTCCGCGCGACGATAGATTGTGATCCACTCCGCAAGACTCCCCATGGGGTTTGCCTCGACGAGCGGGACATTTGCCGTCACCGCAGCCTCGGCGTCAACGAGACCGAATCCGTAAACCGCGTCAGCACCAGAAGCACCGGTGTCAACTGCCGTTGAGACGATGCGGTTTATCACGTTGTTCGCGTCCAGCTCAGGATGCGCGGCACGCACGAGCGCGACAATTCCCGCCACAATCGGGGTTGCCCCACTGGTGCCATTCCACAGCACGTGCGAACCGCCCGGGGCTACGCCGACGAGATCTTCACTCGGAGCGGCGACACCGATCGTGATGCCCTGAGTCGAGGCATTGAAACTTGCGACACCATTGACGTCGACACCCGCAACGGTCAGCACACCCGGCATTGTCGCGGGCGCCCCCACCGATGTCGTGCCGCTGCCGCGGTTACCCGCAGCCGCCACAACAACAACGTCGTTTTCCATCGCGTAAAGAAATGCGCTGTCCCAGCTGACTGGCCAATCCAAAGTCTCGCGGGTCAGCGAGAGATTGATGACATCGGCCCCCTGATCAACCGCGTAGCGAACCGCGAGAGCAATTTGGTCATCCGAACTGATCGCACCACCGGTGAAACCAATGGAGATCGCCAAAATGTTGGCCTCGGGAGCTGCTCCAATGACGCCATCTTCTGCGTCGGTGCCGCGACCTGCGGCTAGGGACGCGACAAGGGTGCCGTGGGCCGGGTTGTCATCGCCGACTGGCGTCTGCCCGTCTGTCGAGCCTTGACCTGAGAAATCTGTTCCGCCCGTGACCGCCCCGACAAGTTCTTCGACCGAGCCGTCAACACCGGTGTCGATCACGGCAATCGTGACGCCCGCACCCTTGGTGGTCTCCCACGCAGCCTCGATGCCGTATTCCTCAAGCCAATATTCTTGCTCTCGCACCGCATCCGCCTGAGCAGGGGTCGCCACCAACAGCGAAGCGAGGCTCGCCATCAAAATCGCGCCAGCTGCCCAGCGTTTCACTGCTGTGTCTCCGGTGTCACGCTCACTGGGGCAGCATTGGCTGCTGAAACAGAATCGTTCGCCGAAGCGCCGTCGCCAGTCGCTTCTGAGTAATCGGGGCACTGGCACACGGCCGGGCTCCACGAGGCGCGCTCGAGAGCGATGTCGCCGATCGGGTTCACCCCGGGGCCTGCCGCAAGGGAGTGTCCGACAAGAGCGTGCAGGCACTTCACACGCGTAGGCATGCCACCGGCAGAGACGCCGGCAAGCTCGGGAACGATCTCGAAGGTGTCGCGATCAGCAATATAAGCGTCGTGCGCAGCCTGATACTGCGCAGCAATATCACCCTCGAGCATCGCCGCGAGCTCGGGCATGTGGCCCTCAGCTTCAAGCGTCGACACGGATGCCGTAGCCGCCGGGTGGCATAGGTAATAGATAGTGGGAAACGGCGTTCCATCGCTCAGGCGAGGTTTGGTCGACACCACGGTCGGAGCACCACACACGCAGCGCGCCGCAATGCCGATCACATCGCGAGCGGGACGACCGAGTTGCAGCGTCACAATGCGCACATCTTCATCGCTGACGACGTCAAACGGTGGGGTGGTCATTGCGTAGGTCCTTCAATCACGGGGGAGGTCAACTGGTCTGGCGCGTCTTCAGTGAGACCAGCAGTGTAAATGGACGACACGAGAGTTTGCACCCAATCAATCTGGGTGGTTTGGATGGTGGCACTCACCGGCACGCCATCGCTCGTGGTGACACCAGTCGCGTCACCGGTGACCAAATAGCTCACCTCGCCCGGGTAGACGTAATACAGCCGGTCGCGAGCCTGAGACTCGATATACGCGCGGTCATCCCAACGCGCAACATTGTCGGTGAGGCTATCGACGGACTCTTGAGCTTCTTCAAGATCTGACTGCAGTTGCGCGATCGTTTGCTGCTGCTCGATCAATATGCGCAAGTTAGGCGCAAGAACGATGACGGCGAGTATGAGCAAACCAAGCATCAGCACGGTGAAGCCCGAGAAGCGGATCGTGCGCAACCAATGTTCGGGCGCGCTCTCCTCGGGCAGCGACACCGCTACCTTTTTTGCTCGTACTCGCCTAGCCATGCGTTCGATGCTAGACGACGCTGATGGGCGCTAGCCGTTGAACCGCGGGAAGGCGGTACGACCAGCGTAAACAGCGGCGTCGCCGAGCTCTTCTTCGATGCGCAGCAGCTGGTTGTACTTAGCTACGCGCTCGGAGCGAGCCGGTGCACCGGTCTTGATCTGGCCCGTGTTGAGCGCAACCGCGAGGTCAGCGATCGTGGTGTCTTCGGTCTCACCTGAACGGTGCGAGATGACGGCGGTGTAACCGGCGCGCTGAGCCATTGCCACAGCGTCAAGAGTCTCGGTGAGCGAACCAATTTGGTTGACCTTGACGAGAATCGAGTTAGCCGTTGCCAGGGTGATTCCCTTAGCCAGACGCTCCGGGTTGGTGACGAACAGGTCGTCTCCGACGATCTGGGTCTTCGACCCGATTTCGGCGGTGAGCTGAGCCCAGCCCTCCCAGTCGTCTTCGTCGAGCGGGTCTTCGATCGACACGAGGGGGTATGCGGCAACGAGCTCGGCGTAGTACGCGCTCATCTCGCCAGCCGACTTCGAAGTGCCCTCGAACGTGTAAACGCCGTCCTTGTAGAACTCAGTGGCGGCAACGTCAAGACCAACAGCGATGTCGGTGCCGGGCGTGAAGCCAGCCTTCTCGATCGCTTCCATGAGGAGGTCGAGCGCTGCACGGTTGCTGGAGAGGTCGGGGGCAAAGCCACCCTCGTCGCCGAGGCCAGTGCTGAGGCCCTTGCTCTTGAGCAGTCCCTTGAGCACGTGGTAGGTCTCAACGCCCCAACGGAGGCCTTCGCTGAAGGTCTCCGCGCCGTGCGGGAGGATCATGAACTCTTGGATGTCGACGTTGCTGTCGGCGTGCGATCCACCGTTGATGACGTTCATCATCGGCACGGGGAGCACGTGAGCGTTCGGTCCGCCGAGGTAGCGGAAGAGGGGCAGGTCTGCCGAGTCAGCCGCAGCCTTAGCCACAGCAAGCGACACACCGAGGATGGAGTTCGCACCGAGGTTCTTCTTGTTCTCGGAACCATCAACGGCGATGAGCTCAGCGTCGACGAGACGCTGGTCGGAGGCGTCGAGGCCTTCGATTGCGGGGCCGAGATCGTCGATGACCGCGTCAACGGCCTTTCGAACGCCCTTGCCGAGGTAACGGTCCTCGTCGCCATCGCGAAGCTCGTAAGCCTCGAATGCTCCGGTGGATGCTCCCGAAGGAACTGCGGCGCGAGAAACTACGCCGTCGTCGAGCAAGACCTCAACTTCAACCGTGGGGTTGCCACGGGAATCAAGAATTTCGCGGGCGCTGACTGCTTCGATCAAAGCCACAGTGTGTCTCCTTAAAGAAAGTTTGTTTGGACTGACAGTGGTGGATGTCCGTGTGAAAGCCTACTCCGAGCTAACGGCCGGTGCTGACTCGTTACGGCTAACAGTCAGTGACGGGGTTGGTGCACGAAACTGGCCGGTGGTCAGCAGCACGATCACCAGAACGAGCGGTACGAGCCATCCGGTCCAACCAAGAATGCTTGCCTGCAGCGGGTCAAAAGATTCGCCAGCCATGATGAAAATGATCGAGAAACCAGCCGCAGCGTTGAACGAACCGTGAGCTAGGGCGGCCGGCCAGACCGATGCCGAACGGATGCGCAGCCACGCGAACACGCCGCCGACGACGATCGTCATGCCGACCATGGCGGTGAGCCCGAGCCATCCGGGAGCACCAGGGTAGTTGTAGCCGAGAAGGATGAGCGGCGCATGCCACAGCCCCCAGACCACCCCCGAGATAAGGATCGCCGGCACGATACCGAGAGGCAGCAGTTTGGGCAGCAGCCAGCCGCGCCAGCCGAGTTCTTCTCCCAGAGCCGGAATCGTGTTGATGACCGCGCCGATGGCCACGTTCAGAAACTGGGCAGCAATAAGGAGCCCAATCGGGATGGGAAGCGGATCTTGCCCGAGCGCATCCATCTGGCTGTCGAGGATCTGCTGAAAACCCGAAAAATTGACGAAGTCAGCGGGATACACACCGACGAGCGCACCAACACCAAGCGCCGCCACGATCAGCGCCGGCGGAATCACCAGAGCAAGCGCCAGATAGCGCAGGAACCGACCGACGGGGCGCACCGAACCGAGCCCAAGAGCCTGACGTCGCGAGCGAGCATCCGGATGCTTCTCGACAAAGAAGACAACCACGAGCGCCGCGATTGCCGGCGTGAACATCATGGCGAGCGCAAAGACGATGAAGAACGGATTCTCGAGACCGCCCGAGAACCAGAGAGGAAGGGCAAAGAGCCACGCGAGCCCAAAACTTACGCCCACAAAAACAAGAATGGGTGTTGTTCTGACGTTCACGACTTCTCCCTCGAAGGCTATGTTCCGCTAGCCACCCAGCGGCTTGAACTCAAGGCTATCAAAACTCACGTTTTCGGCGCGGACCGTGGCGAAACTGGTGAAACCGGCAGCCTTCAACTGGTCGAGAAGCTGCGGCAACTTCTTCGGTCGAGCTTCGAGTCGCACGCGCTTGCCGTCACGAATCAACGCGGCTTGCAACCGCACGAGCGTCGCCGCATCGACATCGGCATCGTAGATCAACGCAAGCTGGTCGTCATTGTCTGCGTCGCCGAGTTCGACTAGATCAACAAGACGTTCGAAGCCGAGCGAGAATCCCACCGCGGGTACATCGCTGCCCAAGAAGCGACCGATCATTCCGTCGTAGCGGCCACCGCCACCGAGCGAATACCCGAGCGACGGATGCGCGACCTCGAAAATTGCGCCCGTGTAGTAGCCCATCCCGCGCACCAACCACGGGTCAAACTCAATGAGAGAGCCGGAGTCACCGCGGCCCGTTTCAACTGCCTGGCCGATCGCCGCGAGTTCGAGAATGACCTCCTCGGTGACGCCTTCCGGCAGAGCGGCACGGATGGCATCCGCGCTGAACTCAGCAGCAGTTTCGGGGGCCGCACGCGTCAGGAACTCGGCGAGCGCCGCCACTGGACCATCGGGGAAGGCACGTTCGCGCAATTCAGCGATAACGCCGTCGGCACCGAGTTTGTCGAGCTTGTCGACCGTGATGAGCACCGCTTCGTGCTCCTTGGCCGGGAACCCGAGAATGCTGAGAGAACTCATGAGCAAGCGACGATCGTTCACGCGAATGGTGCAGCCTTCAATGCCGAGAGCATCGAGCGTGGCAGCCGTGGCGGTGATCAGTTCAATCTCGGCGCTGGGCCCGGCCTCGCCCATGATGTCAATGTCGCACTGCACGAATTGGCGGTAACGCCCCTTCTGCGGGCGCTCGGCACGCCAGACGGGCGCCATCTGAATCGCGCGGAAGACCTTCGGCAGCTCAGCACGGTGGGTCGCATAGAAACGAGCGAGCGGCACCGTGAGGTCGAATCGCATGCCCAGGTCGGCAAGCTCTAGGGCATCGGATGCCGCCTGCAGCTTCTCACTCGTAAGCCCCCGCTTCATGACCGCAAACGCAAGCTTCTCGTTGTCGCCGCCCAAACCGGCATGCAAGCGTGAACTGTCTTCCATCACCGGAGTCTCGATCTCGTCGAAACCATGTGCACGGTAGCTTGCACGGATAACGCTGAGCACACGTTCGCGCTGAGCCTTTTCTGCGGGAAGGAAATCCCGCATGCCGCGGGGAGGGTTAACAGTGGACGCCATGATTCCTATTCTCTCGCACGCACGAGGCGTGTGCTGTTACTGAACTACTTCAGTGATGAGTTGTTCGACCCGCGAGCGATGGTGCGCAATAGCGGCTTCAAAGACGGCGGTAGACGCCTCGAGATTCTGGTTGAGCACGAGGTCAAACTGCACGCCGTGGAACATATTCACCAGTAGTCGTGCTTCTACTGCGGCGTCGTCGCGATCGACCCCTAAGCCCACCAACGCTGCGGTGCCCATCGCGATCCACCGCGCAAAGTAGTCACGCGTGATGGAGAGTTCGTCGCGTTCAACGGCTTCGAGCAGGCCAGCCTCAAGTTCGAGGCGTTGGCGGTGCAAGTTTTCCGGCAGCTGCGTCCACCGCCACGACTGGGAGAGACTCGAAAAGTAGTCCTCAAGAGTATCAAATGGAAGCATCGCAGTTTCTTCGGGGCTTGCTCCGCGCGCGTTCATCCGCACAATTTCACGGACGAGTTCTGCGCGCGTTCCGAAATGGTAAACGAGCGTGAAGGTGCTGACATCGAGCGCTTTCGCGAGCGAACGAAATGTGAGACTAGACAGCGGTTTATCAGCAAGATGGGCAATAATTTGCTGAAGAAGAGCTGGCTTGCGTGTCGGGTCAGGTCTACGGGCCATAAAATAAACATAACGGTTGTTTGCTTATGGGATCGACAATGGTTATGATTTCTCCTTGTGCCGGAAACCTGTTAACGGCACCACAACTACTTGAATCCCCCTCACCTGGGGCTTCTCCAACGCTGGATCGGTAGGCCGGGTAATCCCACCGATCCTTCAGCGCGCGATGCCATTCGGTAGACGATCGACGTGCGATCACATGTCTCGTTTGCTGGCGTTGCGCCGGTGCCCTCCTTATTCGGGTTAAGGGGGGCACCACCCATTTCAGCCTTGGCTCGCTGGATCGTCGGCGGCGGCCGCCGCGCCAGTACTCACAGGGGCATCGCCCGCAGCTTCATCGCCCGCTGCGTCAGCCTGCACGAGCGAGACTTCGTAATCCTTAATCTCTTGAGTCAGCTGGCGCAATGCCGTGCGCAGCGCCCGCTCCGAGTCCAAACCGTTGGCTTTCGCGGATGCCACAATTGCGAGAAGTAGCGGGCCAAGTTCGTCTTCTTCCGTGACATTGATCGCGCCCGGCGTAGTGGCATCCAATAGTCCGACCTTGTGGGCTCGCCCCAGCAGCTTGTCGGCGAGCGCCAGTGCCGGCATTTTTTGTGGGATTCCGTCGGTGACGCTGGTGCGTTCTGGCTTCTCGGTTTTCTTCAGCTCATCCCACGCCGCCACCACGTCATCCGCGGTCTCCGCTGTCGCATCGGCGAATACGTGAGGGTGACGGCTGACCATTTTGGCGTTCATGTTGGCGGCGACGTCTTCGAGAGTGAAACGTCCGGCTTCTGCGGCGATGTCAGCATGGAAGATCACTTGGTAGAGAACATCCCCAAGCTCTTCGAGCATGTCCGCGGTGCCACCGCCTTCGATTGCATCAACCAGTTCGTAGGTCTCCTCTACGAGGTGCTTCACGAGCGACTCATGAGTTTGATCGCGATCCCAGGCGCACCCTCCCGGCGCACGCAACCGTTCAAGGGTTGCGATGAGATTGTCGAGTTCCGGATGAGGCGCAGCAGGCTCAGTCATGCCCCCATTCTCCCACTTCTCAAATTAAGCTAAAATCACGTTTCTCGTTGCGGTATGTCCTCCGTCTCGACCGACGAACTCTCGACCACTATGTGTCGTGTGGACCCGAAGAACACGCCTCCTAAGCGCGCCACCGGTGTGCCTCCGGAAGGTCGACTCGCAAAGCGTGCGAGTGGCCGACTGATCCGATTGTTTCGCCCACTTCTCAAGGTGAGCTGGCTTGCCTACCGGGCCGAGATCGCGGGCTCACTTTTCCCTAGCGACGCGCCAGAGGGAGCAGTAGATGGCCCAAACGCCTACCGCATGCTGTTTATCGGCGATACTGCGGCTTCCGGATTGGGTGTGCTCAATCACGGGCTCGCCGTCGTCTCACAGACTGCACGCTTCGTCGCCCGCGAGCACAGTGCCGGATGCTCATGGACGACAATGACCAACACGGAACTCACGATGGCTCGTGCAGCGCGACAGCTTGCCGAGACACCAGTCGAGGTGGATGCAGTAATCGTCGTTCTAGGTATACCCGACGTGCTCCAAGGGACATCCGCCACCACCTGGCGCAACGAACTCGTTGCCCTCACGACGGCTGCACGCCGCAACATCCGCCCCGACTGCCTCATCGTGGTGGGCGCCGTTCCACCAATGCACCACTTTCGTCCACTACCTCGGACGGTAAAGCGCATACTTTGCCTGCAGATTTCTCGACTGAACGACGCATCATTGAGCGTCGTCGAGTCAATCCCGGGCATGGTCTATTCACCTTTTCCGCGCGTGGCCCCCGGTTCACCTTTCATCCGCGAAAGTCGGAACTGGAAAAGCGCCCATTCACTCTGGGGCAAGACTCTCGGCGCAAGCACTGCTCTCGCGCTCAGGGCGCAACGACACCCCGAGAGCTCTGGACCGAGCGACCACAACTAGGTAACATCCGCGAGCGGGAGCCGCTCGTTTGGTTGAGTGCGCGCCGCAGCATGCAAGAATCTTCCCGTGGCAGCCTCCCCTCAACGTCCCCGCACCCTTGGCACTCTTATCGTTGTCGTGCTCGTCGCGGTGATCGCCATTGCCACCTACTTCGGCAACGGCACGCTCGGCTTCACCCCCGACGATTCTGAGATCGCGGGCAGCTCGAATGACGCTCCCGAAAGCGCGCCCGAGACCGCAGACACTGACGCCAACAACGCCGACGCAGCGAGCGCCACCATCGGCATCCCGACTAACGCTTTTGCAGCGACCGTCAACTATGTGCATGACGGCGACACTCTTTATCTCGATGACGGCGGCACCGAATTGAAAGTGCGCCTCATCGGACTCGACACCCCCGAGCTTGCCAGCCAACAGAATCCGGATGCCGAAGAATGCTACGGAGTCGAAGCCCGTGAACTGCTGCGCGACTTTCTCCCTGAAGGCACCTCGGTGTGGGCATCCGAAGATCGCGAACCCGAGGACCGCTATGGCCGTTCACTGCTCTACGTGTATCTGCAGGACGGCACGTTTGTGAACTTGGCCATGGTCGAACTCGGCGCCGCGGAAGCGCTGAAAGTTGGGCTCAACGATCGCTACTGGACTGAGCTGCGCGAAGCCGAAGATGACGCCTACGCTGCCAACCTCGGCATGTGGGGATCCTGCTAGCTCGCGTCACGCACTGATCACGTCGTTCATATTCAGCCGACCCATGACACGATTGATGCATGCTCGACCCCGCTAACCCCGTCATGCTCGCACTGCTGTGGCTCACCCTCGGTGGGGTTCTCACCGTGCTTGCGGTGCGCACGTTCCGTCGGGATCAACGCGAATACCGCCGCTTCAAATGTTTTCGCACCACCAAGCGTCGCCAAAAGATGTTGCGCCGCTGGTTGCTGATCTCCTTCACGCTATTTGGAGGCATGGCTCTTGTCACGCTCGTAGCCAGCGGAGCATTCGCCGCTCCCCTGCTCACCGACGTTCAAACGTGGCCGTGGGTAGCGTGGCTGCTTACGCTGTTCGAAGACCACCCCTCGGTGACCGTTGGTGTACTCATCGGTGCTGCTGTCGGCATAGTGGCGCTCACCGTCGTGGGAGTGATCGCGGTGCGGGACCAGGATGACGAAGTCATGAGCCTCGGCGACGTGCAGGCAATTCTGCCGCGCAACCGCCAAGAACTCGTGATCGGCGGACTGCTCTCGATCAACGCTGGCGTAGTCGAAGAATTACTTTTTCGCCTTGCCCTTCCCGCCCTGCTGTATGCGACCACCGGCAACGCCATTATTGCTGTCGTCGTGAGCCTGCTGATTTTCGGGCTCATGCACTCCTACCAAGGGATAACCGGAATCGTAGTGACCACGATCATTGGCGCGATCTTCATGGCCGTCTACGTGCTCACGGGCAGCATCCTGATCGCCATCATCGCCCACGCCGTGCTCGACCTGCGCTCCCTCATGATCATCCCGATGGCCGTCAACAGGGTGCACCTCATCGACGGACGCATCAACCCGCTCGCGTTCACGCCCAAGCCGAAGCCTGCGGCCGCTCCTGCGCTCGAGCCCGCGGAGTCGGACTCCGCTGAGACCGACACGGTCGCCGCCACCGAAACAACGGCACCCGCGACCGAACCCGCGCCTTAGGCGCTAGCTCGCACCGGACGTGCCTGCGGCATCCTTCGCGTTCTTTATTTCCTTGGCTTCCTTCGCTTTGGCCGCAGCCTTATCGGCAGCAAGCTTCTCTGCAGCTTCGGCAGCGAGCGCAACCTCCGCGAGCTCAGCCGCGGTGTCTTGAGCGCCGAACACTGACACGAGCAGCTCTTTGGCCCAGTCGATGAGGTCGCCATCGCTTGCGCCCGTGGGCAGCGGAATGATCGCGGCGGAGGCGGCCGAGTGATACTTCGAGCCCGGATACATCCGCTGCAACCGGATCTGCTTCGAGTCGAGCAGATCGGCGGGCGCGATGCGTAGCTTGTCACCCATGACGACAACCTCGCTGAGCCCGAGTCGCTGCGACATCCGCCGCAAGCGAGACACCGCAATCAGGTGCTTCACTTCCTCGGGCGGTTCGCCGTAACGGTCGGTGAGTTCGTCGAGAACGCGATCGATGCTGTCGGCGGATGCCGATGGTGCGCTGGCCGTGGAAAGCTTTTGGTAGGCCTCAAGACGCAGGCGCTCGCTCTCGACGTAGTCCTCAGGGATGCTGGCATCCACGGGCAACTCAAGCCGCAGCTCGGTCTGGCCCTCGGCAACATCACCACGGAATGTGGAGACGGCTTCGCCGATCATCCGCAAATAAAGGTCAAAGCCGACACCGGCAATGTGGCCAGATTGTTCGCCACCGAGCAGGTTTCCGGCACCACGAATTTCGAGGTCCTTCATGGCGATCTGCATACCGGCACCCAGCTCGTTGTTGGCAGCGATGGTGTCGAGGCGCTCGTGTGCAGTTTCGCTCAGCGGCTTCTCTTCGTCGTACAGGAAGTACGCGTAGGCCCGTTCGCGACCACGACCGACTCGACCGCGCAGCTGGTGCAGCTGACTGAGGCCGTACTTGTCGGCCCGGTCGATGATGAGCGTGTTGGCGTTGGGGATATCGAGGCCTGTTTCCACAATCGTCGTCGAGACGAGCACATCAAACTTGCGATCCCAGAAGTCGACCATCACTTGCTCAAGTGCTGCCTCGGGCATCTGGCCGTGGGCGATCGCGATGCGAGCATCCGGAACCAGTTCGGCAATCTTGGCCGCCACCCGGTTGATGGAACTCACGCGATTGTGCACGTAGAACACTTGGCCCTCGCGCAGCAGTTCGCGACGAATAGCGGCGCCGACCTGACGTTCGGAGTACGGGCCAACGAAGCTGAGGATCGGATGCCGGTCTTCGGGCGGTGTCGCGAGGGTCGACATTTCGCGGATGCCCGTGACCGCCATCTCGAGCGTGCGGGGAATCGGGGTCGCGGTCATCGCGAGAATGTCGACGTTGGTCTTGAGCTTCTTGAGCGCGTCTTTGTGTTCGACACCGAAGCGCTGCTCTTCATCGATGATGACGAGGCCGAGGTCTTTGAAGGCGATGCTTTTGGAGAGCAAACGGTGGGTTCCGATGACGACATCCACAGTTCCGTCGGCAAGGCCGGCCATCGTTTCGCGAGACTCTTTCTCCGTCTGGAAACGACTGAGTGCCCGCAAGTGCACCGGGAACCCTGCGAAACGATCGGCGAACGTCTCCATGTGCTGACGCACGAGCAGCGTGGTCGGCACGATCATTGCGACCTGCTTGCCATCTTGCACAGCCTTGAACGCGGCGCGCACCGCAACCTCGGTCTTGCCGTAGCCGACGTCACCGCTCAGCAGGCGATCCATCGGCACGGGGCTCTGCATGTCGGCCTTCACCTCATCGATCGTGGTGAGCTGGTCGGGAGTCTCGGCAAAGGCAAAAGCCTCCTCGAGCTCACGCTGCCACGGGGTGTCCGGCCCGAAGGCATACCCCTTACTGGCCATGCGAGCGCTGTAGAGCTTGACCAGCTCGACAGCGATATCGCGAACGGCACGACGTGCTTTGGTCTTAGCGGCCGACCAGTCGCTGCCACCCATTTTGTTGAGGGCCGGCGATTCGCCACCAACATAGCGCGATAGCAAGTCGAGCTGATCGGTGGGCACATACAGCTTGTCGCCAGGGTAACCACGCTTATTCGGCGCATACTCGAGCACCAAGAACTCGCGCTGAGTCTTGACCGCATTGCGGCCGCCCGTGCTGACCTCGCGCGACACCAACTCGATGAACTTGCCGATGCCGTGCGTCTGGTGAACAACGTGGTCGCCGCTCGAGAGCTGCAGCGGGTCGACAACGTTCTTGCGTCTGGCCGCGAGCTTGCGTGCCGGGCGCGAAGCGTAGCCGACAGACCGACCAAAGAACTCGCCCTCGCTCAGCACCGCGAGCTTCGCCTCGGGCATCGCAAAACCATGATCGACCGAAGCGCGCAGCAGATACGCGACTCCCGGCTCGGTCTCGGCCGGGAAGGAATCAACGGCACGCCCCGCCAATTCGCGTTCGGCCAGCAGGCCCGCCGTGCGCTCCACGAGCCCGGCTCCCTCGGCAACGATCGCTACCGTCCAGCCCTCCGCGAGCAAGTGGCCGACGTGATCGAGAGCACCATCGAGAGTTCCCGCAAACGAGGGGGTTGCCGTGGCCGCGATTCGAACATATTCGGATGCCTCTTCCGCACCATCCAGCAGGCTAGCGGCATCCGCTTCCCCCGAGTCGAAGGTGCTGAGGGTCCACCAGGGGCGATCCCCCGCGGAGGCACGAAGCGCGTTGAGCGTGACAAAGTCACCGGCATCCAAGTCAATGGGTGCTTCGGCGCCGGCCGTCGCCGCGTTCCACGCCGCACTCAAAAACTCTTGGTTCGTCTCCGCGAGGTTGATCGCGCGCGACGACACCTTCTCCGGTGAGAGCACCGCGATGGCGGCATCCGCCGGAAGGTAGTGAGTAATCGGCACGAGCCTGTCGACCAGCGCGGGCGCCAACGACTCCATGCCATCGACCGGAATACCCTCGGCAATTTTTGCGAGCATCGTAGAGAGACTCGGGAACTCGTGTTGCATCTCGCGGGCACGCTGACGCACCGCATCGCTCAACAACAGTTCGCGACTCGGTACCAGCTCGACCGACTCAACATCGCCCTCGATAGAGCGCTGATCGGCGACCGAGAACTCACGCAACTGCTCAAGCTCGTCACCAAAGAATTCGAGACGAAGCGGATGCTCGTGGTTGGGAGCAAACACGTCAAGGATTCCACCGCGCACCGCAAACTCACCGCGCCTCGTCACCATGTCGACGCGGGAATATGCCAGTGCAACCAGTCGCTCAGACAGCGCCGAGAGGTCGTAGTTGCGGCCGCCCTTGGTGAGCTCGACCGGTTCGATCGTCGTGAGGTTGTCAGCGATGGGCTGCAGCGCTGCCCGAACGGATGCCACCAGCACAAACTGGCCAACCGGGTTCGCTTGCCACTTGGACAGGTCGCGCAGGGCCTGCATCCGCTTGCCGACCGTTTCTGCGCTCGGGCTCAGCCGTTCGTGCGGGAGGGTTTCCCACGCCGGAAATTCGACAATCTGAGCATCGGGCAGATAGCTCGTGAGCGCACGGCGCAATGATTCGGACTCGCGACCGGTCGCGGTGACAGCCAGCAGTGACCGCGGGGCGTTCGACTTTGTGAGTAACCCGCCAAGTAGCGGTGCACGCATGCCATCAACGAGCGAGAAGTCTGCGCTACGTTCAGAGAAACGAAGGGCGCTCTCTACGGTTTGGGCGCGCGAAAGTGCTGAGATAATTCCGTCGAGAGTCACCGGATTACTCTACTCGCGGCCACTGACGCTCCGGTGCGAGTTCACCCACAGCGCAGCAACGCTAAGGCAGGCAATGCAGCGCTGAGGCAGGCAGTGCAGCGCTGAGTCAACGGCGCTAACGGCGTCGCCGCGACTGCCGCACTCGCAAGAACTAGCGCGGGCTGTGGAAACGCTGCTGGGCAGCTTCGAGGCCTTCGCGCGCCACCATAGTGACGGCATCCGCGGCATCGCTCAAAAGATTGGGCAGAGCTTTGCGTTCTTCGCCCGAGAAGTCGCGCAACACAAAGTCGGCGGCAGGCTGGCGACCAGGCGGACGCCCGATACCCACGCGCACGCGGGTGAAATCGGGAGAGCCAACGGCGGCAGCAATATCGCGGATGCCGTTGTGGCCTCCGTGACCGCCGCCGGTCTTGAGCTTCACCGTGTCGAAATCGATATCCAGCTCATCGTGCACGACGATGAGGCGCTCGACAGGGATCTTGTAGAACCGCATCAGTGCTGCGGTTGGCCCGCCCGACAGATTCATAAAAGAATTGGGCTTCGCCAGAATCAGCTTGGGGCCATCCCCAAAGCTGCGCCCTTCAGCCACAGCAGCGTTGGCTTTGTGGCTCTTGAAAGTGGCCGACAGTTCGTCAGCCAAGTGGGCCAACACCATGTGGCCCACGTTGTGGCGATTACCGGCGTAGCCGGGCCCGGGGTTACCGAGCCCGACTACTAACCATTGGTCATCCACGATTTCTCGCTTACGAAAGAATCTGATTATTCAGCAGCCGCGGTGCTAGCAGCCTCGGCAGCAACTGCTGCAGCTTCTTCTTCAGCAGCTTCAG
Source organism: Salinibacterium sp. NK8237 (assembly GCF_015864955.1). Lineage (NCBI taxonomy): Bacteria > Bacillati > Actinomycetota > Actinomycetes > Micrococcales > Microbacteriaceae > Salinibacterium > Salinibacterium sp. NK8237. Next base: position 440,563 of record NZ_JADYWE010000002.1, on the reverse strand, counting down.
CTTCAACCGACGAACGCGGGGTGCTGACACCGATGACGAGAAGCTCGGGGTCGGAAAGAAGGTCCGAACCTTCGCTGAGCGTGATGTCCTTGGCGTAGATGTGAGCGCCTTCTTCGCGGCCCTCGATGTCAACGGTGAAGTACTCAGGAATGTGAGTTGCTTCAGCCTCAACCGAGATGGTCGGTGCGTCGAGGTTGGCGATGGTACCAGGTGCCGACTCGCCGGTGACGTGGATCGGCACGTCAACGATGACCTTTTCACCCTTGCGGATGATAACGAGGTCGATGTGCTCGATGATCTGGCGAACGGGGTCCTTCTGCACGTCCTTCACGAGGGCGAGCTGGCTCTTGCCGTTGATGTCGAGGTCCAAGATCTGGTTCGACTTGCGGAGAATGAGGCCGATCTCGTGACCCGGGAGGGCAACGTGGATGGGGTCGGTGCCGTGACCGTAGATGACGGCGGGGATCTTGCCGAGGGCACGGAGCTTGCGAGCAGCACCCTTGCCGAAGGATTCACGGGCATCCGTGACTACGTGGTTAACGCCTGGCTTAGCCATTGTTATCTCCTAATAAGACCGAAGTCTGTTGTGAGCGCAGTGCCTGCGCAAACGCGAAGTTTGCAGCGGGCTCAGTGCCCAGATCATTGTCTGTAGTTCAACTCGAACGCCGGCAGACCAAAGATCTGCCACGTGAGGAAAAGCCCTGTGACTTGCCCGCCGCGTCGATAACGGAACCAGATGGTTCCCTCGCCGAAGTTCAACCGCTAATGCTACACGTTCGCCGCCTGCAGCGTTACCCCAACGGCGAACCCCGTCACCAGTCGTGAACGGTACCGTCCGCCAGCCGATTGTAGGGCAAGTAAGCCTGCGCATAGGGGTAGCGGCCAGCCTCGTCGACATTGAGCGTGACACCGAGGCCGGGCTTGTTTCCCGGATGCAGCATGCCGTTCTCCCACGTAAACGACTGCTCGAATACCGAATCTGTCTTAGCGCCGTGTTTCATGTACTCCTGTATCCCGAAATTGTGGATCGCAAGCCCCAGATGCATTGCCGCCGCCATCCCGACAGGAGAGATATCGGTGGGGCCGTGCATCCCCGACTTGATCTGGTACTGACTGGCGTATTCCAGAATTTTTTTGAGGTGACTAATGCCACCGGTGTGCGTTACGGCACTACGCACATAATCGATGAGTTGTTCACGGATAATCTGCTGATAGTCCCAGACCGTATTGAAGATCTCGCCGATCGCAAGCGGAGTCGTCGTATGCTGGCGCACGAGTCGCAGCGCCTCCGGGTTTTCTGCTGGCGTGCAGTCCTCAAGCCAAAACAGGTCATAAGGCTCAAGTGATTTGCCCAATTGCGCTGCCTGAATCGGCGTCATTCTGTGGTGGCCGTCGTGCAAGAGGGGAAGCTCGGGCCCAAACTCATTGCGCACGGCTTCGAAGACGGAGGGTACGTGCCTCAGGTAACTGCGCGTGTCCCAATCTTCTTCAGCAGGAAACGCGCCCCGCTGGGCGGGTTCATGATCGTAGCGAACGCCACTGTTCGCATCAAAGGTTGCATTGGAAGCGATGCCATAAATCGAATTCAGACCGGGGACCCCCGTCTGAATTCGAATCGCTCGATACCCGGCTTCTTGATGTTCACGCACGCTGTCGAACAACTCTTCATTCGTTTTACCCGATGCGTGCCCGTATGCAAGCAGTCCCGTGCGCGAAGCGCCGCCCAGCAGTTGATAGAGAGGCATTCCTGCCGCCTGCGCTTTGATATCCCACAGTGCGACATCCACCGCCGCGATCGCAGCCATAGTCACCGGGCCACGCCGCCAATAGGCGCTCCGGTAGAGAAACTGCCAAGTGTCTTCAATCGTGTGAGCATCTCGCCCGATAAGTAGCGGTACGACGTGATCACGCAGATAAGACACCACCGCAAGCTCCCTACCGTTGAGGGTTGCATCGCCCAGTCCGATCAGACCGTCATCGGTCGTTAATCGGAGGGTGACAAAATTGCGATCCGGGCTAGTGACGATTACCTCGGCTGCGTCAATGATCATGAGGGGTCCTTTCGATGTGGCGCTAATTCGGCTAAGGCTTCAGAGACTGCCGTGCTGAGTCCGTGGCTCTTGTCGGGAGCGATGAGATCCAAAATCAACTCGACCTGGGCCCCGCCGTCACTATGGATCAGCTGGTCGTGAAGCCCACTCGCTCGGACATCAGAAACCCATTCCGGGTGATCACGAAGGTGTGTAAGCCACGCGGCGATGGCCAGAGCGCCGGCCGCACCAATAGGCAAGCCCGCTGCGAGCCGACGGCGCTGCACCTCGACTATGCGCGAGGGCAACTTTTGGGATCCATCTGCCGCAATCTGAAGAAGCAGGTGCCGGATGCTCGAATTGGCGAATCGTGCGCGCAGCGCCTCGACGGCAGCGTCGAGCTCTGACTCATTGAGCTCGATGACGTCCCGAGCTTCAGCCCACAGCTGTTCCACCCGTTCACGACACCACTCGTCGTTCATTGCTTCATCGACAGTGTCGTGCCCCCGCAACGTTCCGACATAGGCAAGTAAGGAGTGAGCTCCATTGAGCAACCACAGTTTTCGGTTTTCGAACGCTTCGATATTGTCGACGAATCGTGCGCCACCGCTCTCCCAGTGGGGACGGCCTGCAGGAAACTCTCCGCTAAGGATCCATTCAGAAAATGGTTCGGTGACGACAGGGATGGCATCGCTGTGACCTGCAAGGGCGAGCGCCGTCGACGAGTCATCCGGTGTCGCCCCCGGCGTGATTCTGTCCACCACACTCGACACAAAAGACACGTTTCGTTCGATCCACTCGGCGAGGCCCCGATCGACCTGTGCCGCGAGGCTGACCACGACGTCGTGGGTAACCACGCCGTTGCGGGGCAGGTTGTCGCAGCTGACGATGGCGAATGGTCCCGCGTGGGCTCGCGAACGCGCACGGAGCCCATCAACAATGCGGCCAGGCGCCGTCACCATTGCCGCACCATCGTCTGCAACGAGCGCGTTCTTGTCACATTCGACAGCGACGTCGAGCGCGTAACCAGCCTCGGTGATCGTCATAGTGAGTAACGCCACCGCGGGGTCGGCGATCACGTCTCGCCAGCGCGCGCCGTCGTCTCCATACGCAGCGGCCACGATGCTGTCGATCCGCGTTGCCGACTCGCCGTCTGAGTCGCGAACGATCAGTGTGTAACGAAAGTCCTGCTCGCGAAGGGCGTCAACGAGCTCTGTGCGACGTCCACTAAAAGCTTCGATCCCCCACTGCTCATCGGATGCTCCGTTGGCGACGTGGGTGTACCACGCCTGATGCGCTCGATGAAACGCCCCCAAACCCAGATGCGCAATTCGCACCGGAGCGCGAGTGGTAGTCGCAGTGTGATCGTTAGTCATCGCGGACCGCGCGTGCCGCGGCATCCTTTACGAAGTCGAGGTTTTCACGCGTGCGCTGTTCGAGCGGCAGTTCGGTGGAGAAGTCTTCGAGCGTGACCCACCCGTCGTACCCGACCGCCGCAAGCGCCCGGAAATACGCCCGCACATCGGCCTGCCCCGTGGCGAGAGGCGCCCAGTGTTCTTTCCAAGTCGTCACGCCGTCAACGGGCTCCTCGGGATACCACGCCACATTTTTGACGTGGATGTGTGCAAGATATTCGCCGAGCATCTGAAAAGCCGAAACATGATCCTCTTGCCCCTCAATCAGCAGATTGCCGAGGTCATGAATCACGCCGACATGGGACGGGTCGAGACCATCGACCATGCGAAGCGCGGCAGAAGCTGAGGCCGTAAGCGTCTGGTGGTGCAGTTCTACAAGAGCTTTGACGCCGTGGGCGGCCGCACGAGTGGCGATCCACTCAAAGTCAGCTCGCGTCGCGTCGAACACCTCCCGGTAATTGCCATCACCGCGCGGCGGCACTGTGACCCGAACTTGGCGAGCACCGAGCGCAGCCGTCGCCGCCAGCATCCGCTCAACGTCTTCGTGATTATTGCTGCGGGCGTAGCCGCCGATGCCTGAAAATTCGAGCCCTGCGGCTTTCGTTACTTCAGCAATGCGCGGAAGGGACTCTTCCAGCCCCGTCAGGGGCCAGGTGGCGCGGTTGCCCGCCCAAAAGCCAGGTTCGTCGGAGGCCGACTGATCAGTGACTCGCCACTCAATGCCGTCCCACCCTTGATTCGCCAGCATCTGAGCCGCTTCGGCTGGTTCCCACTCTGGGGTCGATGCTGTAAAAACTGAGAACTTCATGCTGTTCCTCCCGTGACGCGTTCTGTGTCGTCGTATTTGCCTGCCACCACATCGGCAAATGCGACAGGTTTCCCCTGCGAGGCGGAAATGTAAATGGCTTGTACGAGCACGAGGGAAAGTAACGCGTCGTCGACGGTCACTCCCGGCGCCGTGCCATTGTCGATCGCCTGAACGATGTCCTGATATTGGCGCAGGTGTCCGATCGCGAATGCCTCGGCGTCTTTCTCCGCCCCATAGAGTTCTTCCGGCGCAATGGCGGCCGCCGCTTGGTTGACCGCTTCTGGTTCACTCGGTTCGTCGGCCGCATAGAAGTACGCAAGCTGATCATCTTGGATGATCGCCGACCCCTGAGAGCCATGAACTTGCAGGCTCACCGTCATACCCGGAAAAGCAGCAGTGGTCGCGTGGACGACGGCGAGCGCCCCCGACTCGAAACGAATCGTCGCGACTGCTGTGTCTTCAACTTCTATACGGTCGTGAGCGAGCCTGGCAGTTTCTGCGCTCACCGATACCGGTGTCCCCAGCAACCACCGCAATAGGTCAACGGTATGAACTCCCTGATTCATCACGGCGCCCCCGCCATCGAGCTCCCACGTTCCACGCCAATTACCCGAGTCGTAGTACTCCTGAGATCGCCACCATGGAACCGAGGCCACCGCCGAGGTGATGCGCCCGAATCGTCCGCGCTCAATGGCGTCGAAGACGACGACACTTGCTGGATCGAAACGGTGCTGGCTAATCACTGAGACGACGAGGCCCTGAGCCTCTGCCTGGCGCGCGATAGCGGCAATTCTCCGGGCGCGCGGCAAATTGCTGTCGAGCGGCTTTTCGATCACAACGTTGCTGCCCGCCGCAATCGCTTCTTCAGCCAGCGACACGTGCAGGCCACTTGGTGTACAAATCACCACGATGTCCGCGGGAGCTGCACCGCTGAGAGATGTCGCCGTGACGGGACGAGGCCGCTTGAGGTCGTTCTCAACGAAGTCGGCGAGCGCGCTGCTTGCCTCTGGCACGGCATCGATCAGAGCCACGATCTCAAGCTCGCCGTGGGCCACGATGGCCTTCGCGTGGTTGTATCCGATGATGCCGTTGCCGACAATTGCGACGCTGAAGGTCATTGTGTCTTTACTCCAATAGTTGAGGTGAGCTGGGCAAATGCGCGCGCTGCACGTCCGAAGGCTTCCGGGCCGGAGAACCCGCCGAGCGCGTGATTCATACTCAAGTGGGGCTCCAACGATGTGAAGCCGGAGAAGCCGGAATCCCGCAGTGCGGTCACCGTTTCGAGAAGTTCGCCGTCGCCCTCGCCTGCCGGCACCACTTCACCGGTGGAAGCGATCGCGTCCTTAACTTGCAGATACTCCAAGTGAGGCCGCAACAGAGCGAAACCATCGGTAAAGGGCTTGACCCCGACCTGCACGAAATTGGCGTTATCCCAAGCGACTTTCAGCGCGTGTGAGCCAACGGACTCAATGATGTCGAGCACGCGTCCCGGCGTATCGCCATAAATGTCTTTCTCGTTTTCATGAAGCAATACGATGCTTTCGCGCTCGGCCAAGTCAGCCAACGCTTTCATCCGAAGGAGGACCTCGTCGCGAATGCTCTCGACCTCAATGTCGGCGTCTCGAAAGAAAGAAAAGATTCGAATGTAGGGGCTATCGAGCCGGTGCGCAGCAGTGATCGCGCGCGTCAACCTCTCAAGTTCGTGATCGACGGGAAGGGACACGTCGACTTTGCCAACCGGGCTGGCGATTGCCGACACTCCCATCTCACGCTCGGAGAAGACCGCGGCAAGCTGATCGAGCTGCGCCTCATCAAGATCGATGATGTTGGTGCCCCACGCGCTCCGCACTTCGATGAACTTCGCATCGAGAGCTTGAAGAACAGCCACCTGAACGTGAGGATCATCGCCGATCTCATCGCCGAATCCAGATAGCGTCCATGTGACGTCGGTCATTTGACTCCTCCTGCTGTGAGGCCACCTACGAGGTAGCGCTGGAATACGAGATACAGAACAACAACGGGAACCGCACAGACGAGCGATGCAGCCATCATCTGTCCATAGATCGGCACGGCCCCGCCCTCTGCTGTCGCCCCGAAGACTTGAAGCGCGACAGCCACCGTGCGCGTCTCGGGATTGGTGATGACGGATGCGAAAAGCACGTCGTTCCAACCGAGCAAGAAGGCGAAAATGCCCGAAACCACAATTCCCGGCCAGCTGAGCGGAACGATGATCCGGGTGAGGATCGTCCACGACGAGGCTCCGTCGATCCGCGCTGCTTCCTCCAGTTCGCGAGGTAGCCCTCTCAAATAGGTGACCATGACCCACGTCGAGAACGGGAGGGCGAACGTGAGGTAGGTCACGAAGAGCGCTCCGCGAGTACCAATGATTTGAATTCCGATGATCGTAGAGAGGCTCGAGAAGATCACGAAAACCGGCAGCAGGATGAGTGTTCCGGGAATTGACTGCAGCGCGAGTAGCCCTCGCAGAATCGTCAGTCGGCCGAAGAACTGGTAGCGCACGAGCACATAAGCCATTGCGACCGCGATAAACGCGCTGATTACCGCAACTGAACCCGCTACGACAACGCTATTGAAGAGGCCTTTGCCCAATTCAACAGTGCTCCAAATATCGACGTAATTCGTGAACGTGATGTCCCGTGGCCAGAAGTCCCCGCGGACGATGCTGACATCCGAATTGATCGAAGCGAGGAATATGTAGAGAACGGGCACGAGAACGACGAGGAGCAAGATAACCACGATCGAGACCAAGAGCGGTCGCGGCAAAAGCCGCATCACGAGATCCTCTCGACGTTGGCCGGTGCGCCGTGGAGTGGCCCGAATATCGACAGTCATTTTTTGTGTCCTTCGTCTCCGGTATCGAGCTTCACTGCACGGAGATAGATCGCCAGCGGAACAGCAATAAGCACGAGAGAGAACACTGCCATCGCTGCGCTGAGCCCAAAGCGGAAGCTCTGGAAGCTGGAAAGGTAGGTAAGAAGCGGCAAGACTTCAACGTCATAGGGAGTGGGGACCCCAAACAGCACGAACGGCAAAGTGAAGCTATTGATGTTGTGAAGAAAGGAAATGATGAGGGCTAGCGCGATAGGCCCGCGGAGGTACGGAAAAATGACATACCGCAGCTTGGTCCACCACTTGGCACCATCGAGCGCTGCTGCCTCGTGAACTTCCACATCGACCGCTTGCAATCCTGACAAGACCAGCAGGTAAAAGAACGGCCACGACGACCAGGCCTGAACAAGCACTAGTGCCCAGTAGCTCTGCGGCCCGTTGAGCCAGAGACCTCCATCGATTCCGACTCCGTCGAGCATGTTGTTGACGACTCCGGACGGCTGCAACATAGTGCGCCACACGGTGCCGACCACGAACGCGGGGAGCACATAAGGAATGAGAAAGACCGAGCGGACGAACCCGCGTCCGCGAAAGCTATTCTGTGCAGCGAGTGCCGCTGCAACCCCGACCGGCAGCGTGATCACAGCGACGATCAACGAGTACGAGACGCTGAGCCAAACGGCGTGAAACATCGAGGAGGATGCAGCAGCCTCGACATAGTTGTTGAAACCGATAAACGGGGCTTGTATCCATTCGCGCAGCGAGTACTGATCGAGATCGAGCAGTGAGATGAAGACCGCGACCAAAACCGGCACCACGATCACCAGCAGCATGAGGATACCGCCGGGGGCGAGCATCCAGAGTGGGCGATTGCGCTTCTCTACACTGCGCGAACGTGTGGGTCGTGGTTGCGGGCGGCTGCCCGCCACACCGTCCTTGTCGGGGTCGATGTGGCGGTCAGTCGTGGGCTTAGTCACGGTCATCGGTGAAGATCCCTATTACTGTGCGCGGTCGAGAGCCGACTGCGCAGCGGTTTGCGCGGCGTCGAGCTGCGCTTGAAGTGCGCTGTCAGATACCCCGCCGGATTGCATATCCGGGATGAGCTGCACCGCCACGTTTCCGAGGGCGAGTTGGACATCGCCCCACGCTCCGCTGAATGGTGTTCCGACTGCCAGAGAACCCGCTTCAAGCAGCGGCGCAAGCAGTTCATTTTCGCTCTCGATCGTCGCGGCTGCTTCAGCATTGGTCGGCATCTCACCGAAAGTGTTGAAGTAGATCTCTTGCTGTGCTGGATCGGTGAGCAACTTGATGAAGGCAAACGCCAAGTCTTGGTTCGGCGAATAGTTGGCCACAACGATGTTGTCGCCGGAGATGATGGTCGCTGCCGCAATCGAATCGCTGGGTGCCGAAGTTTCCCCTGGCGGAATGAGCGGCAAGGTGGCGAACGCGTACTTTCCGGCAACGTCAGAGGCGTCAAATGTCACCGACGACGTCGCGGTAGTCATCGGCAGGAAGGCTGCCTTGCCGTCAGCGAAGGCCGCAACGGCTTGCGCGTTTTGCCATCCCACTGACGCGGGGTCGACAACTTTGTCGACGGTCATCCACTCAAAATACGACGTGTACGCGTCGAAGGTGGCCTCGTCGTCGAGAGTTGCGGTGTCGCCGTCGATCAATGGGTTACCGGCCTGAAGCGACATGCTCCAAATGAACTTCCACGGGTTGTAGCTGTCGGCGTACGCGATTGCCATGCCGTACTGATCGTCGTGAGTCATTGCCTTGGCCTGCTCGACGAGGCCATCCCAGCTGTCGGCGGGAGCGTCGAAGCCTGCTGCTTCGAGGAGTTCAGTGTTGTACGCGAGGCCGAACGGACGGCTCGCGAGAGGCACGCCGATTTCGTTCTCCTCGTCGGGTCCGGAAATTCCAAGCGATGCTTCAACGAACTTGTCGCGGCCGCCGACTTGCTCCCATTGCTCATCGCCGAGCGTCACGAACGCCCCCGTGGAATAAGCGGTCGGCGTGAACGTCGTACCGAGCGAGTACACGTCAGGGCCTTGGCCGGAGAGCACTGAAGTTTGGATTTTCGTGAGTTCGTCGTTGGCCGAAGCGAATGTTTCGAACTCAACGGTGGCACCGGTTTCGGCTTCGAAGGTGGCCGAAACATCATCGAACCAGGCTTGCTGTTCTGTCGGGTACAGCGTGTTTGCGGCAATCAGCACGTTGAGTGTCTGGCCTGAGCCATCGACTGCTCCAGCCTCACCGGCTGAGTCAGTCGAGCATGCCTGAACGCTCAGTACCGCAACGGCGAGACCCGCCAGTGCTCCCAACATTTTCTTCTTGATCATCGGAACTCCTCTTTGAGTGGTGCGACGGAAAGCCAGAACAACTGGCCTCTCGACGAGGACGGTTCCGGCGTGTGCCTCGAACTCTAGGCAACGTGGCAAATTTTGCGCAATATCTTGCCAAATATTGCCAAAATTACTGTGGTCTGCTTACCTCGGGATATGCAAAACAGCCCCTCAGCGACTCCGGAACGCCCGGCGACCCTCAAGGATGTCGCTGACTTGAGCGGCGTAGCCACGTCGACAGTGTCGCGTGCATTGTCCACGCCAAGTCGCGTGAATGCTGCGACCCGAGAGCGGATCGAACGCGCTGCAGAAAAACTCGGCTATATCGGCACGTCTCAAGCGCGCAAGCTCAGCATGGGCGCGATCGCGAACGTGCAGGGAAAGTCGATAGCAGTCCTCGTCGCCGACGTGTCCAATCCGTTCTACTTCGACATCATCCGGGGAACCCAGCAACAGGCGAGAGCAGCCGGCTACTCACAATTACTGATCGACACGGAAGAGTCATCAGAGCTTGAGCAGTCGATGCTTCGCGGGCTGCGGGGCTCCTTCGACGGCGCGGTTATCGCAGCCTCCCGGCTCACGGATCGCGAACTCACTGAAATCTCCGCCGCGATCCCGATTGTTGCCATCAACCGACAGACCGCCGGTGTTCCCAGCGTGTTCATCGACTCGCCATTCGGAATCGATCAAGCCGTCGAACACCTCATCTCGCTCGGGCACCGAGAAGTCGTCTACGCGGCGGGCCCCGAAACCTCGTGGTCAAACGAAGGGCGTTGGAGATCCTTTGTGCGCGCCATGAAGCGCCACGGGCTCACCGCTCGTAGGTTGGGGCCCTTCTCACCGAAACTCGTCGGCGGTGCCGCAGCCGCAGATGCTGTCATCAATAGCGGAGCAACAGCGTGCGTAGCCTTCAACGATTTGCTCGCTATCGGAATGCTCTCCCGGCTTCGTGACCGAGGCGTCCGCGTTCCCGATGACGTCAGCATTGTCGGCTGCGATGACATCTTCGGAGCCGATTTCTGCAACCCTCCGCTCACTACGTTGACGGCACCCATCGAGCAGGCCGGCAGAGTTGCCGTCTCAATGTTGCTCGCAAATCTTTCCCAGGAGCCCCAACAGACTCCCCGCCACGCTGTAGTACTTCCGACCCATCTCACCGTGCGAGACTCCACCGGTCCCGCCCCCTCTCGCAAGAAGGCGCAATGACACAACTGTCCCTCCACCCCGATCGCCTTTTCTCCAGCAACCCCACAGAGCGAGACATAGCGCGCCGACTTTACAACGAAGTAAGTGCCGCACCGATCTACTCGCCACACGGCCATGTTGAAGCATCCATGCTGCTCGACAATGTTCCGTTTCCCGACCCCGCTGCCCTGCTCATCACGCCGGATCACTATGTGACTCGACTGCTGCACGCCAACGGCGTTGAACTCCATGAACTCGGTCTTGCGCGCAACGGCGTTCCCTCGCCAGCGAGCGGACGAGATATCTGGCGCCGCTTCAGCGAAAACTGGAACGTTTTTCTTGGCACTCCCGTCATGGAATGGTTCGAGATGGAGCTGAGCCACGTCTTCGGTGTCACTGATGTACCTTCGGCAGCGAATGCTGACAGCATCTATGACCAGCTTGCGGCCGCTATCGAGACCGACGCCATGCGACCACGTGCGCTCTTCGACAGCTTTGGGATCCGTGTGCTGGCGACGACAGATGATCCCGCCGACGATCTCGCCGCTCATGCCGCGCTTGCCGCAGACCCCACCTTTACCGGCCATGTGTTGCCCACTCTGCGGGCCGATGTCTACATGAATCCGCTTGCCGTCGGGTGGAAGTCGAAACTGGATGCACTTTCTGAGGCTTCAGGAATCGACTGCGGCACCTATCACGGGCTCCTCACGGCCCTGCGAGCACGGCGTGAGTACTTCATCGCCCATGGCGCAACAGCGACCGACACTGGAGTGCTCGATGCCGGGTCCGACCCCCTCACGCCGCACGACGCTGAGCGGCTTCACAGCGCTGGACTTGCTGGCACACTCACTGCCGACGAGGCAACTGCGTACCGCCGAAACATGCTCTACCGCTTTGCAGAAATGTCGGTCGACGACGGTCTTGTCATGCAGCTACATGCCGGAGTCATCCGCAACCATCACCAACCGACCTTCGACGCCTACGGCCCGGACACTGGTCACGACCTTCCTGATCGGGTTTCCTTCACCCGCCCGCTTGAGCCTATTTTGCGAGACTTCGGCACCGACAAAACGTTCCACTTGGTGTTGTTCACCGTGGATGAGTCCGCTTTCTCACGAGAGATCGCCCCGTTGGCCGGATTTTATCCCGCGGTGTACGCCGGGGCACCGTGGTGGTTTCTGGATAGCCCCGCCGCGATGCTCCGGTTCCGCGAATCGGTTACCGAAACCGCGGGTTTCGCGAAGACGTCAGGATTCATTGACGACACTCGTGCGTTTTGCTCGATCCCAGCACGGCACGACATGTCGCGACGCGTCGACGCGTCATACCTCGCCTCGTTAGTGGCAAAGCATCAACTCACAGAAGACTCGGCACGAGACATCGCTATAAGCCTGGTATCGACGCGCCCCATCACTACCTTCCGCTTGCCAGAGTGAGCGCGGTGCATTCTCGACAACGCCAACTGAGCGATCGATCGTCAACGAACGAAGCGAACATAACCGCGCGCCGCAAATCGCCCCGGACACGACCAACCGACGCACTAAAATAACGGCATGTCCGAAAGCCTTCACGCACGCGTGCTTAATGATCTCGGGCTCAGTATCGTTTCGGGTGAGATCTCCCCCGACTCCACGATTCTTGCCGAACAGCTGGAAGAGCGTTACGGCGTCTCGCGCTCGGTTGTTCGCGAAGCGGTCCGCGTGCTGCAGTCCCTGGGGATGGTTGCTTCCGTGAAGCGGGTCGGGATGCGCGTCAAGCCGATGTCGGAGTGGAGTCTGTATGACCCGCTCGTCATTCGGTGGCGACTCGAACAGACCGAGAACGGGCGCCAGTTGCGCTCGCTCACCGAATTGCGCAGCGCTATCGAACCTCAGGCCGCGCAGCTTGCCGCGCTGCACGCCTCCAACGAGGCTGCCGGCGAACTGCTCGCTCTGGCCGCGCGCATGCGGGCCGTTGGCCGCTCAGGCGACCTCGAGCTGTTTCTGGAGCTCGACATCCGCTTTCACTCGCTCGTTCTTGCCGCGAGCGGCAACGAAATGTTTGCCCGCCTCGACCGAGTGATCGCCGAAGTACTGACCGGCCGCACGAATCGTGGCCTCATGCCGTCAACACCCCACGAAGAAGCGCTGCAGTTGCACGTAGACGTTGCCGATGCCATTCAAGGCAAGCGCCCCGACGACGCCTTCGCCTCGATGGAGCGCATCATGAGCCGCACGATCGAAGAAGTCGAACCCATCTGGGCTGGCGAGCCCCGCATCTTCCTCGATTAGCGGCGAGCTGCGCGAGAAACGCGCCAGCGCTTAGAAGCGCAGCAGCACCTTGCCGCTGTGCTCAGAGTCCTTCGCCACCGCGAATGCTTCTTGGGCATCGGATGCCGCGAACTCGTGCGTGACAATGGGCTCGACGAAGAGAGAGCCGTCGGCGAGCGCCGCAATTACTTCGTCGATCTCGTCGTTGAAACGGAACGACCCGACGAGCTCCAGCTCGCGCGTGATGGCAAGCGAGATGAGTGCGGGCTGCTCCCCCGAGGGCAGCAGGCCAACCATGACAACGCGACCGCCACGGGTTGCTCCGCGCACCGCCGAGGCGAGACCGCGATAGCTGCCCGAGGACTCGAAGACGATGTCGGCATCAACGGCGGCAACGGCATCCACATCGGTGGCATGAAGAATGGATGTCGCACCAACCGCTTGCGCTGTGGCCAGCGGCCCGGCAAACATGTCGACGGCCACAATCTCGCTGGCACCGGCACGCTTGAGCACGGCGACGATGAGGGCTCCGATGGGTCCTGCGCCGATCACGAGAGCACGCTTTCCGCGCACATCTCCGGCACGCGAGACGGCGTGCCAAGCCACACTCGCCGGCTCAACAAGAGCGGCCTCGCGTAGCTCTAGCGAGCTGGGCAGTGCCCGCAGCATCCGACTCGGCAGAGTGACGAACTCGGCGAAAGCACCCTCGGTGTGAGGGAACCGCGCAGCACTACCGAGGTAGGTGCAGCCGGGAGAAAGATTAGGGCGGTCTTCGGGCCAGCGTGGCTCGGTGCCACCGGGAGTTGCCGGATGCACAGCCACGGCCGCCCCGACCGCTGGGCCCGTTCCATCCGCGGCCTGCTGCACGACGGTGCCCACGACTTCGTGACCCAAAATCATTGGGGCCTTGAGGATCGACTCCCCTGCGGCGCCGTGACTCCAGTAGTGCAGGTCAGACCCACACACGCCACCGAACGCAACCTGCACGACAGCCTCATCCGCTGCGGGCTGCGCAAGCGGAATCGTGTCGACCCGCAAATCGTCTTGCGCGTGAACGACAACGGCGAGGGTGTCAGCGGGGAGTTCGGGTGTCATGAGCTTCGTTTCTATTCGGGTGTTAACAAGAAAGCGGGAGCGTCGCACAGGTGCACGGCGCTCCCGCGTTTCGAAAGGTGGTTAGACGACGACCGTCATGCCGCCATCAATGAAGATGACTTGGCCGTTGACATAGTCGGAGCCACTCGAGGCCAGCCACACGGCCGGGCCACCGAGGTCGGCGGGAGTGCCCCAACGACCAGCGGGCGTGCGACCCAGAATCCAGTTGTTGAAGGTGTCGTCATCGACGAGCGCCTGCGTCATCTCGGTGTGAATGTAACCGGGAGCGATTGCATTTATCTGCAATCCGCCACTGGCCCACTCGGCCGTCATGGCACGAGTGAGGTTGCGGATGCCACCCTTCGACACCGTGTACGGCCCGATAGTGGGGCGCGCAAGGTCGGTCTGCACCGATGCAATGTTGATGATCTTGCCCTCGCCACGCTCCAGCATGTGGCGGGCAACTTCACGACCGACGAGGAAGGCGCTCGTGAGGTTGGTGGCGATGACGCGGTTCCAGTCCTCCACGTCGAGGTCGAGCATCGGTTCGCGATGCTGGATGCCCGCGTTGTTCACGAGCACCCCAATCGCACCGATGGATGCCTCGATCTCGGCAATTGCGGTGGCGACAGCTGCGGCATCCGCTACGTCAAACGCGCGAGCGTAAACGCGGTCGGCCCCAAACTCGGAGCTGAAGTCGGCGTGAGTGGCGGCGAGCCGCTCTTCGTCGCGACCGTTCAGCACGATCGTTGCTCCGGCCACGGCGAGGGCTTGAGCGATAACTCGCCCGATTCCTCGACTAGATCCGGTAACGAGCGCAATGCGCCCCGTGAGGTCAAACATGGTGGATGCCACAGCTATCTCCTAGAACATTCCGGCGATGATGAAGATGACGAACGCAATCGCGAAGCCCATGACACCAATCAGTGCTTGACCGACCGTCCAGGTGCGAAGCGTGGTCTGGGTGTCCATGCCAAAGAAGCGGCTGACCAACCAGAAGCCAGAGTCGTTCACGTGACCAGCAAACACCGAACCGGCGGCGAGCGCGAGCACGATGGCAGCAAGTTCGACCGGGTTGAGGCCAGCGTCAGCGAGTACGACGGGCTGAATGAGCGCGGCCGAAGTGGTGAGCGCGACCGTTGCTGAACCCTGGGCGACGCGGATGATCGCGGCGATCACGAAGCCGGCAACGATGAGCGGCATACCGATCGATTCGAGCGACGTTGCAATGCTGGCGCCGATTCCGCTGGCACGCAGTACGCCACCGAACATTCCACCGGCACCGGTGATGAGGATGATCGAGCTAACCGGGCCGAGCGCGCTGTCAACGATGGTCTCGATGAGCGTGCGCTCTTTGTTGCGCTTCCAACCGAGCAACCACATCGCGAAGACCACGGTGATTAGCAGAGCGATGGGAGTTTCACCAAGAAGGCGCAGCACCTGCACGAGCGGGTTCTCAAGGTCAACGACGCCAGCGGTTGCGAGCGCGTTGAGGCCGGTGTTCATGAAGATGAGCACGAGAGGGAGGAGAAGGAGGAAGAGAATCGTGCCGAGCTTGGGGTTTGACTTGAACTGTGATGCCTTTTCGTCATCCGCGCTTCCGAACAGGATGTCGGGGATCGCGATGTCGAAGCGCTTACCTGTCCAGGTACCGAACTTGTAACCGACGACATACCAAGTGGGGATGGCGACGATGAGGCCGAAGATCAGAACGAGTCCGACGTCAGCTCCGAGCAGACCGGTCGCGGCAACGGGGCCGGGGTGCGGCGGCACGAAGATGTGCATCACCGAGAAGGCAACGGCGGCGGGGAACGCGTAGAACAGGAGTGATCCGCCGAGGCGACGTGCAACGGTGAAGATGATCGGCAGCATCACGACAAGACCGGCGTCGAAGAAGATGGGGAAACCCATCATGAGCGACGCTACTGCGAGAGCAAGAGGCGCACGCTTTTCACCGAAGCGGCGAATGAGCGAATCGGCGAGCACTTGTGCTCCACCACTCATCTCAAGCATTCGGCCGAGCATCGCTCCCAAACCGACCAGCAGAGCAACGCTGGCGAGGGTGCCACCGAAGCCAGAGGTGAGGGTGGGGATTATCTGGTTCGTCGGGATACCCGCGGCAATCGCGGTCACCAGGCTGACGATGATCAGCGAGAGGAACGCATGAACGCGGCCCACGATGATCAGTACAAGCAGGAGCGCAATGGCACCCGCAGCGAGGAGCATCAAGCCCCATGTGGGCAGCTCCCACAGCAATTGGAGGTCGGTCATCATTGTCCTAACTTCTACAGTGCAGCTCAGCCGACGTAATTGTCGGTGAGGTCTTTTTTGATGGACCGGACGATGTCATCCGGAGTGTGAGTGAGGTCGACGAGCACAGCGCGCTCATCGTCCTGGAGCGGTTCGAGCGTGGCGAACTGCGAGTCGAGGAGGCTGTTGGGCATGTACTCGTGGTTGCGGTGCGACTGGCGCTCAGCGATGACTTCGCGGGCTCCCTGCAGGTGCACGAAGACCGTCGAGGGAGCATACGCGGTGAGGATGCGCCGATAGGAGCGCTTGAGCGAGGAGCACGCGACGATGATGGGGTTTCCGTCAGCGAGTTCTGCGCCGATGCGGTCGGCAATGATCTCGAGCCACGGAGCGCGGTCTTCGTCGTTCAGAGCGTGGCCAGCAGCCATCTTCTCTTTATTAGCACGGGGGTGAAGATCGTCACCGTCGATGAACTGCATGCCAAGCGCTTCGCCTAGGGCAGCGCCAACGGTGGATTTACCCGATCCTGAGACACCCATCACGATGAGGGGTGGAAATTGTGAAGTCACAGTGTTCCTAACAATTGACGCGTCGTTACGTCAGATATCAATTTGACCAGTGTGCCTTAAAGCAGACTTAATGCAAAGTTGTTGAGAATATATCTCCGAAGCTCGGTGAAGGGATGCTTTCAGCACCGCCCGCTAGCCGCGCGTTTCTCAGCTACTCAGGCTGGTAACTCGCGGGCCCGAGTGGGAGAATTGGGCCACGGAAGGATGACTCCATGAGCGAGAATCTGAATGACCCAGTTGAAGAACTAGCGCTGGAAACCTGTTGGGAATTGCTGCGCACTGCCGATCTAGGCAGGATCGCCGTCAGCTTTCAGGGGGAACCTGAGATCACCCCCGTCAATTTCATTGCGGTCGGCGAACGACTACTTTTACGTACGTCGCAGGGAACCAAACTGCTCAAGCTCACAATCAACGATCGTGTCGCCTTTGAGACAGACTTCGTGGGCCCGCACACAGCATGGAGTGTCGTCGCCAAAGGCACCGCGCGCGTCATCGAATCTCAGGATGAGATTTACGAAGCAGACCAGCTGCCGCTTCGGCCCCTCATCCCAACCCTTAAATACATTTGGGTCGAGATCACCCCCACAGAGATAAGCGGGCGACGTTTTCTCTTGGGCGCAGAGCCCGAGCGCTACTAGAGCGCGGCGCTACTGCGCCTGCACGCACAAACGCGTCGATCGGTTGCGCCAAGAAGACGCAGCCGATCGACGCGGAGAAGTGAGAAGAACGCTGCTGTTTAGAGCGCGCCCTTGCCCGTGGTCCCGATAGGGATGGGTGCCATTCGCGTCACGGCAACCTCAGCCGTGAGGTACTGACCGATCTCGCCAACAAGAGCGGCGACAGCCGCGCTTTGACCGTGAGCGTCGAGGAGCGCTTCCGACTCCCACTTCTCGATCATGACGAGCATGCCATCCGCAGCCTCGTGAATGGCGTAAAGCTCGCAACCGGGCTCCTCATGTACCAAAGGAAGTGCCGTGCGAAGTGCCTCGACAACCGCATCGCGGCTATCGGGTCGGATGTGAAAAATGGCGGTAACGATTACTGGCTGACTCATAGTCCCCACGCTACTCCTCCGCTCCCGACGTTGTCTGGGGTGACTGTTGCATCAGGCTCCCCCGCGGCCGCGAAGCCTGAACGGATGCCGCATGTCGGCTGCGCCGTGTGCCCTAGGCTTGATGATTGGGCTAACCAGTCACGACCGGCCAACTAGTTATAGCCACGGAGCCCGCCACTTTGTCCCAGAGTCAAGGAGTGAACGATATGACCGCTGCTGAGCAAGCATCCGCAAACATTGGCGTAGTAGGGCTCGCAGTTATGGGCTCCAACCTTGCCCGCAACCTCGCGAGCCGTGAGGGCAACACCGTTGCCATCTACAACCGCTCCTACTCGAAGACCGAGACCCTGCTCACCGAGCACCCCGAAGCTGGCTTCGTTCCGGCATCCACGTATGAAGAATTTGCGGCGTCGCTGTCGAAGCCACGCACCGCGATCATCATGGTGCAGGCAGGCAAGGGCACGGATGCCGTGATCGACGCTCTGACGGAAGCGTTCGAGCCAGGCGACATCATCGTCGACGGCGGCAACGCGCTCTTCACCGACACCATCCGTCGCGAGAAGGCAGTGCGCGAGACCGGCATCAACTTCGTCGGCGCTGGCATCTCTGGTGGCGAAGAGGGCGCACTGCTCGGCCCATCGATCATGCCCGGCGGTTCCGCTGAAGCCTGGGATACCCTCGGCCCGATCCTCAAGTCGATTGCCGCTGTTGCCGAAGGCGAGCCGTGCGTTACTCACGTCGGCACCGACGGCGCTGGTCACTTCGTCAAGATGATTCACAACGGCATCGAATACGCCGACATGCAGCTCATCGCTGAGGCTTACGACCTCATCCGCCAGGGCACCGGCGCAACCCCCGCCGAAATCGCTGACATCTTTGCCGAGTGGAACAAGGGCGAACTCGAGAGCTACCTCATCGAGATCACCGCCGAAGTTCTGCGTCAGGTTGATGCCAAGACCGACAAGCCGCTCGTGGACATCATCCTCGACCAGGCTGGTTCCAAGGGAACCGGCGTCTGGACAGTGCAAACCGCGCTCGACCTCGGAGTGCCCGTCTCCGGCATCGCCGAAGCAGTCTTCGCCCGCGCCGTCTCGTCGAAGCCCGCTCAGCGCGCGGCCGCCAGCGCCCTGCCCGGCCCGAGCTCGATTCCTGAGGTCGCAGACAAGGCCGCCTTCATCGAAGATGTTCGCCAAGCCCTTTACGCGTCGAAGATCATCGCGTACAGCCAAGGTTTCGACGCCATTGTCGCCGGCGCTGAAGAGTACAACTGGGACATCAAGAAGGGCGAGATCGCCAAGATCTGGCGCGGTGGTTGCATCATCCGTGCACGCTTCCTGAACCGCATCACCGAGGCCTACGCCGAGAACCCGGGCCTCGTGGCCCTCGTTACCGCGCCGTACTTCACCGAGGCGATGGCAGGCACGCAGGATTCCTGGCGTCGTGTTGTGGGTGGCGCTGCCGCTGCCGGCATCCCCACCCCGGCATTCTCCTCGTCGCTCGCCTACTACGACAGCCTTCGCGCACCGCGCCTTCCTGCCGCCCTTGTTCAGGGCCAGCGCGACTTCTTTGGTGCTCACACCTACAAGCGCGTTGACATGGATGGCACCTTCCACACCCTGTGGTCGGGCGATCGTACCGAGATTGAAGCGACCGACTCGCACTAATCGAGATGGCGGCGAACCTTGAGTTCGCCGCCATTCGTGTCTTAACTCGGCGACAGTAGCGTCGCCACCAGCTGCAAGTGACAGAATGGCCAACGATGAGCACCTCTGAAGAGCACCCCGAGCTCGATGGCTATGAGCCGCACAACGAACGGCCATTGCGCTCGCGCACGTTCGTGTGGGTGATGCGCGTTGTTGTCGTCTTAGGACTTATCGGGCTCGTGGTTCCCGGGATCGTGTCTGCTGCCGCCACTGCCGACAACACAGCCAATCGCACCTGCGCGACCTACGTGCAATATCTGGCACCCCAAGCAGTGTCGTACTCCGTGCGCTTCGAGCTCACAGGCGATGGCGATCCCGGCTGGAAATGCTACGCAATCGCGTTCAACGGCGGCGAAACCTTGCTTCGTTCGCTCGGCCTCATCCCCGGGCCTGCCGTTATTCCGACAAGCCCGGCCGATAACACCTAGCGGTCGGCGAGGAGCTCGTCGCGAACCTCGCGACGCAAGACCTTGCCAATGAGCGACCGCGGCAGATCGTCGACGCTCACAATGGTTTTGGGAACCTTGTAGGCCGAGAGATGCTCGCGCAGGAAGCTGCGCACGACCTCTTGGTCAAGGTTCGCGCCCTGAGCGAGAACGACGGCCGCAGCAACATCTTCGCCGCTGTGATCGCTGGGAAGTCCGACGACGGCCGCATCCGCGATTGACGGATGACGGCGCAGTGCTTCCTCAACCTCACTCGGAGCAACGTTGAATCCACCCGTGATGATGAGTTCCTTGATGCGGTCAACGATGGTGACGAAACCATCGGCATCCACCGTGACGATATCGCCGGTGCGGAACCATTCTTTGCCGTCGTCGATCGCAGGCGCGAAGACTTCAGCGGTCTCGTCAGGCTTGCCCCAGTAACCAGAGAACACCTGAGGGCCGCGAACGATTAGCTCGCCCTCCTCCCCCAGCGCGCGATCAACGGTGGGGTTGTCCGGATCGACGACACGGATTTCGGTGTTGGGCAAAGGCAATCCGACGGTGCCAGCGCGGCGCGTGGGACCGACGGGGTTGGCGATAAGGATCGGGCTGGTCTCCGAAAGACCGTAGCCCTCAACCAGCGTGCCGCCGGTGCGTTCTTCCCACGGCTCGACGACGGTGGCCGACAGCGGCATCGCACCAGAAATGGCGACCTCAATACCTTTGAGCGAGACACCAGCAGCGTCTGCTGCGGCAGTGAGTCGCGCGTAAATCGGCGGGACGGCGGGGAAGAACGTCGCGGGACGCTTTTTCACGACCGCAAGCACAAGGTCAGGATCAAATTTAGGGAACAGAACGAGCCGCGCGCCGATGCTCGTCGTAAACGTCAAGCAGAGCGTAAGTCCGTAGGCATGGAACATCGGCAACACCGCATAAACGACGGAGGTTCCCCGCGGCACCGCCGGCACCCAGGCACGGGCCTGCGCAGCGTTGGTGAGCAGGTTGAGGTGGGTGAGCATGGCGCCTTTAGGGAAGCCGGTCGTGCCGCTCGTGTACTGAATGAGGGCGAGGTCGTCGGACACGGGGCGCACGATGTGTGCGTCGATCGGGTCGGACTTGAGCAGATCGTGCCACGTGATCGTTCCACGCACGTTCGTGGTGAGCGCAGCGCGTGATTCTCGCGCTTTCGCGATCGGCAGCCGCAGCAGCGCGCGAGTCGTGAGGCGCATCGCACGGGGAACATCGACCGAAATGATGGTCTCGAGTGCGAGGTCATCCGGAAAATCTTGCAGAGTTTCTACCGCATTGTTCCAAGCGATAACGACGCGGGCACCGTGATCTTCGAACTGGTGACGAAGCTCACGCGCGGTGTAGAGCGGGTTGTGCTCGACGACGATCGCGCCGAGACGCAACACCGCATAGAAAGCGGCAACGTGTTGGGGGCAGTTGGGCAGCACGAGAGCAACCCGATCACCCTTCTGCACGCCGAGGAGGCGAAGCCCTTCCGCAGCACGGTCGATTTGTTGGCCGAGCTCGGCGTAGGTGGTCTCTTTGCCAAAAAATTCCAGCGCGACGCTGCGTGGGTACTCAGCGATAGATGCCTCGACCAGATCGTAAAGTGATCCGTCGGGGAGCGGAATTTCTTGGGGTACACCGTCGGCATAGCTCGCAAGCCACGGGCGGTCGGACAACGCAGTCATACGTTAACTGTATGCCTGTGAGACGCACTCAAAAAACATGTGCACAGGCCAAATGCCGTGATTGCTTAGGCAGCACCGTCGAACATCGAGGTAACCGATCCGTCATCGAAGACTTCGTGGATGGCGCGGGCCAGCAACGGAGCGATCGGCAGAATCGTGAGCGTGGGGAACCGCTTGTGTTCCGGCACCGGCAACGTGTCGGTGACAACCACGGAGTCGATGAACTCGCTCTGCAGAATGGTGGGAGCGGGGTCGGAGAAGATGGCATGAGTTGCGGCAACAACAACCTTGAGGGCACCAGCACGCTTGAGCGCTTCGGCTGCCTTCACGATGGTTCCACCGGTGTCGATCATGTCGTCAACGAGCAGGCACACGCGACCATCAACATCACCGACGATGTCGTGAACGGTGACCTTGTTGGGCACGAGAGGATCGCGGCGCTTGTGGATGATCGCCAGCGGTGCACCGAGCTTGTCGCTCCAGATATCGGCAACACGCACGCGGCCCATGTCGGGGCTCACCACGGTGAGGGTTGAAGGGTCGAGCAGTTTCTGAAAGTGCTCAAGCAGCACAGGCATAGCGAAAAGGTGGTCGACAGGGCCGTCGAAGAAGCCCTGAATTTGGGCGGCGTGAAGGTCAACGCTCATGATGCGGTCGGCACCGGCAGCCTTGTAGAGGTCCGCAATCAGTCGAGCGCTGATCGGCTCGCGACCGCGGCCCTTCTTGTCTTGACGGGCGTAGGGATAGAAGGGCGAGACGACTGTGATGCGCTTCGCAGAGGCGCGCTTGAGGGCATCCACCATGATCAGCTGTTCCATGAGCCACTCGTTGATGGGCTCAGTGTGCGACTGGATGACGAAGGCGTCACAGCCTCGAACGCTCTCGTCGTAGCGGGCGTAGATTTCACCGTTCGCAAAAGTGCGGGCATCAGTGGGGATGAGGTCGCTGCCGAGCTCTTCAGCAATATCGAGGGCAAGCTGGGGATGCGCTCGTCCGGAGACGAGTACGAGTCGCTTCTGACCGGAGATTTTGATGCTGGCCACGTGGGGACTCGCTCTCTGCCGCGGTTACGGCGTACTTCGGTCAGGCGTCGTTATCGTCGTTTGCTGCTGCAGCTGCCTGAGCCGCTGCAGTACCCGCCCGATTGGTTTCAACCCAGCCACTGATATTGCGCTGCGGAGCGACATTGATTGCCAGAGACCCCGCCGGTACATCTTTTCGGATGACCGAGCCGGCTCCGGTATACGCTCCGTTAGCAATTCTAACCGGAGCGACGAAGACGTTGTGCGACCCAGTTCGCACGTGGGAGCCAACTACTGTTCGACTCTTGTTCACTCCGTCGTAATTTGCGGTGATCGTTCCGGCACCGACATTGGACTCCACGCCCACTTCGGTGTCACCGATATAACTGAGGTGCGGCACCTTGCTTCCCTCGCCGATGGTCGAATTCTTGGTCTCTACGAACGTTCCGATCTTGCCGCCAACACCGAGTTTGGTGTTGGGGCGAAGGTAGGCAAACGGACCAACGGAGGCGTTTGCTCCGATCACGCTGAGGGTGGCATCCGTGCGCTTCACGACAGCATTCTCGCCAACCTCACAGTCAACGAGGGTCGTGTCCGGGCCAATGATGGCGCCAGACTGCACAAGCGTTGCGCCCTTGAGCTGGGTGCCAGGCAGAATTTCGACATCGGGATTGAGCGTGACATCCGCATCGATCCAGGTCGTGGCGGGGTCTTCGATCGTGACTCCGGCGCGCTGCCACTTCTGCACAATGAGTTCATTCATGCGACGAGCGGCCTCGGCGAGCTGTACGCGATCGTTGACGCCGGCGACCATCCATCCCGCGGTTACGGGCATCGCGGCAACCGTGGCTCCAACGCCACGAAGGAGTCCAACCACGTCGGTGATGTATTTCTCGGCCTGAGCGTTGTCTGTCGTCAATCGCACGAGTTGTTCGCGCAGCGGGCCAACCCGGAACACGTAGGTGCCCGAGTTGATTTCGGTGATCGCGATTTCGTCGGCGTTGGCATCTTTCTGCTCAACAATGCGGTCGAGACCGCCAGCAGCGTCGCGCACTACACGGCCGTAGCCGGTGGCGTCGTCGAGAATCGCGGAAAGTACGGTGGCGGCAGCGGACTGCGCCCGGTGCTGCTCGAGCAGCAAAGCCAGGGTGGCCGAATCCAGAAGCGGCACGTCGCCACTGACGACAACGACATCTCCGTCGAAGTCAGCCGGCAAAGAGTCGACAGCGACCTCTACCGCGCGGCCGGTGCCGGGGGTGTCATCTTGGTCGACGATGAGGATGTCGGGCATGAGCTCCGTCAAACTCGCCACAACTTCGTCGCGCTGGTGGCGCACAACAGCAATCACATGGTCAGGGTTCAGCTCACGGGCGACAGCCACGACGTGCCCGATAAGTTCGCGACCGGCAAGGCGGTGCAACACTTTGGGCTTCGCGGACTTCATGCGGGTGCCTTGGCCTGCAGCGAGAACAATGACGGCGAGTTTGTGTTCGGTCATAGAGCTATTCTGCCCTGAATGAGCGGCGCTCAAAACGCCGCGGCCGAAGTCGCGAAGATTGAATAAAAGCTCCGCCTCTAGGATTCGAACCTAGACTGGACAGCTCCAAAGGCTGCCGTGCTGCCATTACACCAAAGCGGAACGCACCCGAAGGCGCTAACCAATTCTGCCAGATCATTGGCACTCTGTCGTGCACCTAGCCCGATTCGGAGCGTTCGCACACCCTCACGGCGCCTATCCGCCCGGTTTAGCTGCACACATCCGTGTTCTGAAACTGAGATAATAACCGGATGCCCCAACGCGACGAAGTCGACCGAATTGTCGAAGCGTGGTCGCGCGAGCGCCCCGATCTCGACTTTGCGCCGTTGCATGTCCTGAGCCGCGTCGGCCGTCTCGCTAAGCATTTGGAGCGCGCACGAAGGTCAGCTTTTGCCGTTGCGGGCGTTGAGCCGTGGGAGTTCGACGTGTTGTCGGCGCTGCGCAAAGCCGGCGCCCCGTACCAGTTGAGCCCGACCGCTCTCGTGCAGCAGACGATGGTGTCGAGCGGAACCATGACAAATCGCATCGATCGTATGGTCTCGCGCGGTCTCGTTCAACGTCGCACCGACCCCAATGATGGGCGTGGTGTGATCGTGAGAATGACGGCGAGTGGTCGCGAAAGTGTCGATGGAGCCATTACTTCGTTGGTTCATGACGAAACAGCCTTGCTGGCACGCATGTCTCCAGCAGAACAAGAACGATTGAGCGGACTGCTCAGAAAGTTGAGCCTCGACGGTGAATAATGCCCCCGCGCAGACCACATTCCGACGCAACATTCCCGGACTGGGGTTGGCACTAGGGGCATTCGGGCTCGCACTACTGATCAGTTTTCTGGTGCCAGCGATTCCCACGCTTACTGCGTGCGTCGTGCTCGGCATCCTGTTCACCGCACTACCGTGGCGCGACTCCGTGCGCGCGCAGGTGAAACCCGGCCTCACCATTGCGGCCCGTCGCCTGCTTCGAATCGGTGTGGTGCTGTTGGGGTTCAAGCTGAGCCTCGTGAGCATTGCTGAGCTCGGCTGGTTGGTGCTCGGCATGATTGTGGCAATCGTTGTCATCACCTTCTTCTTCACGTGGGGTTTGGGACGGATGCTGCGCCTCCCCGGCCAGCAGCCTCTGATGATTGCGGCTGGATTCTCCATCTGTGGCGCGTCAGCCGTTGGCGCAATGGCCGGTATGACTCGCGCCAAAGAATCTGACACCGCTACTCCTGTAGCCCTTGTCACCCTGTGTGGAACCCTCGCCATCGCCCTGCTGCCTGCGCTACGCCCGCTGATTGGTCTGGATACCGCCGAGTTCGGGATGTGGGTGGGTGCGAGTGTGCACGACGTGGGCCAGGTTGTCGCCACAGCCCAAATCGCAGGAGCAACAGCCCTTGCCGTTGCTGTCGTCGTGAAGCTCACTCGCGTCGCGATGCTGGCGCCGATGGTTGCGCTTGCCGGGATTGTTGTTGCTCGCGGCGATCGCAAGGCTGCGGCCGCCGCCGATGCTGCCGGAACGCTGGAAGCAGACTCAGTCGACGTGAAGCCAGCGAAGCGCCCCGCGATCCTGCCCCTCTTCGTCGTCGGGTTCCTCGCTGCTGTGCTGGTGCGCACCTTCGTGCCGCTCTCAGACGGCTTCCTTGAGATTGCGTCCTACGGCCAAGAGCTCATGCTCGGCATGGCTCTCTTCGGGCTCGGTGCCGCTATCAGTATTGGCAACCTCATCCGCACCGGTGGCCGCTCGCTCGTTGTCGCCCTCGTCTCGTGGGCGTTCATCGCACTCATCTCCCTCGGCGCTGTCGAGATCGCCCGTGCCGCAGGAGTCGCGGCCCTCGGCTAGAGCCAGCGTCTTACGGGCGCTGCGAACAAGCGAGATTCTGGCTTCGTGCGCAGTACGAGCTTCTCGACAATGGTGGTGACCGAGATTCGCGATGCACTGACCACGAACGCCGCAACAACGACCGAGAGCGCCAGCATGATCGGGTACTCCTCGATCAGCTGATCGGCAGACCAGTACGACAAGAGCGTCACCGCACTCATAAGGACGGCGGGGAAGGTCAGCACGCCCAAGATCAGCGCGATTCCCAGCCCGACTTCGAGAGCGGGGATAGCCCACCCGAAAAAGCCGGGGGCGCCACCGAGGAAAGTAGCGGTAAAGGCCTCAAAGCCATCTGCCACCCGATTGTTGGATGCCGTGCTTTGAACGACCAAGCCGATATCGCCGCCGTCGAATCCTGCCTTGATCTTGAAGAGACCTTCGTTGAGCCACAGGATGCCGAGGCCCACCCTCGCCGCTCCCGTGATGACGGAAGCGACGAGGGAAAGCGCACGGTTCATCATGCGAGGGGCGCTGATCCGAAGATTGCCTTGACCTTGTCGCAGTAGATGACGACGGTGTCGTAGCCGGAGATATCCATGGCGTCGAAGGTGAAGGTCTGGCTGGCTTCATCGAACACGACGGAGTCGATCTGCATGCCTGCTGCTACGGCATCCTCGTCGTTGCCGTTCGTGAGATAGATGTTGAGGTCGGGACCCTCATCGGAGGAATAGCCCGAGAGCACGATTTCAGTGTCGCTCACGGTGACGGTGCCTTCGACGGCGTGTTCGCTCGTGCCCTCGAAAGTTCCGGTGAGTTCTTCGTGCATCATCTCCGTGTCGGTCTCAGTCTCCGATGATTCCGGGGCTGTGGATTCGCTGCTCGACGTGTCAGTGGCTGCACCGCTGCAGGCGCTGAGCATGAGGGAGAGAGCGAGAATTGCTGCGGCTGAAGTAGCTGTTTTTCTCATGAGGGAGTTCCTAAGTTCGTGGGTGTGAGGATTCATCTCCGAGCTGATGACTCGGTGACGGTTACGAACCTAAGTCGCGGCATCCACGAAAGTGACGAATGTTTCAAGAGCGTAAGAATTGACACCGGCGATTGCTCGGGTGCCCGCTCTAGGCTGAGGTTATGGAAAAACTGCCGAGCGTCACGATCGTCGAAGACGACGCCACAGTGCTCTCGGTCGTTACCGAATATTTGCGCGGTCGCGGATATGCCGTCACTGGCATGAGCGATGGAATCCAAGCGCGCGACGCCCTGCGCGGCCCACTCCCCGACGTGCTCATTCTCGATCGGATGCTGCCCGGCGTCGGCGGCGACGAACTGTGCCGCCAGGCGCGTGCGGCATCCCCGCAACTGCCGATCATCATGTTGACCGCTCTGGATGCCGTTGAAGAACGCATCGATGGTCTCGAACACGGTGCTGACGACTACATCGCGAAACCCTTCTCGCTGCGCGAATTACAACTGCGCGTGGATGCGATGGTGCGTCGCACTCGCAGCTCGCACGTGTCATCCGAACCCTTTGCTCTTGGCCAGTTTCGGGTTGATCCGGCGCATCGCAAGATCTTGCTCGACGGCCACGAAATGACGTTGACCACCCGCGAATACGAACTCTTTCTTTTTCTGCTGCAGAACCCTGAGCGCGTGTTGAGTCGCGATGATATTTTGCGCGAAGTGTGGGGCTGGAGCTTTGGCGAGGCATCCACTGTCACCGTGCATGTGCGACGCTTGCGCGAAAAGATTGAACCCGAACCGCGCTTTCCCCGCTACTTGCTCACCGAGTGGGGCAAGGGCTACCGCTTCACCGTGAAGGATGCCGCATGATCCTCAACCCGAGCGAGCTGCTGTACATTCTCGCCATCGCTGCCGCGTGCACGGCCGTTGTGATGCTGATGGCAATGCTCGTACTGCGCCTAGGCCGCCGTCGATCGATTGCGTTCCAGTTCACCATTGTGGTGAGCGCCGCGATCGTTTCGATCGCGCTCACGACCGTGGTGGTGACCGCCCAAATGTATCTCTCGGCTCACGACCTCCAAGTCGTGCTGTGGGTCGTCGGAATCTCCACCCTCATGAGTCTTGTCGCGGCGCTCGTGAGTGGGCGGGCCGTTCGCCGGGAGTTCACGAAACTGCGTCGCAGCATCGCTCAGGTCGGCGCCGGCGCTGTCGTCACCGCCAATGCCAATACGTGGAAAGAAGTTGCCGAAGTCTCGGTGCAGCTTTCGGATGCCTCCCAACGGCTCGCTGCTGCCCGTGACGAAATTGCCAGACTGGACGCCTCGCGCCGCCAGTTCTTCGCCTGGATCTCGCACGACCTCCGCACTCCCCTGACTGGCATCAGCGCCCTCGCCGAAGCCTTGGATGCGGGCGCGGTCGATGACCCGAGCGACTACCTGCGCCAAATTCGCGCCCAGGTCGGCACCATGAACCGCCTCGTCGACGACCTCTTCGAGCTCTCACTCATCCAGAGCGGCACCCTCACGCTGCGGCCTGAAAACGTTGAGCTGCTCGATATTGTGTCGGATGCTGTTGCCGACGTCAGCCAGCTGGCGGCGGCCCGCGGCATCCAAATCAGCCACGCTGGGGTCGAGGGACGGATGCTCTGGGCTGACCCCCACGAGCTCACTCGCGTTGTGGTGAATCTGCTCACCAACAGCATCCGCTATGCGCCCGCTGATTCCCAGATTCTGGTGAGTGCCGACGAGCGCGACGACACGAGCTTGGTGCTTTCCGTGCTCGATCAGGGCAGCGGCGTCGCGAGCGAAGACCTCAGCCATATGTTCGAGATCGGCTGGCGCGCCACCGAAGCACGCACTCCCGAACACGAAGCGAACGGTTCCGGCGGCGCAGGTCTCGGCCTTGCCATTGTTCGCGGCATCGTCGAAGCGCACGGTGGTGGCGTCAACGCCGAGAATGCCCCTGAAGGGTTCCGTCTCAGCGTCGCGTTGCCGACCAGCGCAGCGTAACCGCGCTGTCGCCCCGCCCACGCTGCAGCTGGGTAGCTACAGCGGCGGCAAGGTGGCGCGCTAAGCGAGCAGTTCGTCGAGTTCGAGCCAGCGTGTCTCAACGGTGTCGAGCGCCTCTTGCAGCGCCTGCTGCTCGCCGACGAGGGCACCCAACCCAGCAAAGTCTGACTGGTCGTGAGCGGCCATGCGCTGGTGAAGCTCAGCGATCTGCCCCTGCAGCTTGGCGATCTTGCGACCGGCAGCAGCGTGCTCCTTTTGCGAGGTGCGCAGTTCGGCACCACCCAGCTTGGGCTTCGCCTTGGCGGCCGTGGCATCCGGAGCACCGGCGGCAGCGCCGCTAGCACCAGTGGAGCCCTTGAGCTGCTGCGTGCGCAATTCGAGGTACTGGTCAACACCGCGCGGAAGGTGGCGGAAGCTGCCCTCCATGACGGCATACTGCTGGTCGGTGACGCGCTCGAGCAAGTACCGGTCGTGGCTCACGACGAGCAGCGTGCCGGGGTAGGTGTCGAGAAGGTCTTCGATCGCCGCAAGCATGTCGGTGTCGAGGTCGTTAGTGGGCTCATCGAGAATCAGCACGTTCGGCTCGGAGAGCAAAATGAGCAGCAACTGGAGGCGACGCTTCTGCCCACCAGACAAGTCTTTTACCGGGGTGGAGAGCTGCGTGCTTGTGAAACCAACGCGCTCCAGCATCTGGGTCGGCGTCATCTCCTTGCCGCCCGTGACATAGGTGCTCTTGTGGCGACCGATGACGGTACTGACGCGCTCGTTCCAAATGTCTTCTAGCTCAGCAAGCTGCTGCGTGAGCGTGGCGACCTTGATGGTCTTACCGCGCTTGACGCGACCCTTGGTGGGCAACAGGGTTCCCGAGACGAGCGACAGCAGCGTCGACTTTCCGGCGCCGTTGACGCCGAGGATGCCGGTGCGCTCACCAGGAGCGATGCGCCACGTGACGTCTTTCAGTACAGTCTTCTCGCCCGCGGCTCCGGAGGCGGGATCCGTGACCTGATAGGTGACGGTGACGTCTTCGAGGTCAACCACATCCTTGCCGAGACGCTGCATCGCCATCGACGACAGCGAAACGCTATCGCGGGCGGGCGGCTCGTTCTCGATGAGTTCGTTGGCTGCATCGATGCGGAACTTGGGCTTCGTTGAACGCGCGGGAGCACCGCGGCGCAACCACGCCAGCTCTTTGCGCATGAGGTTTTGACGCTTCGACTCGGATGCGGCCGCCATGCGGTCACGCTCAACACGCTGCAAAATGTAGGCCGCATAACCGCCCTCGAAAGGCTCGATCAGGCGATCGTGCACCTCCCACGTTGCGGTACAAATCTCATCGAGGAACCACCGGTCGTGAGTAACGACCAGCAGCCCACCGGCATTAGTGCCCCAGCGGCGCTTGAGATGGTTCGCAAGCCACGAAATACCTTCGACGTCGAGGTGGTTAGTGGGCTCATCCAAGAAGATGACATCCCAGTCACCAATCAGGAGAGCAGCAAGAGCAACCCGGCGACGCTGACCACCGGAAAGGTCGCCAACTTTGGCTTCCCACGGGATGTCGGCCGCGAGGCCCGCGATGACGTCGCGAACCTTGGGGTCGCCCGCCCACACGTGCTCATCAATGTCGCCAATAACGGTCTCGTGCACCGTCTTGGTGCCATCAAGCTCATCGGCCTGATCGAGCATGCCGAGAGTGACGCCGTTGCGTCTGGTTACTCGCCCCTCGTCGGGGTCGAGCTTGCCCGAGAGCATCCGCATAAGGGTGGTTTTGCCGTCACCGTTGCGACCGACGATGCCGATACGGTCGCCCTCGTCGAGGCCGATGGTGACATTGTCGAAGATTACGCGGGTCGGAAATTCAAGATGAAGGGACTCAGCGCCAAGAAGGTGTGCCATTCGGGCAAGCCTACTGCGGTTAGGCGTTAATGATTCGCGCCCCGTGAACTGGACCGGTTGCTCGCACCACATTCATTTGCGCTGCGCTGAGGGCAATCTGCAGTTCGAGAGCCGAATCAAGGTCAGCCGCGAGGAACGCCACCGTGGGCCCCGAACCTGAAACGACGCCCGCAAGGGCACCGTTCTTTTCGCCAAGTTCAATCACGCCAGCGAGCGACGGTTGCAACTTGAGCGCGGGAGCTTGGAGATCGTTGTGGAGGCACTCAGCGAGCATGTGCGGATCTCCGGCCCGCAAAGCCTGCAACACGTCAGCGTCGACCCACGGCGCAGCCTCGGCCGGAAAAATATCTTGAGAGTGACGCTGGCGGTGCAGATCGAGTTCGGTATAGACCTCCGGGGTGGAGAGCCCGAAGTCGGCGAGCGCCAACACCCACTGGAACTGGCCCTTGGCGAGAGCCGGGCTGAGCTGGTCGCCACGACCTGTTCCAATCGCTGTTCCGCCGGTGAGCGCAAACGGCACGTCGGCGCCGAGCTCTGCAGCCAGCCCCAACATTGCCTCGCGAGTGACTCCTGTGCCCCACAGCGCGTCACACGCCAAAAGTGTCGCTGCGGCATCCGCTGATCCGCCGCCCATGCCACCGGTGACCGGCACGTGCTTATCGATCTCGAGTCGCACCCCGCCGCGGTAACCCGTGCGACGAGCCAATAGTCGTGCCGCCTTAATCGCAATGTTCGATCCGTCAGTGGGAACACCGGAAAGATTGACTGTTCCGGTAATCGAAACGGAGAAGTCGTCGGCGTGGAATGCCCGCACATCTTCACAGAGAGACAGTGCCTGATAGGCAATCGCAACATCGTGATAGCCATCGTCGAGCAGTGAGCCCACTTTGAGAAACACGTTGACTTTGCCTGGGGCACGAGCGTGAACCATTGTGGAGGCTGCCGGAGCGGTAGTCATGAACCAAACTTACCTTGTGCGGCGGACAGGTCTGTGCGCCGGGTGGGGATAACCGACGACCGCGCACAATTGTGAGGGTCTCGTTACCGTGGCGAAATCACCGGGAAATAGTCAGCCCACGAATCGCCGCATAGCGTGCGGTGACCGACTCTGCCCACTCGGTGCTCACGTGAGCGGCATTAGCTTCGAACCAGCTCAGGAATTCGGCGTGCTGCCACTTCGTTGCGCCCGCCATGTCGAGAAAGGCAAACCATTCATCGGGATGCCGTCCCGTTCCTTCCAGAACGTCACGGTCACTGGGGGTGCTGTTCGTTGCTTCCGACATGAGGCAAACCTACCGTCGTTCGGCACCAAACGGAATGGCTAACGTGAGGATCGGGCGCGCTCACGCACCCGCAACAGCCACCACACCCCCAGCAGTTGACCTACCGCCCGAAGGCCTCGGCGACCAACTCCCCCGCCAGCTCCGCAGGATCGCACTCGACACCGTGCCGAAGAAACCACGAACACACGTTGTGGCAGTCGCGCTCGAGCAACTCGATGCCCTGCGGATTGCTGACAATGTCGACAATCTGCGGCACGTCAATCACCATCACTCGCCCCGCGTGAACCAGCAGGTTGTACGGAGACAGATCTCCATGCGCGAAGCCAGCGCGCGCGAACACCCGCATGAGTTCGACTACCTGTGCCCAGAGGTCTGTAATTGTCCTCGGATCCGCACGAACGGCAGCCAAGCGCGGAGCCGCAACGTGCCCATCGCCGATGAACTCCATGAGCACTTCGGTGTTGTCCACTTGCACCGGATACGGCACCGGAGCGCCCAGCTGGTAGAGCGTACTCAGCGCCGAAAACTCGGCACCAGCCCACAGCCCCGCCGAGAGCGCTCGACCATAGGTCGACTTCTTCTGCAGAGCACGCGCGTCTCGCGAACGACGAGTGCGTCGCCCCTCGGTGTATTGAGATGACCGCCGAAAGTCGCTCGTCTCTGAGCCGCGATAGCGCTTCGCTGCCAAAAGCACAGAACGACCACCAGGCTCAGCGCGCTCAATCAAAAAGACATCAGCCTCCTTGCCCGACTTGAGCACGCCCAACTCGGTATCAATTGCGCCCGCCGACGTGACAACCCACTGCGGCCACGGTTGCGGGCCGCGCAACGACGGGATAATCGACGGCCAGGTTGACCAGCGCTGGTCGTCGCCAGGCTCGATCGCTGAAAAAACTAAATCGGGTACAACAAAAAAATCGTCACCGTGTGACATAGATGAATCTCCAGAACGGAGGTCACCCCACAGAGTTAGGAGGCAACCTCAATGAGTGAGGGATGGATCGAAGACGCAACGAAGACAGTCATCAGTTCTCCCCCCTCTCTCGGGCCCAAGACCCGTTCTGGGCCTGTGGCCCACTCTGGAAATACCGCAGAGCGCGGTGAGAGGATTTTAGCTACGCAGCGCGGGCAATAGCAAGGAAATCGTGCACCGTGAGCTCCTCGCCGCGGGCTGTGGGCGCGACACCCGCCGCAATGAGACGGTCGGAGGCGGCAGTTGAGCTGCCCAACAGACTCGAGAGTGACTGACGCAACATTTTGCGACGCTGCTGGAAGGCGGCATCCACGAGCGCGAAGGTAGCTTTGCGTTCGTCGATCGTGCCGGGCTGTTCGCGGCGTTCGAAGCGCACGAGCACCGAGTCGACATTGGGCACGGGCCAGAACACTTGACGGCTCACGAGGCCAGCGGTGGAAAACTCGCCGTACCAGGCTGCCTTGATGCTCGGCGAACCATAAACCTTGCTGCCGGGGCCAGCGGCGACACGGTTGCCAACCTCCGCCTGCACCATTACGAGGCCACGGTCGAGCGAATCGAAGTGCTCCAAGAAGTGCAGCAACACCGGCACCGACACGTTGTAGGGCAGGTTCGCGACGAATACACGGGGGTCGTCGGGCAGCTCGGTGACGCGCAGTGCGTCTTCGGTGATGACCGTGAGCTGAGCATCCGGCTGCATCTGGCTGACTGTGATCGGCAACTGGGCGGCGAGGCGCTTATCGATTTCGACGGCGACGACGGATGCCCCGGTCTCGAGTAATCCGAGCGTGAGTGATCCCAGCCCGGGTCCGACCTCGACAACCGTTTCGCCAGAAACAACGTGCGCGGCCTTCACGATGCGGCGCACCGTGTTGGGATCGATGACAAAGTTTTGGCCCAGCTTCTTGGTGGGCTGGATGCCGAGCAGATCAGCAAGATCGCGGATCTCGGCGGGACCGAGCAAAGTGTTCATCGCGTGCCTGCGTTCTGTGTGGTCGAGACGGATGCAGCGGTCGTCTCACCGCGGGCGGGAGCCGCCTCGGTGCCGGCGGGGAGGTCAGCGTCCCACGAGCCATACACGGCCTCCGTGGTGGCGGACAGCTGAGCCGAAAGCTCGA
This sequence comes from Salinibacterium sp. NK8237, assembly GCF_015864955.1. Classification (NCBI taxonomy): domain Bacteria; kingdom Bacillati; phylum Actinomycetota; class Actinomycetes; order Micrococcales; family Microbacteriaceae; genus Salinibacterium; species Salinibacterium sp. NK8237. The sequence goes on along the minus strand of NZ_JADYWE010000002.1, from coordinate 406,290 downwards.
GTTCGGTGATCTCGAGGTGAGCGGCCATCGCGCGCACCGTGTACGGCATCAGGTAGGGAGCGTTCGGCCGCCCGCGCAGCGGATGCGGCGTCAGGTAGGGAGCATCGGTCTCGACCATGATGCGGTCGAGATCGATCACCGAGAGCGCTTCGCGCAGGTTCGCCGCATTCTTGAACGTGACTGTGCCGGCGAACGACAAAAACCAGCCATTGTCGGCCGCAATGCGCGCCATCGCCGCATCGCCCGAGAAGCAGTGGAAGACCGTGCGCTCGGGAGCGCCCACCCGCAACAGCGTCTCAATGACCTCGTCGTGGGCGTCGCGATCGTGAATCTGCAGGGCAAGTCCGTGCCGCTTGGCAATCGCAATGTGCTCTTCGAAGGAACGGAACTGCGCGGGGCGACCCTCGTCATCCGTGCGGAAAAAGTCGAGACCCGTTTCGCCGACCGCGCGCACTCGTGGAAGCGCGGCGAGTTCGTCGATGGCGGCGAGCGCAGCATCCAACTCCCCCGCCGCAGCGAGTTCGGGAGCATCGTTCGGGTGAATAGCTACCGCCGCGAGAACGCGCGGGTTGGTGGCGGCGAGCTCAGCCGACCAACGACTCGTCGCGACATCCGTACCGACCTGCACGACACCGCGCACACCCACCGAGGCTGCGCGCGCGAGGTGCTCGCGAAAGTCGAGCGCTCCGTCGGGCCCGCCGTCAGCGATCTCGAGGTGCGTGTGATTGTCGTAGACCACGCCCTCAAGAGGTTCGGGCAGCGGCGGATACTGCAGCTTCTCGGAGGCTTTCTCGTCGGCGCTGCGGTGACGCTGCCTCATGAACGGTTCGGTCACGCCGTGCCGCTCTCGGCATCCACTTCAATGCGCGGGAACAGCGACGATTCGAGCGCGGTCACGCGACCGGTGTTCGACCAGTTGGTGGCATCGTCGATGCGCTGCTCGCGCAGTTCACCAACACCACCGATGGCCTGCCAAAGCTTTTCGGTTGCCTTCGGCAGCACGGGCGACAACAGAATCGCGAGAGTGCCCAGACCGTTGACGGTGGTGGCCAGCACGGTGCCGAGACGCTCGCGGTTGGCGGGGTCTTTCGACAGCGCCCACGGCTCTTGCTCGGTGATGTACCCGTTGAGTTCATCCACGAGTTCCCAGACCGAGGCCAGCGCTTCGTTGATCGCGAACGTGTCGATGAAGGCGTTCGACTGCTCGGTCGCACGCTTCTGCGTGGCAATAATCGCTTCGTCGGATGCCGTGAGCTCACCGAGCGTCGGAATTTCACCATCGAAGTACTTATTCACCATCGCAATAACGCGCGAGGCGAGGTTGCCGAAACCATTGGCCAGCTCTGACTGGTAGCGCGCGCTCAGGTCTTCCCAGCTGAAGGAACCGTCTTGGCCGAACGTGATGGCGCTCATGAAGTAGTAGCGGAACGCATCCGAACCGAACGTGTCGGTGATTTGGCTCGGAGCAATACCGGTGAGCTTCGACTTGGACATCTTTTCGCCACCGACGAGCAGCCAGCCGTGGCCGAAGACCGCGCGGGGCACGGGCAGGCCGGCAGCCATGAGCATGGCGGGCCAGATGACGGCGTGGAAGCGAGCAATATCTTTTCCGACGAGTTGCACGGCGGGCCAGCGCTTCGCGAACTGCTCGTCGTCGACGCCGTAACCGATGGCGCTCACGTAGTTGAGCAGTGCGTCGAACCAGACATACACAACGTGGGTTTCATCCCACGGAACCTTGACACCCCAGTCGAAGCTGGAACGCGAAATGGAGAGGTCGTCGAGACCCTGCTTGACGAACTGCACGATTTCGTTGCGCACGCTCGCGGGCTGCACGAAGTCGGGCTGGCTTTCGTAGAGGTCGAGCAGCTTCTGACCGAAGTCGCTCATGCGGAAGAAGTAGTTCTTCTCTTTGAGAATTTCAACGGGGCGCGAGTGGATCGCACACACGAGTTGGCCTTTGTATTCGCCATCGGCGGCGGTGACGAGGTCGTCGAGTTGCTTGTACTCTTCGCAGCCAACGCAGTAGTAGCCCTCATATTCGCCAGCATAAATGTGGCCGTCGTCATAGAGGCGCTGCAGGAAGGTCGAGACCGCCTTCTCATGGCGCTCGTCAGTCGTGCGGATGAAGTCATCGTTGGCGATGTCGATCGTCTCAAGCAGCGGCTGCCAGGAGTCGGCGACAAGACGGTCGGCCCACTCCTGCGGAGTCGTGTTGTTGGCCACGGCGGTGCGCAGAATCTTCTGGCCGTGCTCATCGGTGCCCGTGAGCAACCAGGCTTCTTCACCCCGCTGACGGTGCCAGCGCGCGAGAACATCGGCGGCCACCTCCGTGTACGCGTGCCCAATGTGGGGAACGTCGTTCACATAGAAAATGGGCGTCGCAATGTAGAAGGAATCGCCGGCAGACATGCCCCCATTCTATTCGCCTGCGTCAGTCCATTACGCCGACCCTGCCCGGCGTACCATGGAGCGCAGACGGGAGACTCAATGAAGATCACCGATAGCGTGCACATTGACGCGCCAACGGACCGGGTGTTCGAGGTATTTTGCGACCTCGACAAGACTCCAACTCGAGTCAGCGGCATCCTCTCGCTCGACGTGCTTGAGGGCTCCGCGCAACTTGCTCTCGGCACAAAGTGGCGCGAAACACGGGTCTTTGGCGGAAAAGAAGCCACCGAAGTGATGTGGGTAACCGCCTATGAGCAGGATGTGTCGTACACCGTGGATGCGCAGTCGCACGGCATGCACTACCAAAGCGTCTACCTGTTCATGCCGAGTCACGGCGGAACTCGGCTGGAATACCGGTTCACCATGACACCGCTCACCATCGGCGCGCGCCTGATGAGCGTCGTCGGGCTGCTGTTCCTCGGCACAACAAAGAAAGCCCTCACGAAAGACCACCACGAGTTGAAGGTTGCGTGCGAGGCACAGGACTAACTGGCCTAGGTTCAGGGGCTACTTTTTCTTAGCCTGCAGCGCCGCTTCGTACAGTTCGCGCTTGCTCAGCCCGGTCTGCTCGGCCACTTCGGTTGCCGCCTCTTTCAGGCGAGCGCCATCGGCAACAAGCGAGAGCACATAGGTGACCGCTGTGGGCAGGTCGGAGGTCGCGGGCGGCGCACCCTCGACAACGAGACAGATTTCGCCCCGAGCTCCGTCTTTGAACTTGGCCGCGAGTTCAGCAGCGGTGCCCCGAGCAACCTCTTCATACATTTTGGTGAGCTCGCGGCAGACTACGGCGCGACGATCATCGCCGAGAGCAGTGGCGAGGTCGGCGAGCGCCGCGGGCAGACGGTTGGGGCTCTCGAAGAACACCATCGTGCGCTCTTCGCGAGCGAGACCACGGAAGTAGGCGACGCGGCCCTTGCGCGGCAGGAAGCCTTCGAAGCTGAAGCGGTCAGTCGGCAGGCCCGAGACAGCGAGGGCGGTGAGGACTGCGCTCGGTCCGGGCAGGGCAGTGACGGTGACCCCAGCGGCTGCTGCTGCCGAAACGAGAGGGAATCCGGGATCGCTAATGGCGGGCATCCCCGCATCGCTGAGAACGAGAACATCGGCATCGCGAGCCAACTCGACGATCTCGGCGGCCTTCTCTGACTCGTTGTGTTCGTGCAGCGGGATGAGCCGCGGCCGGTTGTCGATGCCGAGAGCGCGCATGAGATGGATGGTCGTGCGGGTGTCTTCGCTCGCGATCACCTCAGCGTTCGTGAGGGCCTCGATGAGGCGCTGAGACGCGTCGCCAAGGTTGCCGATGGGAGTCGCCGCAAGAATGATCACTCAGCCATTCTCCCACCCGCACTGCGAGCGCCGAATTCGGCTATCTTTCGCGCACAGATCACCCCTTCTGAGGTCGTAGGGTTGCACTATGTCGACTCGTCCGCCCTTGAGGGGAACACCGCTGGGTGCTGTCATGCTCGTGGTGTTGGGCCTGATCTTTCAGGATGTCGGCGCTTCGGTAGCGGTGCTGCTGTTCCCCGAAGTCGGCCCCGCCGGAATGGTGTCGCTACGGCTCGTTTTCTCGGCCGCGATTCTGCTGGCAATTGCCCGCCCCAACCTGCGCGCTATCTCGAAGCGGGCCTGGCTGATGGCCCTCATCTTCGGTATTTCGCTCGGCGGCATGAACCTGCTGTTCTACGAAGCACTCTCGCGCGTTGACCTCGGGGCAACCGTCACGATCGAGGTCCTCGGCCCGCTCGTGCTCTCCGTCATCGTTGCCCGCCGGGCCAGCGCGTGGCTGTGGGCTGTACTCGCCTTCGCCGGGGTCGCCCTGCTCAGCCTCGGCAGCGTTGGCGCCCTCGACCCCGTCGGCGTTGCCTTCGCGCTCGCCGCCGCCGTGTCATGGGCGGGCTACATTTTGGCGTCACGCAAAACCGGCCAAGTCTTTGCGGGCTTGGATGGCCTCGCCATCGCCATGGCAATCGGCGCGATCATCAGCCTCCCCTTCGGCATCTCGCAAGCGGGTAGCACTCTGCTCGAGCCGTCAATTCTGGTGCGCGGCCTCGCGGTCGCCATCTGTTCGTCAGCGATCCCTTACGCCCTCGAACTGATCGCGTTGCGTCGCATCTCTGCCGCCGCGTTCTCGGTGCTCATGGCACTGGCTCCCGCTATCGCAACCGGCGCTGGCTTCTTCGTGCTTGGCCAAAGCATCACGCTCGTGCAGGGAGTGGGAATCGCCCTCGTGATCGCGGCCTCCATCGGGGCAGTGCGGGCGGCATCCCGTGTGCCGGGAGAACCCGGGGCTGGACCGAACGCACTACTGCCCGAAGAGACCCCGCTGTAGCGGAAGCCTCCCCGGGCAGCGGGAGCGATCGTGAGTTCTTAGCGCTCCGATGATTCGGGCGCTGCGGCAGCAGGCGCCGCACCGCCGCTGGCGTCATGCGGATCAGCAGCGTGCATCGGGTGGCTGCGCTCGAGGGCTGAGCCCTCGACGTCCACACTGGGCAGGATGCGGTCAAGCCAGCGAGGCAACCACCACACCGACTTGCCGAACAGGTGCATCAGGGCCGGAACCAACATCATCCGCACGACAAAAGCGTCAAAGAGCACCCCGACGGCGAGACCGAAGCCAAGCGGGCGAACGATCGCGAGGTGCGAGAAGACGAAGCCTCCGAAGACGGCAATCATGATGATCGCCGCGGCGGTGACGACGGCACGACCACTGCGGAGACCACTCATGACGGCAGCCTTCGCCGGCACACCGTGGATGTACGCTTCGCGCATTCCCGAGACAAGGAACAGTTGGTAGTCCATGGCGAGGCCGAACAACACACCCATGATGATGATCGGGGCAAAGTTCAGCAGCGGGCCAGGGTCGGTCACGCCGAAGAGCGCCCCCAGCCAACCCCACTGGTACACGGCGACCATTGCACCGAACGCCGCCAACAACGACAGCACGTAACCCGCGGTCGCGATCACAGGCACGAGCAGCGAACGGAACACCAGAATCAGGATGATCAGCGACAGCCCAATAACAACCGCGAGGTACAGCGGCAGCACATCAGCCAGCTTCTCGGAGATATCAATGTTTCCGCTGGCCGAGCCAGCCACACCGAGCTCGATGTTTCCCGCGAGTGGCGAGCTATCGCGCAGTTCGTGAACGAGTTCCCCCGTCGAGACGCTCGACGGACCGTCGACCGGGATGATCTGGAACGCGAAGTAGTCCGAGTCATCCGAGACGCCGATCGGGGCGACAGCCACAACACCGTCAACCGCCAACAACTGGTCGGCAAGATCCGCTTGAGTCTCAAGTTCGTCGTCTTCCGCTACAGCGGTGGGAAGGGTGGCGGTCACCAGGAGGGTACCGTTTTGGCCCGCTCCAAATTCTTCGGCGATCGTCGTGTAGGTGCGGTACTGCGTCGAATCGGCGGGCTCTGACGAACCATCCGGGAGCCCGAGGCGCATCGAAAGCGCCGGGATGGCCACGATCAACAGACCGAGCGTCGCCACGATCAGCATGACCACAGCGCGACTCGTGCGCATGGCGCGGGCGGGCGGGAGCGTATGCGACTCGTGACCAATATTGGCTCGGGCCTTGCGAGAAAGAACTCGCTTGCCTAGCAATGCCAGCAGGGCTGGCGTGAGGCTCACGGCAATCAGCACAGAGATGAAAACGCAGACCGCGCCCACGGTGCCCATAACGCCGAGGAATGGGATACCGCTCACATTGAGCGCGAGCAGAGCGACAAGAACTGTCGACCCGGCAAACAACACCGCGTTGCCGGAGGTGCCGTTGGCGAGACCGATCGACTCGTGCAGATCCATTCCTGCCGCCAGTTGACGACGGTGACGCTGCACAATGAACAGGGTGTAGTCGATGCCGACCGCAAGGCCAAGCATGACGCCCAGGATCGGCGTAACCGAGGTCATATCGACGACTCCCGAGAACGCAAGCGAACCCGCGACACCCACTCCGACACCGATTATCGAGGAGACGATCGGCAGCGTTGCGGGCAAGAACGAACGGAACAACACGAGCAAGACAATGCCGGCCAACAGAACACCGATAAGCTCACCGACACCCAACAGACCATCGGTCGACGTAGTGATGGACGACGAGTAATCGACCGTCACTCCGTCAATGTCGATCGCGTCGAGCTCATCCGCAATCGCGGTCTTCGTCTCTCCGGGAATGTCGAGGAGTTCGCTGTCGAAGGTGATGAGGCCGAGAGCCGTCGCACCGTCAGTGGAGACGAGGCTGATCTCGGATGCGGCATCCATGAGACGCTCGCCGAAGCCGAGTTGCTCCTCTTGTTCGGCCAGCAGCGCAGTGTTCTCGTCAATCGTGGCCTGCTGAGTCTCTAGCTCAGCCAGCCCGGCATCGATCTGTGCTTGCTGGGCATCGAATTGAGCAGCGGATGCCTCGTAGAAGCCCGCGGCTTGAGCCTGCTCAATCGCAGCATCGAGTTGAGTTTGTCCGGCTTCGAGTTCTGTGGCGGCGGCATCCAACTGAGCCTGACCGTCCACTAGCTGCTGCTTGCCGGCGTCGATCTGCTCGCGACCGTCCACGATTTCTTGCGCTTGATCGTCGCGCTGGGCATCGGTCTCGAAGGGGTCGATGACGTCGCTGACGTTGTTCTGCGAAGTGAGCTCGGCGAGGGCATCCGTGATGTCGCCCTGTTGTTCGGCGGAGAAGGCGCTGCCATCTTCTGAACCAAAGACGACCGTGGCGGAAATGCCACCAACGTCACCGAGTTGCTCAGTGAGTTCGTCGGCAACACGTTCAGTTTCCGTGCCGGGAATAGTCATGGTCGACGACAGAGTGCCGCCGAAAACCGCGAAGGCAGCGCCAGCGAGACCGAGAACGGCGAGCCAGCTGATGATGAAGAGCCAAGCGCGGCGAGCCGATAGGCGGCCAAGGCGGTACAGGAGTTCAGCCATGCTGAAGAAAACCTCTCGTCGGGAACACAAAAACGAGCACGTCTTCGGGCCAGACACCAGCCTAAGTCTCCTCGCCTGAGTTTTCCAACACTTGTCGGAAAACTCACCCCTTTGCGGGGTATCTCTGCAATGATCGATGGATGGATGCTCGCGTAGAACGAACCCGGCAAAGCCTGCAACACGCCCTATTTGCCCTCACTCAAGAGCACCCCTTTGACGAAGTTACCGTCAACCAGATCGTGGAACGTGCGGGCGTAAACCGCAGCAGCTTCTACCAGCACTACTCCGATAAAGAGACACTGCTCGCCTTCGCGATCGAAGCTGCCGCCGATGACGCCGGAGTTCAGCTGGCCGACCTCGACCCCCTCAGCCCCACTCCGCCGCCCGCACTGCTCAGCTACCTCTCTCACGTCGACGCCAACGCCGCCGTGTACACAAGCGCCCTCGGTCCCCGCGGTTCGGCCCTCGTCGCCTCGCGCTTGCGCGCCCGCCTCAACCTCTTTGTGCGCCAAGGAATCATCGACCACGACCCCGCAGCCCCGGAAGGACTCGGCCTCGACATCGCGAGCGCCAGCGTCACCGGCGCCACCTTCGGAATCATCGAGGTGTGGCTCGCCATGACTCCGCGCCCCTCCGCCAGCACCGCCGCCGACTGGATCTGGCAAACCTTCACTGCACCCCACGATCGCTCCGCGCTGAGTACGATTGCCGAGTGAGCCAGACGAACCCGCGCGACTTCGACGACATCCTGTCGAACGAGTCGTCGGCGAGCGCGCTGGAAAATACCGATGCTGCATCAGTTTCGGAGGCGTCGGGCCGTGGCTTTGCCGCCGACGAGGGCTCTGGGCTCGATCACTGGTGGGCGGCGAGACGTCCGCTAACCCGCCGCTGGCTCGGCTGGGCTGGGCCGGCGATTGTGGTGCTGATCGCGGCGTTCACCCGACTGGTGGGCCTCGGGCATCCGTCGTCGCTCGTGTTTGACGAGACCTTTTATGTGAAAGATTCGTGGACGCTCGTGAACCTCGGCTACGAGGCACAGTGGCCAGCCGAAGCGGATGCTCTGTTCAACAGCGGCAAGGTCAATATCTTTCTGAATGATCCGTCGTTTGTCGTGCATCCGCCGCTGGGCAAGTGGCTGATCGGTTTGGGCATGCTGCCGGGCGGAGGCGAAGACCCGTTCGGTTGGCGCATCGCAACCGCCATTGTCGGCATTCTCGCGGTCGTGGTGCTCATGCTGATCGCCAAGAAATTGTTTGGCTCCACCCTGTTGGCGACGCTCGCCGGGCTTTTGATGGCGATCGATGGCAACGCGATTGTCATGAGTCGGGTCGCGCTGCTCGACAACTTTGTGATGATTTTTGCCCTGCTCGGGGTTGGTGCGATGCTGCTCGATCGCGAGCATTCGGCCACCCGTCTGGCGCTGTGGATCAGTCGCCGGGGGCTCCGCGGTGCGAGCACCGAATGGGGTCCTGCGTTGTGGTGGCGCCCGTGGCTCATCCTCGCCGCCGTAGCCTTCGGGCTTGCCGCCGCAGTCAAATGGAACGGCCTCTACTTCTTGGCGGCCTTCGCCGTCTACAGCCTGGTGGTGGATGCCCTCGCTCGCCGCCAAGCCGGCATCACCTTCTGGGGCTCCGGCACCCTCTTCAAACAAGCCCCCGTCAGCTTCCTCCTGACCGTGCCGATTGCGCTGCTCGTGTACCTCAGCACGTGGACAGGCTGGTTCCTCAGCGACAACGGCTACGACCGCAACTGGGCCGAAAGCGACAGCAACGCCTGGACCGGCGCTCTCAGCTGGGTGCCTCTCGACCTGCAAAGCCTGTGGCATTTTCAATCGAGCGTCTACAGCTATCACGTGGGCGAAAGCCGACCACATCCGTATCAGGCAAATCCGCTGACCTGGCTGCTGCTGATCCGCCCCACGAGCATGTTCTACGAGAACATCGCCACGGGTGACGACGGCTGTCTCGCAGATACCTGCGGCGCCTCCATCTCCGGAATCGCCAACCCCATCATCTGGTGGGCTGCGACCGCGGCCATGCTGTACCTCGTGTACCGCCTGGTGCGCTACCGCCAGTGGCAGACCGGCTTCATTCTGATGGGCGTCGCCGCCGGCTACCTGCCCTGGTTGCTCTACCTCAACCGCACCGTGTTCCAGTTCTACACAATCGTGTTCGAGCCGTACCTGATTTTGGCGCTCGTGGCGGCGCTCGGGGTGATCATCGGCAGCCGCGACGACGATCGCTATCGACGCACGAGCGGGCTCGGCGTCGTGGCCGTCTTCGTCGTCGTTGCCATCGCGGTCAGCGTGTTCTTCTGGCCACTCTGGACCGGCCAAACCATCGACTACGACCTATTGCGGCTGCGCTGGTGGTTGCCGACGTGGGTGTAAGGCGACCACTTTCGTGGCGTTCTGTTACGTCGAAAGACCGCGGGTGGCATCCGTTTCTGTAGCCTGAAGCCATGGCTGATCGCGACTACGGTTTCCGCACGCGTGCAATTCACGCGGGCAACATCCCTGATGCGGCGACGGGCGCTCGCGCTCTGCCGATCTATCAGACCAGCGCCTACGTGTTTGATGACACCGCGGATGCCGCCGCCCGCTTCGCACTGCAGAAGTACGGCAACATCTATTCCCGGCTTGCCAACCCCACCGTCGCGAGCTTTGAGGAACGTGTCGCTTCGCTCGAGGGTGGCCTCGGCGCTGTCGCCACCGGCAGCGGGCTGAGCGCGCAATTCATCACCTTTGCGGCGCTCGCGGGTGCAGGCGATCACATTGTCTCGAGTGCCAACCTCTATGGCGGCTCGATTACGCAGTTGGATGTCACGCTGCGCCGTTTCGGGGTCGAGACCACGTTTGTGCGCTCCTCCGACCCTGCCGACTATGCGGCGGCGATCACGCCGAAGACGAAGCTGATCTTTGCGGAGACCATCGCGAACCCCTCCGGCGAGATCGCGGATATTGAGGGACTCGCTGAGGTCGCGCACGCCCACAACATTCCGCTCATCATCGACTCGACGGTCGCGACCCCGTATTTGAGCCGCCCGATCGAGTGGGGCGCCGATATTGTCACGCACTCGGCCACCAAGTTTCTTGGCGGAGCGGGCACCACTCTCGGCGGTGTCGTCGTAGAGAGCGGCCGCTTCGACTGGGCCAACGAGCACTTTCCCCTCTTCGATGAGCCTGTTCCCAGCTATGGCGGCCTCAACTGGAGCGGCAATTTTGGCGAATACGCCTTCCTCACCCGACTGCGCGCTGAGCAGTTGCGCGACATCGGGCCCGCCCTTGCTCCGCACTCGGCCTGGTTGCTCGCGACCGGTGTCGAGACCCTTCCTTTCCGGATGCAAGCCCACGTCGACAACGCGCGCATCGTCGCCGAGTGGCTCGAGGCCGACCCGCGCATCGAAACCGTGTACTGGGCAGGCCTGCCGGGGCATCCGCACTTCGAGCGCGCACAGAAGTATTTGCCCAAGGGCGCCGGTTCGGTGTTCTCCTTCGAGGTTCGCGGCACGGGAACGCAGAACAGTCGAGCCGTCGGCCAGAAGTTCATCGAGAGCGTCGAGCTGGCCAGCCACCTGGCCAACATTGGTGACGCAAAAACACTCGTGATTCATCCCGCGTCAACGACGCACGCGCAGCTCACCGAGCAGCAACTCATCGACGGCGGCGTATTGCCCGGCGTTGTGCGCATCAGCGTCGGAATCGAAGACCCAGAAGACATCATCGCCGATCTCGATCAGGCATTGACCACCGCAGTGAAGGGCTAAGGATGTCGACAGAAGAAGTGCAGACCACCCAGCTCAGCAATGGGCTCACGTGCGATCTGCCCGCCAGCTCGCCGCTCGCCAAGCTGCTGAAATCGCAGCGCACGTGGGTGGGGCCGGATGCCAAAAAACGTGCCGCGATCCTGCGCGGTGCGAAGTCAATCGCGATTGTGGGGGCCTCCCCCAATCCCTCACGGTCGAGCTACTTCGTGGGCACGTACCTGCTGCAGTCCACCGACTACCGGGTGTATTTCGTGAACCCCAACGCTGACACGATTCTGGGCCAGAAGGCTTACCCCGACCTTGCGTCACTGCCCGAAGTGCCCGACATCGTCGACGTGTTTCGCAAAGCCAGCGACATCCCCGCCGTCATCGAGGACGTACTCGCGATCGGCGCAACGACTGTGTGGGTGCAGCTCGGAATCTGGAATGAAGAAGCCGCCGTCTACGCCGAATCGCAGGGGCTCACCATCGTCATGGACCGCTGCCTCAAGGTGGAGCACGCCCGCTTCAACGGCGGACTCAACCTCATGGGTTTCGATACCGGGGTCATCTCGTCACGACGCGCGGGGCGCTAGGCCCACGGGGAATTACTCGCTCGGCACTCCCAGAAGGGCGAGGCCGTTGCGATCGCCGTGCTCGATCATTTCGCCGTAGTACTCGATGACGAAGGTGCGGGCGAGTTGCCCAGCCCGAGCGCCATCCTGGGCTTCGATCGCGTTGAAGATTTCGTAGTCGTGAGCGAGCGAGAGCTTCATTTGTGCTCCGGAGTCTGGCGCACTGTCGATACGGTCATTGACGAGATCAACGAGCGCGCCGCGAGCCGCATCACCGCAAATCTGCATGAGTTGGTTGTGGCTGGCCTCCCACACGGTCGCATGGAAATCGACATCCGCTTGGCTGAAGACCGCTGATCCGCCGGCAATGCTCGACGCCATTGCTTCAACGGCGGTGCGCATTTCTTCTAGCTGTTCCGGGGTTCGATGTTCGGCAGCAAGCGTGCAGGACGCCCCTTCGAGCATGACGCGAAACTCGACCAGTTCAGTGAGCTTGATAGTGCCACTGCGCACCAGACGGTTCATCGCTTTGTGCAGCGTCGCCGGAGATGCTTGGAGGATTTCGGGCCCGCGAGGATCACCGGGGCGTGAGCGCACCAGTCCACCACTTTCGAGCACGCGGAGTGCTTCGCGCACCGTGGCGCGGCTCACCGCAAAGGTGCCCATGAGGTCGCGTTCACTCGGCAAGCGATCTCCGGGATTGAGCTGACGCGTGGCGATTGCCTGCTCGATTTGTTCCACGATCGCTTCATACGCGCGCACAGGCTTGACGGCGACGAACCCAGTTTTGTCAGTCATCTGCTTTCCTTTTGCACATCATTGTTGCCGGTTTTCGATCATTTCGCGCCTCGTGTTGACGACCTTCGACGACCGTGCCACACTATCGGACACGCCCCAAGTGTACTGGTCAGACCAGTTGTTTCGGGCCGTTATCCATCACATTTCACCCCCGTTTCGCACCGCTCCATTCCCGCAATAATTCGGAAACAAACCAAGGAGATTGTCTAGACATGAGGTCCTTTACCCGGCGGAAATCCCTCGCCATCACCGCAACCGCAATGGTTGCTTCCCTCGCTCTCGTCGGATGTTCAGCCGCCGACGATTCCAGCGATGCTGCCGCAAGCACCGAGCTTGTTGTCGGCCTGCTCGCTTCCCCGGCAAGCCTCGACTACTCGACTACCGGTGGTGCCGCGATCCCGCAGGCGCTGCTTTACAACGTCTACGAAGGCCTCGTCAAAATCGACAACGCCGGCGACATCCAGCCACTGCTCGCTGAGTCTTACTCGGTCAGTGACGATGGACTCGTCTACACGTTCCTGCTCCACGAAGGCGTGACCTTCTCCAACGGTTCGCCCTTCACCGCCGAGAGCGTCAAGTTCAGCCTCGAACGCGTCGCCGACAACTGGACCGCTAACGGCCCTGGCTACCTCGACCCCATCGCATCCGTCGATGTTGTCTCCGACACCGAGGTCACGATCACGCTCAGCACTCCGAGCAACAGCTGGCTCTTCAACATGGCCGGCCCAGTCGGAACCATGTTCAGCCCCGACGGTATCGATGACCTCGCCACTGACCCGGTCGGCACCGGCCCCTACGACGTGAGCGAATTCACCTCGGGTACCAGCCTCGAGCTGACCGAACGTGACGACTACTGGGGCGACGCGCCCTTCATGACCGACGTCACGTTCAACTACTACGCCGACGCCACCGCACAGACCAACGCCCTGTTGGGTGGAGACATCGACCTCATCTCCGCGCTCACCGCGTACCAGCTCATCGGCCAGTTCGAATCGGATGACGACTTCGCCGTCTACGAAGGAACATCAACCGGCGAGACCACGATGACGCTGAACAACCAGAGCGACGCCTTCAGCGACGTTCGCGTTCGTCAAGCTGTCATGTATGCCGTCGACCGCCAGGCCGTTCTCGACACCGTGAACAGCGGCTACGGTTCGCTCATCGGCTCGATGGTTCCGCCGACTGACCCCTGGTTCGATGACTCGCTCGTTGACCTCTACCCCTACGACCCTGCCAAGGCTGAAGAACTTTTGGCTGAAGCAGGCGTCAGCGACCTCACCGTTTCGATGAAGCTCCCTAACCTGCCCTACGCAGTGGATGCCGGACAGGTCGTCAAGGATCAGCTCGCTCAGGTCGGCATCACCGCCGACGTCACCACACTGGAGTTCCCCGCAGTCTGGCTCGACGAGGTCTTCACCAACCACGATTACGACATCTCGATCATCGCCCACACTGAACCGCGCGACATCAGCGCGTTTGCGGCGCCGACCTACTACGCGGGTTACGACAACCCCGAAGTAATGGCCCTGTTCGCTGAAGCAGATGCAAGCGATGAAGCAACCTTCGTCGAGTTGATGAAGGAAGCTAGCGCGACCATGGCTGAAGAAGCCGCGGCCGACTGGCTCTTCCTCAACCCGAACGTGACGGCGGCAGACGCTGACCTCACCGGAGTTCCGCTGAACGCGCCGACGTTGTCATTCGACCTGACAACAATCGCACGCTAGAACTAGCCTCACCAGCACCACTCCCCTGACGGGTGGGGCCGGTACGTCACCATCCCTGACACTCCGGCTCCGCCCGCCAGGCCCCAGATCCATCACTGCGAAAAGGCCCTAACATGCTGTTGACCATCGCCCGCCGAATCGGCATCTTTGCTGCGACTCTGGTGGCGGCATCCATCATCACGTTCTTGATGCTGTCGATCCTCCCCGGCAATGCGGCGCGCGTCGCCCTCGGCATCGACGCCACCGAAGCTCAAGTCGCCGCTCAAGAGCAGCTGATGGGCCTCGACCGCCCCCTCTACGTTCAGTTCTTCGACTGGTTCGGACACCTCCTCATCGGCGACTTCGGCACCTCAACGGTGTCGGGTCAAGAGATCGGGCCCCAGATCGGCGACGCTCTTGCCATCACCGGAGTGCTCGTGATCTCCAGCGTGATCCTCGCTCTGCTCTTCGCAATCCCCATGGGCATCCTCTCGGCCGTTCGCCAGAACAAAGCCGACGGCGTGATCATTTCCGGCATCAGCCAGATCGGAATCTCGATCCCCGGCTTCCTCTTCGGAATCCTTCTTGTGGCGCTCTTCGCCGTGAAGCTCAAATGGCTGCCGGCTGGAGGCTGGGATGACCCGGGAGACGACTTCGTCGGGTTCCTTGAGCACCTCATCCTTCCGGCCATCGCGCTCGGCTCGGTGCAGGGCGCAGTGCTCAGCCGCTACGTCCGATCATCGGTACTCGAAGTCATGCGCGAAGACTTTCTCCGCACCGCCCGCGCCAAGGGCCTCACCCCCAACCGTGCGCTCATGCGACACGGCCTTCGTAACGCCGCCATCCCCGTGATGACCGTGCTCGGCCTTCAGATTGCATCGCTGCTGATTGGCGCCGTCGTCATCGAACGCGTCTTCGCGATCCCCGGCCTCGGCAGCCTCCTGCTCGACAAGGTAGCCCTGCGCGACCTGCCCAGCATCCAAGGAATCGTGATGGTTCTCGTGGCCCTGGTACTGCTGCTCAACCTTCTCATCGACATCGCCTACACCATCGTTGACCCCCGACTCCGGAGCGCATCATGACGACCCCCACTCCCGCTCCCGCAGCTCCGCGCCTGCGCAAAAACGCTATTCCTTCGGGAAAGCGCCGCAACGGCAACCTCGTCGTCGGCATCATCCTGATCGGTCTCATCGTCTTCGCCGCAGTGCTCTCCGCGTTCTGGACTCCGTTCGACCCCGAAGGTGTCTTTCCCGGAGAACTTCTGCTCCCGCCCGGCGCCGAGCACCTCCTCGGCACCGACAACTTCGGGCGTGACGTGCTCAGCTCGATCCTTCGTGGGGCTCAGATTTCGTTGATCGTCGGAATCGTCGCCGTCGGTATCGCGGCCGTGCTCGGAGTTCCCTTCGGAATCGTCGCCGGCATGAACCCCGGCCGACTCGACCAATTCATGATGCGCGGCAACGACATCCTGCTCGCCTTCCCCGCTCTGCTGCTCGCCATCATCTTCGGCGCCGTCTTCGGAGCAAACACCACCACCGCGATGGTCGCGCTCGGCATCGGTTCAGCGCCATCCTTCGCGTCAATCGCCCGCAGTGGCACCCAACAGGTGATGAGTCGCGAGTACGTGCAGGCGTCCAAAGCCTCCGGAAAAAACGGGTGGTTCGTGGGCATCAAGCACGTGCTGCCCAACATCTCCGGAATTCTTATCGTGCAAGCATCCGTCTCCTTTGGCATCGCCGTACTTGCCGAAGCAGCCCTCTCGTACCTCGGCCTCGGAACCACCCCGCCGACCCCCTCGTGGGGCCGCATGCTGCAAGACGCCCAGGGCTACCTCTACGTTCAACCGCTCTTGGTCGTTTGGCCCGGAATCGCGATCGCGATTGCGGTGCTCGGCTTCAACCTCCTCGGCGACGGATTACGCGACCGGCTCGACCCCAGAATGCAGGTAAAACGATGACCACGACAGACTCCCCCATCGAACCGACGCTCAGCGTTCGTAACCTCACCGTCAACTCCGCCTTCGCCGAGCTGCTGCACGGAATCAGCTTCGACATCGCTCCCGGCGAGCGCGTCGGGCTCATCGGAGAATCGGGTTCTGGCAAGTCGTTGACGGCAACATCCGTCATGGGCTTGCTGCCCGAGACGCTCGCAGCCAATGGCGAGATTCACCTTGCCGGCGGCCACGGAGATCTCGTACACGCCTCCGAATCGAAGCTGAGCCAGTTGCGCGGCAACACCATGGCCATGGTCTTTCAGGAGCCCATGACCGCACTGAACCCGCTCATGAAGGTTGGCGCGCAGGTTGCCGAGATCATGACCCAGCACCGCACGGTTCCTTCCGGCCAGACTGCCGCCGCCCGCGCCGTAGAACTGTTGGCGCAAGTGAAGCTGCCGAACCCCGCCGAAGCCGCGCTCGCGTTCCCCCACCAGCTCTCGGGTGGTCAACGCCAGCGCGTCATGCTCGCAATGGCGATGGCGAACGACCCCCAGCTGCTGCTGTGCGACGAACCAACCACCGCTCTGGATGTCACGGTGCAGGCAGAAGTGCTGCGCCTGATCGAGGGGCTCGTCACCGAACGCGGCACCTCGCTGCTCTTCATCACCCACGATATCGGCGTTGTCGCTGAGGTCTGCGAGCGGGTGCTCGTGATGTACAAGGGCGACATCGTGGAAGACGGCACGGTCGAGCAGGTCATCACCAACCCGCAGCATCCCTATACCAAGGCGCTCATCGCCGCGTCGAACCTTTCTGTCGTGGATGAGCGGGGTCGTCTGCACACGATTGCGACCAGTGCGATCACGCTTCCCACCGCTGCCGAGCTCGCCGCTGCGCTGGAGGAGCCTGCGGTTGGCTCGCCTGCTGCTGCTGGCGCCGGTGGTGAGGTTGCTGACGTTGCTTCTGCGGATGCCGCAGCGGCTGAGCCTGCCGTGGCGGCTCCCGCGATCGCCAGCACGCCAGGTTTCGTGATTCCGCACCAGCGCCGCACCGACCCGGATGAGCGGATCATCTTCAACGAGATTCCGGGCGAACCGCTGATTCGGGTTCGCGAGCTCACGCGCCAGTACAAGCGCCGCGGTGGTGGCAAACTCTTCGGCAAGCCGCCCGTCGTGCATGGTTTGCGTGGGCTCGATTTCGATGTCGCCAAGGGCCAACGCTTCGGTATTGTCGGCGAATCAGGGTCAGGAAAGTCGACGCTGATGCGTCTGATGTGTGCTCTCGATGAGCCCACCGGCGGCAGCATTACGGTCTCCGGGCAAGAGCTTGCGGGCGCGAAGGAACGCGAGTTGCGCGACTTCCGCAGCCAAGTGCAGATCGTGTTCCAAGACCCGATGGGGTCACTCGATCCGCGCATGAAGGTTGAGCAGATCGTGGCGGAGCCACTACGAGGTGTCAGCCGCGAGGAGTCCCGCGAGCGAGTGATTGCCCAGTTGGAATCCGTCGGTCTTGATGCGGATGTCATGCACCGTCATCCGCACCAGTTCTCGGGTGGTCAGCGCCAGCGCATTTCTATCGCGCGGGCCCTCATCACGCGCCCACGCGTGTTGGTGGCGGATGAGGCGGTGAGCGCTCTGGATGTTTCGGTGCGCGCGCAGGTGCTCAATCTGCTCTCGGACCTAGTCGATGAGTACGCACTCACGCTGCTGTTCGTCTCGCACGATCTCGGCGTCATCCGGCACGCGTGCGACACCGTTGCGGTGTTATCGGATGGTCGCATCGTCGAATGCGGACCGACCGATGACGTCTATGACAATCCTCTTCACCCGTACACCCAGAAGCTCGTGAGTGCGACGCCGTCGATCTCCGAGCTCGCCGGACGGGCCCGCTCGTGAGCGGCGCAGCAGCGACCGGTCGTCGCGACGTTGGGTCGATCACCGATGTCGACGGCATCCGTGTTGGACAGGTCAACAAGCAGGGCGATGGTTGGCTCAGCGGCGTGACCGTGGTGTTGCCCGACGCCAACACGATTGGGGGCGTAGATGTGCGCGGCGGTGGCCCCGGCACTCACGAAACTGATGCGCTGGATCCACGCACGCTGGTGCCCACGGTCGATGCAGTTGTACTCACGGGCGGGAGTGCTTTTGGGCTCGCGACAGCCCAGGGCGCTCAGCGCTGGTGCGCCGAGGATGAGCGCGGAATTCTAGTCGGCACTCTCCCCCACGAGGTGGTGCCGATTGTTCCCGCTGCCGCAATTTTTGATCTCGGGCGCGGTGGCGAATTCGGCAATCGCCCCACCGAGCAGATGGGCTACGACGCCACTGCTGCTGCGGCAGCAAGCCCTCCGTTTAGCCCCGTCGAGCGTGGCAACGTCGGTGCAGGTACCGGCGGTGCGCTAGGCGGTATCTATAAGGGTGGCGTGGGCACAGCCTCCGTCACGCTCACGGGAGACAACGCCGAAATCGTGGTCGGCGCCATCGTGGTCGTGAATGCGGTCGGGATGCCGTGGCTGCCTCAGACGGCTGCGTCCACTACCGCAGGCGGTAAGGCTGCAGCCGCGGCGGCTGGCCTCGAGCCGGTGCGTTCGGCATCGCCGCCGCAGGGACTCAACACGACCATCGCTGTAGTCGCGACGAATGCGATTCTCGATCCGGCCGAGGCCTCTCGCACCGCGACGACGGCTCACGACGGGTTCGCTCGGGTGCTTAACCCGGTGCATACCCTCACCGATGGCGACACCATTTTTGTGCTCGCTACGTCCAAAAAGGAACTGGCAGGCGATGACCGCAGCGGCCGCGTTGCCTCGCTCTTCGCTCTGCAGACGGCCTCAGCCGAGGCGATGCGTCTGGCCATTCTGGATGCCATCGATTCTGCTCGCACCGTGACGACCCCGGTTGTGACTCTGGAACGTTTCCCTCTCCCCACTGACCTCGACTGGAGCGTCCTCGCATGACCGCCACCCCCACCGGCAGCACCGCATCCTTGGCAACGCTGACTGCGACCGAACTCGGATCTCTCTTCGCGAGCCGAGCGATCTCCCCCGTCGAGGTCACCCGCGCTGTGCTCGAGCGAGCGGAAGCCAAGCAGGCTGAATTGAATTGTTTCTACGCCATCGACGCCGCGGGGGCTACCGCTGCGGCTGAGGCGAGCGAGAAGCGCTGGGCTGCTGGCGAACCGTTGGGCGCCATCGACGGCGTTCCGGCCACAATCAAAGAGAACGTCGCGCTGGCCGGTTTCAGCCAGCCTTCGGGCACGGCAGCCAAGTTCGACGCACCTCCGGCCACCGCTGACGGCCCGCTCGCGGCCCGCCTCAAAGAATCGGGTGGCGTCATTTTCGGCATCACTGTGATGCCCGACTACGGGATGCTCTCCTCGGGTGTCTCGTCGCTGCACGGCATCACCCGCAGCCCCTGGAACCCCGCGTGGACTGTCGGCGGATCCAGTGGCGGAGCCGGTGCTGCGGCGGCGGCTGGCGTTGGCCCGCTGCATTCCGGTTCTGACATCGGCGGATCACTGCGCCTTCCGGCAACGTGGCTCGGGCTCTTTACGCTCAAGCCCAGCTCGGGGCGTGTCGCCGTTGATCCGCCCTACATGGGCCGAGTCGCTGGACCTCTCACTCGCACCGTCGACGATGCCGCGCTCATGATGAGCGTCATCACGCGCCCCGATATTCGTGACTACACGAGCCTCGGCCAGCAAGATCTCGACTGGAGCAACATCCACTACCCCGACCTTGACACCGCCATGCGCGGCAAGAAGGTCGCCTTCCACTTGGAGGGTGGCGCTGGTTTGCCGACCGACCCCGAGGTTGCCGCTGCAATTCAGGATGCCGTCAGCCACTTTGCTGCCGCCGGCGCCGAGATCACCGAGATAGCTCCGCCCATGACCGAGGAGTATCTCGATGACCTCGACATGTTCTTGCGGGTGCGTTCGCTCGGAGACTTCGAGGCGCTGAGCCCGGAGCGTCAAGCAATGGTGCTGCCGTTCATCCAAGACTGGGTGCTCGCCGGTCAGGGCATCACCGGCGTTGAATCACTGCGTCATTACCAAACCATTCAGTCGATGCGTGACAGCACGGTGCGCTCCACCGCGCCCTACGATCTCGTGCTGTCGGCGGCATCGCCCGTCGCAGCGTTCCCTGCCGAGTGGCCGATGCCCAGCAATGATGCCGCAACCTCGCTGCACCACATTGCCTACACGGCGCCCTACAATTTCTCGGAACAGCCAGCATCGACTCTGAACTGTGGTTTCACAGCCGACGGTCGCCCGATCGGACTCCAGATTGCCGGACGTCGCTACGACGACCTCGAAGTCATGCGCGCCAGCCACTGGTACGAGCAGACCCGACCGTCCACCGCCGCACCGGCTTGGCCACTGTGAATCGACGCTGGGGCGGCCCCCTCGCCCTGGCCGGCATCCTGCTCGTCGCCCTGAACCTTCGCCCCGCAGTTGCCTCGCTGTCGCCGATCATTGTCGCGGTTCAGCGGGACATTTCGCTCGACAGCGTTGCTCTCGGCATCCTCGGTATGCTCGCGCCGGCATGTTTCGCTGTCGCCGGCCTCACGATGCATCTGATCAGTCGTCGCCTGCACGCCGAGTGGATTCTGCTTGGCGCTCTCGTAGCGATTGTGGGCGGTCAGCTTGTGCGCGCCACGAGCTTCTCATTCGCGGGTCTGCTCGTCGGCGGCATCTTTGCCTTCCTCGGCATGGGCATCGCGAACGTTCTCTTGCCGCCGCTGGTCAAGAAGTACTTTCCGCGACGCATCGGGCTCGTCACGTCGCTGTATGTGACGCTTATCTCCGTTGGTGCGCTCGTGCCACCGTTGCTGGCAGTGCCTCTCGCGCAGGCGACGGGGTGGCGTGAGTCGCTCGGCTCGTGGGCACTCATTGGCATGCTGGCGATCATCCCGTGGATCGCACTCGTTATCGGGCGCCGCAGTCGAGACACTGCCAATGCCGCCTCCACCATTCCGACGCCCCGCATCGGTGGCCTCTGGAAATCACGAATCGCGTGGGGCGTATCGCTCATCTTCGCCATCTCCAGCTTCAACGGCTACGCCATGTTCGCGTGGCTGCCACCCCTGCTGGTAGCGACCGCGGGAAGTACCGAAACCGAAGCGGGGCAACTTCTCTCGCTATTCGCGACCATCGGCATCCCCGCCGCCATCTTTGTGCCCATTATTGCGAATCGGATGCGCGAACCCCTGCACCTCGTCTACCCGGGCGTTGCCGCCTTCGTTGTCGGTTACCTCGGCCTCATTCTGGCGCCATCGGTCATGACCTGGCTCTGGGTATCCATCCTCGGAATCGGCACGCTGATTTTTCCGCTCAGCCTGCTGCTGGTCAACCTACGCACCCTCACCTTCGAAGGCTCGATCGCGCTCAGCGGTTTCGTGCAGGGAGTCGGCTACGTGCTCGGAGCCCTCGGACCGCTGTCGCTCGGTGTCGTTCACGCCATCTCGGGCAACTGGACGGCTCCCCTCATTGTGCTGCTCGTCGCCTCTGCCGTGGTTGGGGGCGTCGCACTGTTGCTGATGACGCCGGGAACCCTAGAGAACCCGGGTGGGGGTTCGCGGCGGTCGCAGGCCACTACCGCTGCTGCGACTACCGCGACTCGCTCATGAGCTCACGCAGAAAGTGCGCGTCGCGGTCGTACTCAACGGCTTCATCACGCAAGTGGGGTTTCGCGAGTTCCGCAGCCTTGTCGAGAGACATCTGCGCGAGGTCGTAGAGCCGAATAGCTGCCACGCGAAGGATGTCGCTCCACGTCGCATCCGAACCGTAAGCGGCCAAGAGAAGCTCTACTCGGCGACGGGCATCGTCCATACCCGGTGCGTTGTCGGGGGTCATCGAAGTCAGAGGGACGGCACGCGTCGCGAAGTAGGCGAGGTCCCACAGGCGTGGGCCCGGCGAACACATGTCGAAGTCGATCGCTCCCATGATCTCTCCGTTGACGAAAGCCAGATTGTGGGGTGAAAAGTCGTTGTGGCAAATGACTTCTGCCGGGACTTTCGCTGGCGACTGCCAGACAGCACCGTCTAGGCCAAACCCGATGCTGGCGTCGTGAAGTTGCCGAAGGCGGCGAGCGCCTTGCTCAAGCACGGCATCCGTCCACACCCAGTCGGGCAGCGGATACAGCGGCACTTCGCCCTCGATGAACGACAGTCGCTCCCGGCCGTTCTCGATGCCGAGCGGACGCGGCGCCCAGTCAATCCCCGCCACCGCAAGGTAGTCGAGGTAGCGGTGCACGGTCGGTGTCCACGGGCCAGCGTTGCGAAGCACAGTGTCGCCGCTGCGCTCAACCGCGTTCATGTTTCCACCGGGAAGAAGACCATCCATGGTTTCAGCCTAGGCGGTGGCCCGCGGTGCACTAACTTAGCCCTATGGCTGTGGCTCAAACTCGACGCGCGCGTGCTGCCCGACGCCGTAAACGTCGGGTCGATGCTGCCGACAATAACCTCACCGCTGAGCAGTGGGAAGAACTCAAGCGCGAGTGGGGCGGCTGCGCGTATTGCACCGCCACCGACTCTGCGCTGCAAAAGGATTGCGTGCAGCCGATCTCCCGGGGCGGCAGCTACACCGTCAGCAACGTCGTTCCCGCCTGCGGCTCCTGCAACGCCAGCAAAAGCAACAGCGAAGTGACGTCGTGGATGCGCCGCAAACGCCTCGACGAACGTGCCTTCCTCACGCAGTATGTACACGTGCGGCAGGCGCTCGGGATTCTGTAGCTCGTCTCCGCGGGCGCCCTCGCGACTGCGCAGAACACTGTTATGTACATTTCAGCATCGCAAACGTACAATTGACTCATGTCGACCACCAGCATCGCGGATGCCCGCAAAAACTTCTCCGAGGTCATCGCCACCTCAGAGCGCGAAGCTGTGTTCATCGAGCGTCGCGGACAGCGCGCTGCCGTTGTCGTGAGCCCAGAGCAGTATGAGCGCATGATGGATGCGCTAGAAGATGCTGAAGACGTTGCCGCCTTTGACGAGGCGATGGCCGACGAGGGGCCGAACATTCCCTGGGATCAGGTCAAGGCAGATCTGGGCTGGTAGTGGCTTATCGCATTGAGGTCACGCCCGCCGCGGCGCGCGCTCTCAAACGAGTAGATCACCAGCATCGCCACAGAATTCGTGGCGCCATCGCGCTGCTCGGCCAAGACCCGCGGCCTCCTGGTGCCAAGGCACTTCAGGGGCGACCCGGTTTTCGCGTGCGCATCGGCGACTACCGAATCGTCTACACAATTCAGGATGACGTGCTGCTCGTCGTTGTCGTCACGCTGGGGCATCGGCGCGACGTTTACGAACGCTAGTTCGCGCCCAGCAATGCTCGCAGCGCAGGCGCATCCGTGAGCGGCAAGCGGCACACAAACTCTTCACACAGGTACGCCGTCGGTGCGCCGCCGGTAGCAGTGCGCGCTGCAAACAGTTCGAAACCGGATGCCGCAAAAGCGTCCGCCTGAGCCTGCGAGACCGCAACACCAATGCCTCCAGCGCGGTGCAGCTTTCGCGCCAGACTCGTGAGCTCGTCGCCCGTCCCATCCGCCGTCACAACGACGAGTTGGCGCAAGGGTGCACCGAGCTCCGACATGAGAGTGAGGGCGGTTCCGAATGAGATTGGTTGCTGGGCTGCGAGTTGGCCGACCAGCTTCATGGAAGCTTCAGCGGCATCCCGATATTGGGCATCGCCGGTGAGAGCGAAAAGGGTGTGCGCGGCGGCGGCCATGGCGCTGAGGCCGCTGGGGTGGGCTCCGTCGCTGATGTCGGCTTCGGTCGAGAGACCTTGCGCGGCGAGCACGGAGTCGCTGCCGCCGGGGAGGCCGAAGGGTGAGCTTCCCGAACCTGCCGCGCCCGCGGCGAGCGCCCCGTCGATGAGGTCGCGGGCGGCGAGCGCGTAGCGAACCTCGCCGGTGGCAATGGAGAGTTCGAGCAGACCTTGGGCGAGCATTCCGCTGTCTTCGAGGGTTGCGGCCGCGTCGGAGAGGATGCCGTCGATCGAGGTGCGCACGAGCCGCTGCCTGGCAACCCCGGCATCCGCAGTCGTGCCAACCCTGTTGTCCGAGTCAGCACCTGCGTCGGGACCAGAGCCCGCACCAGCACCCGAGCCGTCGTCGGCAACAGCACCCGACCCCGCGCCGTCGCCAGCACCCGACCCCGGCACCCGCACATGCTCAGCGAGCAAGAAGTCGGCGGCACCGCGAGCCAGCGCAATCCACTCGGGGTTGCTGTGACGGGCGCCGGCCAAGGCAAGTGCTTCGATGGCGAGACCGTTCCAGCCGGTGAGGATCTTGTCGTCGCGGGGCGGAGCTTCGACGCGGGCGCGGCTCGCGGCATCCAGCGAATAGTAGAAGCCTTCGACGCGTTTGCCGTCGACGGTGCTCTCGGAGTCGAGGCCCGAGGCGAACGCTCCCGAGGCCAACAACAACCGGTCGCGCAAGAACTCGGCGACGCCCGTGGCTATCTCTGCCGAGTCAGCGAGCGCGTAGGCGGCAAGCAGTTGGGCGTTGTCGTAGAGCATGCGTTCGTAGTGCGGATCGGTCCAGTCGGCCTGGGTGGAGTAGCGGAAGAAGCCGCCATCAACCGGGTCGCGCAGAGCGGATGCTGCCATCGCCGTCAGGGTGCGGTCGGCGAGGCCGGCTGCCTCGGGCGAGTGTTCCGCCGAGCGGGCGCCGCGATCGAGAAGGAACCGCAGCACCGGCGTGACCGGAAATTTGGGGGCGTCGCCGAATCCGCCGTGCTCAAGATCTTCGGCGGCGGCGAGAGCGTCGATCACGTCAGCAAAGTCGGTGACGAGTTCGCTCTCTACACCGCGGCTTTGGGCGAGCGCCTGGGCAATCGCAGCACCGCTCGTCTCCACTTGCTCACGCCGCGCAGTCCACGCATCCGTCACCGATTCAAGCACTTGCCGGAAGGCCGGATGCTGCCCCACAGCGGTCGGCGGCCAGTAGGTGCCGGCAAAGAATGCTCGCCCCGCGGGCGTAACGAACACGTTGAGCGGCCAGCCCAAATTGGGAGTGAAGGCGGATGCCGCCGCCAGATAGGTGGAGTCCACTTCGGCGTGCTCTTCGCGGTCGACTTTGATCGCCACAAAGTTTTCGTTGAGGTAGGCGGCCAGCACGGGGTCGCTGAAGGATTCGCGCGCCATCACGTGACACCAGTGGCAGGTGGAGTAGCCGATGGAGACGAGCACGGGCACATCTCGGCGCTTGGCTTCGGCGAAAGCTTCGGCAGACCACTCCCACCAGTCCACCGGATTGGTGGCGTGTGATCTCAGGTACGGGCTCGCAGCAGATTCCAGACGATTAGGCATAGTCTCAGGGTATGTCGAAGTTGACCGTGACCTACATTGGCGGCCCCACCGCATTGCTCGAATATGCGGGATTGCGCATCGTGACTGATCCCACATTCGATGCCCCGCAGCTTTACCCCGACGAGGGCGGCGTGCCGCTCACCAAGACGGCGGGTCCAGCGCTGAGCCGAGCGGATGTTGGCGCTGTCGATCTCGTGTTGCTGTCACATCACGAACACCAAGACAATCTCGACTACGAGGGACTCGAACTTCTCGCCACGGGCGTGCTGACGATCAGCACCATGAAGGCGGGCTCTGACCTCTTCGGCGGCGGTGTTGTCGGCCTCGACTCGTGGGAATCCCGCGAAGTCGGCGCCGTAACCGTCACCGCAGTGCCTGCACTGCATGGCCCTCCCGGTTCAGAGGCCCGGCTCGGCCCCGTCACCGGCTTCGTGCTGCAGGCCGAGGGCGAGGGCGAGCCCACCATCTATGTCAGCGGCGACAACGCGTCCCTGCCGCTCGTGCAGCAGATCGCCGACCGCTTTCCTGACATCAGCATCGCCGTGCTGTTCGCGGGTGCTGCCCGCATTTCTGCGATCAACGGTCCTCTCACCTTGACGTCAGCGGATGCCGCTGAAGCCGCCCGCATTGTGGGCGCCAGCCACGTGGTCGGGCTCCACACCGAAGGGTGGGAACACTTCACCGAAACCCGTGCCGACCTCGAGGCTGCGTTCGCCGAGACAGGATTGCTCGTGGAGACTCCGCCTGGAGTTGCGGTGGAGGTTAGCCGCTAAGGACTAGAAATCTCGCGAGATTCGCGCAGCACCACGTCGCCGTTAGGCTCCGAAACTTCAAGCAGCACACGCCAATCGGCCCCGTAGCGGTCTACGACGGCGGGCCGCCCCTGGGACATGTCGACGACATCGTCAGCGGTGAGCGTGACGCCGTACTCTTCTATCGCCCACTCCTGCACGGCAATCGTGTAGTCCGCGAAAGCGGCGGTGTCGCGCTCCTCGAAGCTGGCTGCGGTCGCGATCAAGCCAAGCGCACTTGCTGTTCCGGCGGCAATCGCAAGAACGGTGAGAGCAACAGCCCTGAGCCGGAACTTTCGGCCCGGGCCGGCAAGCCAATAGAGGATTGCGATTACAGCAATTCCGAAAGTGGCGACGCCACCCAAGAACGGGATGAACGCCCAGCCTTCGGTAGGGCTCTGATAGAGACCGGGGTTTGTCATGACTCTGGTCCTCGCCGCTCAATTCGTTGTGTTGCGCGCTGAAAACCAGCCCGAGCAACACTCTGTGAAGGTCAAGCGTACCAGCGACCCCCACGACAGAGAGGCCGACATCCAGTCACCGAAATGAGTGTGGATGCCGGCCTCTGTGCGAAGCGCGAAGCTCCCTCTAGAAAGTGGCTTCGTCGGGGTTTGCGCCCACGCGCTGATCGCGATCGATGGCGTTAATCGATGCCATCTCATCCGCTGTCAGCTCGAAACCAAAGACATCGAAGTTCTCTGCCATGCGCGCACGCGAGTTCGACTTGGGGAACAGGATGATGCCGCTCTGCAGGTGCCAACGGATCACGACCTGAGCTGGGGTTACGCCGTGTGCTGCGGCAGCGTCCTTCAACGCAGCCTCGCTAAACAAGTCGTACTTGCCCTGGCCGAGCGGACCCCACGCCTCGATGCGCATCCCAAGTTCTGCACCGTAGGCGCGCAGATCGCGCTGGGCGAATGCAGGGTGCAACTCGATCTGGTTGACGGCAGGCACAGTGTTGCTTCCCGCAAGAATCTTCTCGAGGTGGGGGCGGTGGAAGTTGCTGACACCGATCGAACGCGCCTTGCCTGCCGCCTTGATCTCCTCAAGCACAAGCCAGCTTTCAAGATAGCGGTCGAGGTCAGGACGAGGCCAGTGGATGAGGTAGAGATCGACATAGTCGAGGCCCAACTTTTCGAGGCTGAGATCCATCGCATCGCGAGCAGAGTCGGTGCCCTGATCACTGTTCCACAGCTTTGTGGTGACGAAAAGCTCGTCGCGAGGAATGCCGGAGGCCTTGAGAGCCTTTCCCACTTGGGCTTCGTTGCCGTAGATCATGGCCGCGTCAAAGTGGCGGTAGCCAACTTCGAGCGCATCTGTAACGATTCGCTCAGTCTCTTCTTGCGCAACCTGGAACACACCAAACCCGAGCTGGGGAATGAAATTGCCGTCGTTAAGTTCAATTTTCGGAACAGTCATTCCCCCATCCTGTCACTACTTGTTATTAATACAATCCCTAACGGCAAAACTTCTAGCTGATGTGGCGCTCGTCAACACCCGAGTACGCCGCGAGGGGACGGATGAGGGCGTTCGAAGCAGCCTGCTCCATGATGTGAGCGGTCCAGCCGGTGATTCGCGCAGCGACGAACAGCGGTGTGAACATGTCGGTGTCGAAGCCGATGAGGTTATACGCGGGGCCGCTCGGGTAGTCGAGGTTCGGCTTGATGCTCTTGCGGCTCGTCATGGCCGTTTCGAGTGCCTCGTAGAGTTCCATCATGTCGGGGCGGTCGAATTCGGCGATCAAGGTTTCGAGCGCAGCCTTCATCGTGGGAACCCGCGAGTCACCGTTCTTGTAGACACGGTGGCCGAAGCCCATAATCTTGCGCTTCTCGGCGAGCGCGGTCTCGAGCCACGCTTCGGCGTTCGCTGCGGTCTCGATCTCGTCGAAGACGTGCATGACGGCTTCGTTTGCTCCGCCGTGCAACTGGCCCTTGAGAGCGCCAACCGCGGCCGTGACGGCGCTGTAGAGGTCGCTGAGCGTGCTCGTCACCACACGAGCGGTGAAGGTCGAGGCGTTGAAGGAGTGCTCGGCGTACAAAATCATCGACACATCAAACGCGTTCACGACAACGAGGTCAGGAACCTCGCCGAAGGTCATGTGCAAGAAGTTGGCCGAATAGCTGAGGTCATCGCGCGGCTCAACAAGTTCCTGGTCACGGCGACGACGCTGGTCGTACGCAATGATCGCGGGCAGCTTCGCAAAGAGAGTCAGCGAGCGCTGAAGGTTGAGGTCTGCGTCGATCATGCTGGCGGGGTCGGTGAGGGTGTCATCCATCGCGCCGATCACGCTAACGGCGGTGCGAACGACATCCATTGGATGCGCGGTGAGCGGCAACTCGTCAATCACACGCTTGGTGTGAGCGTCGAGGTGACGCTGCGCCCGCTCGACGCGCTGGAACTCTTCGAGCTGTTCGCCGATCGGCAGTTCGCCGTGCCACAGCAGATAAGCCACCTCTTCAAAGGTGCACTTCTCGGCAAGTTCTTGCACGGGGTAACCGCGATAGAGAAGGGAGTTGGTTTCCGGGTTCACTTTGGAGATCGCGGTGGTGTCGGCGACGACGCCGGCCAACCCCTTGCGAATCTCAGTGGCGGGGGTACCTGTTAGGTCAGTCATGGTGCTCCTCGGTGGTGTCGTTCGAGTTCAAGTGAGTAAGTGCGTCGTTTAGTGATGGTTGTCGAGCGTGAAGTTGAACACCGATGAATCGAAGGTGTTGTAGCTTTCGTAGTCGAGCAATTCATACAGGCGAGCCCTCGTCTGCATCTCTCCGACAACAGACTGCTGGGTGCCGTCGGCGTTGATTGCATCGAGAGTGCGCTCCGCAGCACCCATGGCACTACGCAACAGGGTTACGGGATAAATAACAATGTTTACGCCGATATTGCCCAATTGGGTTGTCGTGAAAAGTTCGCTCTTACCAAACTCTGTCATGTTTGCGAGGATCGGAACATCCACGGCCTTACGCATCGCCTCGAACTCGCTGAGATCTTTCATCGCCTCGGGGAAGATCGCGTCAGCTCCGGCATCAACAAGCTGCTTCGCGCGGTCCATCGCTACCTCTAGGCCATCAACGGCGCGGATGTCGGTGCGAGCCATAATGAGCAGGTTCGGGTCGCGACGGGCATCGACTGCGGCGCGGATGCGCTTGAGGGCGGTGTCAGTGTCGACGACAGCTTTGCCGTCGAGGTGTCCGCAGCGCTTCGGGTTGACCTGATCTTCGATGTGGAGCCCGGAGACTCCCGCATCTTCGAGAGTCTGCACGGTGCGAGCGACGTTCATAGGTTCGCCGAAACCGGTGTCGGCGTCAACGAGTGACGGCAGGTCGGTCATCCGCGATATCTGTTGCGAACGACCGGCGACCTCGGTGAGGGTCGTCAGGCCGATGTCGGGCAAACCCAGATCGGCGCTGATGACAGCACCCGAAATGTAGACGCCGTCGAAGCCCTTGTCTTGAATGAGGCGAGCGCTCAGCGGGTTGAAGGCGCCGGGCACGCGCAGCAGTTCCCCGCTGGCAAGACGCTCGCGGAACTGGGCACGCTTGGTGGCTGGATCTGTGGAGGCGTACAGCATTAGAAGATTCCTTTGGCGGTGATGGCGGGGAAGTTGCCGCGTACGGTCAGCCCACTTAGTTCGGATGGCGAGAGCTCGGGCAGGCGCTGAGCAACGTCCAAGAAGCGTTCGATTTCGTCGCTCGCGAGCACGCCATCCGCGAGGGTGCGGAACTTGGTGATGTACTGCTCGCGGGCGAAGGGTCGAGCACCGAGCGGGTGAGCATCCGCAACGGCGATCTCTTCAACGATGCGGCTGCCGTCGGCCATTTCGATCTCGACGCGACCGCCGAATGCCTTCTCGGCGGGGTCGATCGAGTGGTAGCGACGCGTCCATTCGGCATCTTCTTCGGTGGTCACGCGCTTCCACAATGCAATCGTGTCCGCGCGATTGGCACGCTCAGGCGCGTAGCTGTTGACGTGGTGCCATTCCTTGTCTTGCAAGGCAACCGTGAAGATGTACGGGATGGAGTGGTCGAGAGTTTCGCGGCTCGCGTTGGGGTCATACTTCTGCGGGTCGTTAGCGCCGGAGCCGATCACGTAGTGCGTGTGGTGGCTAGTGTGCAGCACAATGCGGTTGATGTTCTCTTCCACCAGCTCTGGATGCTCGCGCCCCAGTTTGCGAGCGAGGTCGATCCACGCCTGCGCCTGGTACTCGGCCGAGTGTTCCTTCGTGTACGAGTCGAGGATCGCGGTGCGCGCCTCCCCTAGCTCGGGCAGCGGAACCTCGTAGTGTGCGTCTGGACCGTCGAGCATCCACGCAATCACGCCGTCTTCACCTTCATAAATCGGGGTGGGGCTGGTCTGGCCGCGCATGGCACGGTCGACAGCTTCGACGGCCATCTTGCCGGCAAACGCGGGAGCGTATGCCTTCCACGTGGAGATCTCGCCCTTACGCGACTGGCGCGTAGCGGTCGTCGTGTGCAGTGCTTGACCGACGGCCTGGAAGATGGTTTCGGTGTCGAGGCCGAGAAGGGTTCCGATGCCGGCGGCCGCGCTCGGGCCGAGGTGGGCAACATGGTCAATCTTGTGCTTGTGCAAGCAGATCGCCTTCACGAGGTCGATCTGAATCTCGTAGCCCGTGACGATTCCGCGCAACAGGTCAGCGCCGGTGCGCCCCGTGTGCTGAGCAACGGCCAAGATCGGCGGGATGTTGTCGCCGGGGTGCGAGTAGTCGGCGGCCAAGAACGTGTCGTGGTAGTCGAGCTCGCGCACGGCAACACCATTAGCCCAGGCTGCCCACTCCGGACTGACGCGCTCGTCGGAGCCGAAGACCGTCGAGCCTGGCTCTGCGGGGTGACGTTCCGCTTGAGCCCGAGCCGAGACGACGGGCGCGCGGGTGAGGGATGCAGTGGCAACAGCGGCGTTGTCAATCACACGGTTGATGACCATGTCGGTCACGGCATCCGTTGGTTCAAGCTGCTCGGCAGCGATTTCGGCAATCTTGTGGGCGAGCTGGTCTTCGCGAGCGAGGTTTTCATCGCTGCGGTAGACGCGGAGGGCATGGTTTTTCACAGTGGAGCCTTTCAATTGACGGCGCGCAGCGGAGATTCTGCGGCCATGGCTAGTGCGCTCGTGAGCGCGTGATGGAGATGAACATGGGTGGCGTGGGCGGCTAATTCCGGGTCGCCAGCGACGATGGCCTGCACGATAAGCAGGTGCTCTTTGGCCGCCGCAGCCAAGCGCTCGGGGTTGTCTTTGGCGAGACGGCGCACCCGCACCAGATGCGTGCGCAACGAGTTGAGCGCACCCGTGAGGTAGTCATTCTCGACAGCATCATCGACGGCCGCGTCGAAACGGCGCACAAGATCGAAGTAGGCGCTGCGGTCACTGTCGTCACGTGCAAGCAATTCGGGCACGGTTTCGAACTCCCGCTCGAGGTCAGCGAAGGTACTTCCCGTGTGGTGTTGTGCTGCCAAACGCACCGCTTTCACTTCGAGCGCTTTGCGCACATCAAAGAGTTCGCGGATGTTGTCGACCGATACATCGGTAACGACAAGCCCGCGACCAGACTGGCTCGACACCAGCCCATCCGTCATCAGTCGAGACAGCGCTTCTCGCAGCGGGGTGCGGGACACCCCGAGCCGCGCAGCCTGCTCGACCTCGCCCAGAATCGTTCCGGGGGCCAGACGCCACTCGATGATGTCATCGCGCAGGGCTTGATAGGCGCGGTCACTGGCACGGATGGGTGTTGCCATGCGCACCTCCTGAGACCGTCAAACTGACGTAGGGACAAAAGTCCGCAAACGCAGTTTTGTATACAAGAACTCCAGTCTAAGCATGTTTGAAGAGAAATCAAGCCAAATTTAGGATGAACTGTATACAGACTCGAGGCGCGCGCTCTGCGGGCACGGAACAGCCGCCTGCAGCCTGCTACCGCAGCGACCGTGCCTCGACATAAGCGGCAAACGCCTCGCGGCTCGACTTGCGCGGCGTAAACCCGAACGTCGACTTGAGGGCGCCGTTGTCGAGCACCGGGCGGTACAACAAGAACTTCACCTGAGCTCGTTTATGCGGCGTGAGTTTCAGCGCATGCCCGACCGTCAGGACCACGCTGAAGAGCCACGGCGGGATGATTATCAATCTTTTGCCGAGCGCTGCTGCGATCTCGCGAACAGTCATCTTGCCATCGCCAGCCACGTTGAAGATGCCTGCCGGCCCGCCGCTTGCAGCGCGCACCATGACCTCTACAACGTCATCCACCCACACAAAGACGAACGGGCTTTCTGCGCCGGCGAGTTTCAGCACCCGCGGAGTCTCCCACAGCGCGGTGATCTGGTTCTCAACCGACGGGCCCAAAATGGTGCCGATCCGAAAAATGGTCTGGGTGAGTTGCGGAGTTGTCTCGCGCAGCTCGGCGAGCATCTCTTCGACCATGCGCTTGTGGCGGCTATAAGGAAAGTCGTCATTGCCACGAAGAGGAGCGGTCTCGTTGATCCACTCCGGATTGTCGGCGTGATAGCCATAGGTGGCACCGCTCGATGACACGACGATGCGCGATACTCCCGCTTCGACGCAAGCATCAAAGACAGCGCGGGAGCCCTCCACATCGACCGCAAATTCTTGGCTCACCGTCGTGCTCTTGCCAGGGTTCACGATAGAAGCGAGATGCACCACCGTGTCGATGTGGTGGCGACGAAGCAGAGCAGGAAGGCCCGCGGCATCCGTCACATCGAGACGTTCGTACAGCACCCCCGGCAGCCGCACCCCGGGACTAGGAGTGCGAATATCGGCGCTCACCACACACTCGATGGCGTCGGATGCAGCCAACCCGGCCACTACCGAGGTGCCCAAGAACCCCGTGCCACCCGTCACAAGAACTCGACTCATGCGTGTGCCTCCGTATTGTTTACCGTTCCGCCCGAAATCGGCCCCGAACCGCCATTGGCGCCTCGAGCCTTTCGTCGGCCCCACCATGTTGCCAGCGCGAGCCCAGCGATGATGTCCCAGATACCCCACCATCCCGCAACAACGGCCATTCCGCCTAGTCCCCCAAAGAAGGTGAACACCAGTCCCAACCCCAGCCCGGCGTTGCGTATTCCGACCTCAAACGTGACCGCTTTGGCTTCGTAGAGGGCGAGCCCGCCCAGTCGGGCACTGGCATAGCCGAGGCCGAGCGCCACCGCATCATGCAGAAAGACGGCGAGCAGCACAACGCCGACATAGGCGATAAAGAACTGAAAATTGCCGGCGAGCGCCGCGACGATGAAGCCCAGCAGCGCGAGCAGGCTGATCCATTTCACGGTGGGCTGTACTTTTTTAGCAAAGGCGGGCCAGCGGTTTTTGATGGCGAACCCCACCGCGAATGGCAACCCGATGATGAGCACGATTTCGAGCAGCATCTGCCCAGCGTTGAGGCTGACGCTCTCAAGAATGGTGGATGCGGTGGGGTGCCACCCGCCCCACAGAGACAGGTTCACGGGCAGCATGACGATGTAGATCACGTTCGTGACCGCTGTCATCGAGACGGAGAGCGCGACATTGCCGCGCGCACGATAGGTGAGCACTTGCGAAATGTTTCCCGGCGGACAACACGCGACCAGAATCAGCCCGAGGGCGATCGACGGGCCTACTTGCAACAGCAGGGTGAGTCCGAAGGTCACAGCGGGGAGCAGCACGAGTTGGGCAACGAGAGAGATGGCGAACGCGCGGGGTGCTTTCACAACTGCCTGAAAGTCTTCGAGGCGCGTATCGAGGGCGATTCCAAACATAATGAGGCCGAGCACGATGCTGAGCGCGATGAGCGAGCCGGGGCTGAAGTTGAGCTGCGCATCATCGATCGTCATGAGTTCGCCTTTCGGGTGAGCGTCTCTAGCAAGCGTCGAATCGTGCGTCGGTACGCATCCTTGTTGACGTAGTACGACATGCGTTCAAGTGCCAAGTATTTGTAGCCACCCGTGACGTCGGGCCACGGTTCTTCAGCGGTTGCACGAAAGTGTGCGGCGGCACGGGGTGCGGTGTCTTGAGCTGCCAAGTAGGCCGCAAGAAGTTCGGCTTGCTCGTATCGCCCCTGCCAGCCGATGCCGCTCGCCTCGATCATGCCCATCACGTAGAGCCCATTGAAGCTAGGCGGGAAAATGTTCAAATACAGCTCAGGCGCGTCGGAAGACCAATTCAGGTGCTCCGCCCCCACAAAGGGGTACGCGAGCGTGTAACCGGTGGCCAACACAATGAGGTCGTAGTCGGCCTCGCTGCCGTCGGTGAAATGCACGGTATTACCGTCGAAGCGCTCGGGTGCGGGCACGACGCGAAGGTCGCCCTGGCCGAGATGGCCGAGCACGAGAGTGTTCACGATGGGGTGAGATTCGTAGATGCGGTAGTCGGGCTTGGGGAAGCCGAACTTCACCGGGTCCCCCGTGAACGCGCGCAACACTCGCTTGTCGATGAATTGCTTGAGGTGGGCCGGCAGCGGGCGGCCCTGGTTGAGGGTGTCTGCCGGTTTGCCAAACAAGTAACGCGGAACAAAGTAGTAGCCCCGGCGCACACTCAGATCGATGCTGTCGGCATGGTGCACGGCATCCACGGCGATGTCACACCCGCTATTGCCGGCGCCCACCACGAGCACGCGTTTTCCGGCAAACATCGTTGCTCTCTTGTACTGACTCGAATGAATGATCTCACCAGAAAATGTGCCTTCGAACTGCGGGATGCTGGGGCGAGCAAGTGTGCCATTAGCTAATACAACACCGTCGAAGCGTTCCGTTCGCGGCTCGTGCCCCACGGTGATGCTCGTGACGTCCCAGCCGCCATCATCGGTCGGTTCGACGCTTTCGACGGTGGTGTTAAACAGGAACTTCTCGCCCAGATCGAAGCGATCGCTGTAGGCCCGAAAGTACTTCCTGAGTTCGCGATGGCTCGGATAATCGGCCGTGGACTGCATGGGCAGTTCTCGAAACTCCGTCGTAGTACGCGAAGAGATGAGGTGCGCGGATTCGTACATCGTGCTGCGCGGATTGTCGATATTCCAGAGGCCACCGACGTCGTTCGCAGACTCGAAACCGACGTAGTGAATGCCCGCCTTATCGAGAGCCCGGGCAGCGGCGAGTCCCGAAGGACCAGCGCCGATGATGGCGATGGTGCGAGGCATTCGTTCCTCCCGGGATGAACAACGATATTCAAGGCGTTTCCGCAGCTTACTAGACCGCTTTTGGCGGGTATACCAATTCGTCGACACGTAGCCTTTTGTTGCAACAACTAAACCCAGTACGAATACTGGGCGTGCAGGATACCCGCCGGCGTCTACCCGAAAGATGCCGATCTTGCACACAAGGGACCTAACCACTATGCCCAAAAATCCTACGGTTGCGCCTTCCCGGCGTCGCCAGTGGGGCGCTGAGTCGCGCCTCGAACCGCTACCCACTGTTCATCCCGCGCCGAGCGACCGCAAAATTGCGCTTGCTCGCCTCGCTATTGTCGCCACCATTGTGTTTTGGCTGACCTATGTCATCTACACAATCGCTCGTCAGTTCATCAATAACGGCACCGAGAGTTTCCGTTTCACCACAGAAGCCATCTCGTACGTCATTGTGGTGACCTTCCTCACCTTCTCGGCGCTCATGTACTTGATCGCCCGCCACGGTGCGTTCCAACGCTTTCGGGCTCATGCCCGGGTTCCCCGCGCTGAACTCGACCGCCACTTTGCCGACAACCAGGGCTCCATCACCGTGTTGGTGCCCAGCTACAGCGAAGAGCCCGACGTTGTTCGTGCGACCCTCTGGTCGGCATGCCTCCAGGAATACCCGAGCCTTAGCGTCGTACTCCTGCTTGATGACCCGCCCTTTCCCGATGACCCGGATGCCGCAGCCCAGCTGTCGAAGTCGCGCCAACTCACCGAAGAGATTCAGCGTGAGCTCGCCGCTCCCCGCGCACGTTTCGCTGATGCTCTGTCGGTCTTCGAATCACGACTGCGCCAACAACGGCCGATGGGCATCACCGAACTCGCGGATCTTGCCGGTCAGTACCAGTGGGCATCCGCGTGGCTCGAGAACAAGGCAGACAACGAACAGCGCATTGACCACGTTGACGAGTTTTTCGTCGCTCAGGTTCTTCAGGGCTTAGCTGGCGAACTTCAGCTGACAGCCGATGCGTTGGGCGCCGCTCTCGACGAGAACATGGTTCCGCCAGCAACACGCTTGCATGAGCTCTACCGTCGCCTCGCGCGCACCTTCGATGCCGAGCTGTCCACCTTCGAGCGCAAGCTCTACGCGTCTGTTTCTCACGAAGCAAACAAGGCGATGAACCTCAACGCCTACATCGGCCTGATGGGTGGCAACTACCGCCCCGAAGAAACTCCCGACGGCACGGTGCTGCGGCCCGTGAGCCACGCCGGAGCCGGCGACCTCTCTATTCCCGATTCGGAATACCTCCTCACCCTCGATGCCGACTCGCTCCTGCTGCGCGACTACTGCCTGCGCCTCGTCTACCTTCTTGAGCAAAAAGACAACGCTCGCGTTGCCGTGACGCAGACTCCGTACTCTTCGTTCCGCGGTGCTAGCACGCGCATCGAACGCCTCGCCGGGGCGACGACCGACCTGCAGCACATCCTGCACCAGGGCAAGTCGTACTACGGCGCCACCTTCTGGGTGGGCGCCAACGCCGTCATCCGCAAGGCTGCTCTGGATGACATTGTCGAGACCGAAACCGAGGGCGGCTTCACCGTCAAAAGGTATGTTCAAGACCGCACGGTTATCGAAGACACCGAATCGAGCATCGACCTCGGCACCCATGGGTGGACGCTCGTCAACTACCCCGAGCGCCTGAGCTACAGCGCCACCCCGCCCGACTTCGGATCACTGGTTGTTCAGCGTCGACGCTGGGCCAACGGTGGTCTCTTGATCATGCCGAAGCTCATGCGCCAGATGCGTGAACGTCGGGCCCGTGGCGAAACGGTGCCGTGGACCGAGTTCTTCCTGCGCGTGAACTACATGACGTCGATTACGTGGGCCAGCTTCGGCCTCGTATTCCTCCTCGCTTACCCGTACGACAGCCGACTGCTGAGCCCGGTGGTTCTGCTGGCGGCGGTTCCGTACTTCTTGGCAATGGGAAGCGACCTGCGCTACAGCGGCTACAAGTTCAGCGACATTTTCCGTATCTACGGCTTCAACCTGATCCTTCTTCCGGTGAACCTAGCCGGGGTGCTGAAGTCGCTCGAGCAAGCCATCACGAGCAAGAAGATTCCGTTCGCTCGCACCCCTAAGGTGCGCAACCGCACGGCAACCCCGTTGCTGTATGTGATTGCACCGCTGATCATTATTGGGTTCTCTGCCTTCACCTTCTGGCGCGACCTCAATGCCGGCAACTGGGGCAACGCCGCTTTTGCAGCGTTCAACACGATCCTCGCTGGGCTCGCACTCGTCTCCTACATCGGCATCTGGAATGCGATCGTCGACATCTGGATTGGTGTCACTAGTCCTCTGTTCGTCGAACGCAAACCTAGGAAGCAGAAGGCGGAACCCGAGCCGGACTCGACCACGCTCGACTGGCGTTCGATCCTCTACTACGGGGATGACAGCGGATCGCACCGCAAGGTGCGCGACTCGATTGTCTTCGCCGAGATGCTCCCCCCTATTGATGAAACCAGAGAGGTTCGATCATGAGTTCTGCAACCCATCGCCTTTCCTTCTGGCGACTCGTTATTGCAGTGGTTGTCGCTGTCGCCGTTGCTTCTGGTGGCCTGTTCGCCTACCAGGCGTGGGCATCTACTCAGGCCGCACCAGCCCCAGACCCGTGGTTCGCCGCCTATGTGGATGTCACGGCAACCCCTAGCTATGAGTTTGAGTCCGCCACATCAGACAGCGGCAACGAGGTAATGCTCTCGTTCATCGTCGCCGCAACCGATGACGCCTGCACTCCTACCTGGGGCACCGCCTACACAATGGATGAGGCAGCAGTATCGCTCGACCTCGACCGCCGCATCGCACGCTTGCAGCAGCAGGGTGGGGATGTCGGGGTATCGTTCGGCGGACTGCTGAACGACGAGCTCGCAACATCCTGCACCGATCACGACAGTCTCGTTGAGGCCTACAGCTCGGTGATTGACCGCTACGCCTCCACCACGATCGACCTCGACATTGAGGGCGAGAACCTCAGCGATACCGCTGCCGGTGAACGTCGCGCCGCCGCTATTGCTGACCTGCAGCAGTCGCGCCGCGCTGCTGGCGACGACCTCGCTGTGTGGCTCACGCTGCCCGCTGCCACCTTCGGCCTCACCGAGGACGGCACCACAGCAGTCAC
Source organism: Salinibacterium sp. NK8237 (assembly GCF_015864955.1). NCBI lineage: Bacteria > Bacillati > Actinomycetota > Actinomycetes > Micrococcales > Microbacteriaceae > Salinibacterium > Salinibacterium sp. NK8237. The sequence continues at coordinate 367,784 of NZ_JADYWE010000002.1, read as the reverse complement.
ACAAATGTTGGATGCCGGAGTAGACGTCTCTGGCGTCAACATCATGACGATGAACTTTGGTCAGAGCATGACCGACGACGAAACCAGCGGGGATGCCTCCATTCGCGCTCTCGAGGAGACGCACCGCCAACTCGGCATTCTCTATGACCAAGCTGGAATCGAACTGACGGATGCCACCCTCTGGACGAAGCTCGGCGCGACCCCGATGATCGGCCAGAACGACAACGAAGACGAAGTCTTCACGATGGACGACGCCGCAACGCTGAACGAGTTTGCCGTCGAGCAGGGACTTGGGCGCATGTCGATGTGGTCGCTCAACCGCGACACGACCTGTGGCCCCAACTATGCCGATGTCACTCGCGTCTCCGATGCCTGCAGCGGTGTGGATCAGGGCGATCTGCTCTTCGCCGATGTGCTGGCCGAAGATTTCGACGGTCAGCTCGCCAGTTCGGCCAAGACCATCACGACTGAAGAGCCGTCTGACCCTGCCGACCTCATCGATGACCCGGCGACCAGCCCATATGAGATCTGGGACGAAGACTCCAGCTACCTCGCCGGCACCAAGGTCGTGTTGCACCGCAACGTGTATCAAGCCAAATGGTGGACTCGAGGAGATCTTCCCGATAACCCAGTGCTCAACTCGTGGGAGACACCATGGACGCTCGTCGGCCCGGTGCTTGAGGGCGAGACGCCAGTCGAGGTTCCGACCGTGGCCGACGGCACCTACCCCGACTGGGATGGCACGTCAGTGTACGAAGAAGAGGATCGCGTTCTCTTCGACGGTGTTCCTTACGAAGCCAAATGGTGGACTCAGGGCGACAGCCCCGCAGCGTTCTCGTCTGATCCGGATGGGTCACCGTGGATTCCGCTTACCTCTGAAGAAGTCACAGCAATCGCCGACAACACCACAATTGACGAGTCGACGACACTAGCTCCAGCCAGCACAGAACGCTAGATTTCCCGTTCTATGCCCGGTTGGTCACGGGAGGCAGGCGGCGGGAATCGGGTTCCCGCCGTCTGCTGAATACCCGCTGAGCTAAGAGACGAGCCCCTCGCGCTCGGCGCGACGACGACGCTGCTCCTCGGGATCGGGCAACGGCACCGCCGCAATGAGACGCTGCGTGTACGGGTCTTTCGGGCTGCGCAGCACTTGATCGCGCGTGCCCTGTTCCACGATCTTGCCGCGATGCATGACGGCGATGCGGTCAGCGAGGATATCGATCACGGCCAGGTCGTGAGTCACAAAGAGGCAGGCGAAGCCGAGTTCCTTTTGCAGCTCTTGAAACAGCTCAAGAACTTTTGCCTGCACCGACACGTCGAGGGCCGACGTCGGCTCATCGGCCACGAGCAGCTTGGGGCTCAGCGCTAGAGCACGAGCGATGCCAACGCGCTGGCGTTGTCCACCCGACAGTTCGTGCGGGTAGCGGTTACGCATGTGAGACGAGAGTTGCACCCGGTCGAGAAGCAGACTCACGCGAGCTTCTTCGTCTTTGCGGCTGAAACCGCCACCGAGGCGCAGCGGCTCCCCAATGCTTTCGCCGATCGGCATCCGCGGGTTCAGCGACGAACCGGGGTCTTGAAACACAATGCCGATATCGCGGCGAACTGCCCGCAGGTCGTTCTTGTTGATGCCGACCATGTTCGTGCCGACAATGTCGAGGGTGCCTTCGACCGCGGGGAGCAAACCGACAACGGCGCGACCAATCGTGGTCTTGCCCGAACCGGATTCTCCTACGAGACCGAGAACTTCGCCCTGACGAATGGTGAGGTTGATGTCGTCGGCGGCACGGAAGGCAGGCACTCGCCCACGCTTCGGATACTCAATCGCGACGCCCGTCATCGTGAGCACAACGTCGCGGTCGTCTTTCGAAGCAGACGCCTCCCCCGCTTCGCCGAGGTGAGGAACCGCGGCGAGCAACGCTTGGGTGTACGGATGCGTCGCCTTCTCGAACAGCGCTTCTGCTGTTCCCGTCTCCACGACTTCGCCATCTTTCATCACCATCACGCGGTCGGCGAGGTCTGCGACAACCCCCATGTCGTGAGTGATGAGGATGATCGCGCTGTCGAGCTTGGAGCGCAAGTGGTGCAGCAGTTCCAGAATTTCGGCCTGCACGGTCACATCGAGCGCCGTGGTTGGCTCGTCGGCTATGAGCACCCGCGGGTCGCACGAGATGGACTGGGCGATCATCGCTCGCTGGCGTTGGCCGCCAGACAACTGGTGTGGGTAGGAGTCGAACGCCTTTTGCGGGTCGGGCAGTTCAACCATCGCGAGAAGTTCGAGCGCGCGCTTCTTAGCATCCACCCGCAGCATGCCGGCGTTGTGCACTTGAAGCGCCTCAACGATCTGGAACCCGATCGTGTACACCGGGTTGAGCGCTGTCATGGGCTCTTGGAAAATCACCGCGATGCCGGCACCGCGCAACTGGCGCAGGCGGTGCAGCGATGCGCCGACCAACTCTTCTCCAGCCAACTTCACACTGCCCGAAATACGCCCGTTCTCGGGCAGCAGCCCGAGCAGCCCCATGGCGCTCGTGCTCTTGCCCGATCCGGATTCGCCCACGATGGCAAGAACTTCGCCACCCTGCAGCGAGTAACTCACGTTCTTGGCAGCGGTAACCCACTCGCCTTCAACCCAGAAGTCGACACCGAGGTTCGTGACCTCAATTGCGGGAGTCTTCGTTGTTGTCTCAGTCATAGCCGTCTCAGTCATCAGGAGTTTCGCCTTTCGCCCTGGATGCGGTGTGCTCGTGGGAACATAGTTCCGTGTCGCCAAACTTCACCCTGCACTCGCGATTCGGGCGCGTACTTTCGATCATCGTCATTGCTGCCTTCGCGGCGGGCCTTGTCATCACGGCTATTCAAGGTCGCTGGCTGGATGCCCTGCAAGTGGCGCCCATCTTTGGGCTCCTCTCGCTGCTCACGTGGGCGATGTTCTGGCGCCCCAACGTTTATGTGACTGCCGCCGGCGTCAGCGTGCGCAACGTTTTGCGCACTATCGAGGTCGCGTGGCCAGAAATCCGTCGCATCGACACCAAATATGCGCTCACTCTCGAGACTCCGCACGGCACCGTTACAGCGTGGGCTGCGCCCGCACCCGGTCGCCATTCGGTCTTCTCGGCCGTGCGTCAAGACGGTGCGAACCTGCCCGAGTCGAGCTACCTGGCCGGCACGGTGCGACCCGGCGACCTGATCACGTCTGACTCTGGCCAAGCGGCCCATGTCATCCGCACCCACTGGGAGCAACTGCGCGACGATGGGCATCTGGATGTCGCCACGAGCGAATTCACGAAGCTGCGAGTCACGTGGCACTGGCGCACCATCGCGGCTCTCGTTGCGCTCACGGCCTTGGTCTTCGTCTCGACGCTCGGCTAGCTCACTCGTTCTCACTTGTTTACGGTTCCGTCGCCGGGACGTGTGCCGGGAATGTAGGCCTTGAAGAAGTTGCCGACCTCGGAACCAAACCCGCGTTTACGGGGCACGCGCTTCTGGCGAGGGTCGAACGCATCGCGCAGACCGTCGCCGATGAAGTTGATGCACAGCGCAATCACCACGATGAAGAGACCTGGCCACCAGAACAGCCACGGTCGCGTCTTGAATGCTTCGTTGTATTGGCTAATGATCTGACCGAGCGAAATATCAGGATCAGTGATGCCGAACCCGAGGAAGCTCAGTGAGGTCTCGAGCAAAATCACGGCGCTCATGAGCAGCGTTGCGCTGACGACGATCACGCCGACGGTGTTGGGCAGGATGTGACGGAAAATGATGCGGAAGTCGCTGGCACCGGCAACCCGGGCTGCATCCACGAACTCGCGTTCGCGCAAGCTCAGGAACTCCGCACGCACGAGTCGCGCCATACCGGTCCAGGCGATGAGCCCGATCATGACAGCCAACAAGAACGCGTCACCACCGATCGTCTGGCCGAGAACGGCACCGAGGATGAGCAGCGGAACGATGATAATGACGTCGGTCAGTCGCATGATGAGCTGGTCAACCCAACCGCGGTAGTACCCAGCGAGAGCACCGAGAACGACGCCGATAACGGTCGAGATGATGCCGACGATGAAGACGACGTTGAGCGATTGCTGCATTCCGCGCATGACACGCGCGAACACATCCTTACCCGTGTTGTCTTGGCCAAAGGGATGCTCGCCAAAGCTAAACGGCCACCACGTGAAAGTAGGAGCGCCGCCGGGGAGCACGATGTCGTAGCGTTCCCACCACGTGGCACCCCACCAACCGGGGATGCGGAACCCATCGACAATGAGGCGTGTGCCGGTGGGATCCGGGGTGAGTTTTCCAGTGCCACCAAGAACGGTACCCACCGAAGTAAACGCGAGGAGCACGAGGAAGAGCAACACGAACACCGAGATCACGGCGCCGCGGTGCTGCAGGAAACGGCGGCGCACGATCGCGCCCTGGCTGAGCCCTACTGTTGCGCGCTGTTCAATGCTGAGTTCTTGGCCTACCGACTGTTCGTCGGCGACGGGCTTCTTATCGGTCATGATCAGCTCACCCGAATTCTGGGGTCAAGGGCCGAGTACAAGAGGTCGGCAATAACGTTGAAGATAACGGCGAGGATGCCCGTGACGAGGAAGAACCCCATCACCAGATTCACGTCGACGCGGTGGAGCCCCTCATTGAAGAGGGAGCCCATCGCCTGCCAGGCGAAGACTCTTTCGGTAATCACGGCACCACCGATCACCGCCCCGAAGTCGAGCGCGATGATGGTAGCGATCGGGATCATGGCGTTGCGGAACGCGTGACGCATGACGACGGTTCGTTCCCCGAGACCCTTGGCGCGAGCGGTGCGCACGTAGTCCTGATTCATGACATCCAACAGGCTGGCGCGAGCGTAGCGCGTGTAGGCCGCCAGCGAGATGATCATGAGCGCGATGGTGGGCAGGAGCATATGGGTGAGGGAGTCGAGCATGTTCAGCCACGTGTCATCCACCCGCCGAATCGCGGGGGTTGAGGCACCGATCGTGGCGATCACACCGTTGCTGAGCGGGATGCGCGCCACGTACTCATCCCAGCGGATAAACATCTGGTCGAGCACGAGCGGCAGCACACCGAGGCCACCGACGATGGCTGCGGTTCTGGCTACGACAGTTTTGCCATCGCCTCCCACGAAGAAGCCGACGAGCAGGCCGAGGCCCACCAGAATGGCGAGAACGAGCAGCACGGTCCACGGGCTGTTGACGTAGTAGAAGAGGAACTGGAACGGCCAGCTCAAGATGACAGTGAGAACAACGATGATTCCCACGGCGACCAAAGCACGACGGTTGTGGAAGCCGGTGGAAGTAAAGAGCACGACCGCGCCCGTCGCCACAGACATCAGCGCTATACCGACGAAGCCGATCGAGGGGCTTTCGAACCAGCGAGTGACATCGAGAAGGATAAGCAACGCGGCAATACCGCCGCCAACGCTGACGAAAGAAATGACCCGCGTTCGCAACTCTCCACCAACAATCGAAGAGCCGATGAAGCCCATCACCAGACCGATGATGAGAATCGACCACCACGGGATAACGGGGTCGCCGAGAAACGAGTTGAACTGAATAGCGCCGAACTCTTTGAGGAGCACCGCAACCCAGAAGATGGGGAGTGAGTAGAAGACGAAGGTGAGGAAAGTGACGACGTAGTCGTAACCGCTGTACTGACGAAGTGCGGTTGTCATTCCTATCGCGACGCCGATGACGATCGCGAGGATGGTTGCGGCAAGAACCAGTTGGAGAGTGGAACCGAGTGCTCCCCCGATGGCTTCGATCACGGGCTGTTCGCCTCGCGCGACCGAAATCCCAAGGTCACACTGGCCGATGAAACAGGCCCCCACTCCTCCTAGCCAGGTGAAGTAGCGAAGTACGGGTGGCTGGTCGAGATTGAGAAGGCCGCTCAAGTACGCAATTTGATCTTGAGCGCTGGGATCTCGGCTGCCCCGAAGTTCTTGAAGCGGATCACCGGAATTGGCGGTAAGTACATAGACGATAAATGAAGCCACTAGGAGAACTAAAAGAGTGGCTACAAGGCGCCTGGCGACAAAGGTCAGCACCGGAGATCCTCATTTCGGGGGCATGCATAACGGAACAAAAACAGCGCCGCTGAGCGGCATAACGACGTTCGCGCAAGTGGGCCGGGCACTAGGCCCGGCCCACTCGTGAGCGCTACCGAGAAGTTACTCGGAGTCTGTCGGTGCCCACTCCCAGAAGTTCCAGAAGTAGGTCGGCGACAGCGGACTCGGGTCCACGTTCGTTACTGAGTTGTTCCAGACGGTGATTCCGGGGAACTGGAAGATGGTGACGCCGTAAGCGTCATCCCACACCAGCTTCTCGACCTCAACCTGGATCTCGGTCTGAGCCGCAGGGTCCAGCTCGGTCTCGAGGTCTGAGAGAAGACCGTCTACCTCGGTGTTGGAGTATCCACCGAAGTTGCTGGGCTGGCCACTACCGAGGTACTGGTCAGAACCGGTGAGCGCGAGGCTCGTCGACTGCCATGCGAAGATAACCGCGTCGTGCGGGTTGATCGGCAGTGCTTCCTTGTCGGTGAATGCCCACGTGGGCTCTGAGTCGTCAACAACCGTGAAGCCGGCGAGAGCAGCCGACTGCTGGATGAATTCGAACTCGGATGCACGACGAACGTTGCCCTCGGGGTACCAGAACTTGACCTCAACAGGAGTAGTTACTCCGGCGTCAGCAAGCAGCGCCTTGGCGCCTTCGATGTCGACCTCGGCGTAGTCAGCCGAACCGTTACTCGAAGCGATTTCGTCGTAGCCGGGTGCTCCAGGAATCTGGAGAACCGAGTCACGCAGAGTGGCGTTTTCGTTCAGCGGGAGAATCAGCTTGTCGAGGATCTCCTGACGAGGAATGACCTTCAGGAATGCCTGACGAACAGCCTTCGCGGTGTCTTCGTCTCCGCCGTAGGTGGCGGGGTCGAAAGGACCACCGTTGTTGAACGTGAGGTCAACGTGCTCGTAGGTAGCCTCATCCGCGGTTACGTAGTCAGCGTTGTCGAGTCCCTTGACGAGCTCAAGCACGTCAGGAGTCGGCTGGCCGGCTGCGATCTGCACGTCACCATTCTCGATGGCCTGAACCTGTGCGGTCGAGTCCTCGATCTGGCGAACGATAATGCGCTCGTACTTGGGCGAAGGGCCCCACGTGTAGAGCGGGTTTGCTACGAGAGCGACGTACTCGTTTTCGACAAGTTCGTCGAGAACGTAGGCACCACTTGAGAGAGCAACGAGGTCGCTGTCGGGAGTGCTCGGCGCCTGGTAGGCGTCGTTCCATGCCTTAGCTACCGGGGTGAGCCAGTCAACGTCGTCGTTCTGAACTGCCTCGACGAACATTTCCTTTGCTTCCTCGGGATCGGTGATCTCGGGGTAAGCAAGCTCAACGACACCGTGAGCGGCAACACCGAGGTCGAACTGGATTTCCCAGTCGACGTAGGCCTTGTCGTACACAATCGTGATGCTCTTGTCGTCGATCTCGGGCAGCGCCGAAGCGAGGTCGCCACGCGGGTTGGCGTGGGTGAAGAGCGGAGCGTCGTCAGCATCCGTGACGCCGGCGAAGATCGTGGTCCACGCGAGCAACAGGTCAGCGGAGTCGATGGGGGTTCCATCGGACCAGGTGACGTTGTCATTGAGCGTGTACTTCACGGTCAGCGGGTCGTCACTGGTCTTCTCGAACGTACCGAAGTCGGTGTTACGCACGAGAGCCGGTTCGCTGTTGTAGTACAAGAACGACGAGTTCATCATGTACAACACAACGGCGTTAGCGGTGTTGTTGCCCGCTGCGCTGCTTCCGTTGAAGTTGTCAATCAGGTCATTCCACGCCACCGTGATCTCGGTATCGGCAATTACTTCTGACTCATACGGCGGAGTACACCCTGTTAGGGCGAGGGCTCCGGCCGCGAGCACAGCTATGGCAGCTGAGACGCGCTTCTTCTTCATCTTTCCTCCAGTAGAAAGGTGGTCGAAGGGACGGTGTAGACCAATCCCATGGCCGCCATTACACCGTATTGCTGAACGTCAGGGCAATAGAAACTGACGATTCGCACAATTCGCAACAAGAACGACACAATCCTGCGCGGATTCCTGTGTCTACCCCACAGTGGGGGTGATGCGCGGATGAGCGGAGGGTGAGAGGGCACAGCATTTGTGGCATCCGCGGGGTGCGGCTGAAAGCCCGCCAAACGCAGAAGCTCGAGAATTGGCCTACCGCGCGAGTAAACGCCGTGACACAAGAAATTTACATACCCGCACAGCACGAGCACACGGCATCCAACCTAGACTTGAACCCAGCTAAGCCCGCACCGGCTGTCACTGTTGCCGCTGGACAACAGAAAGGAGTGCGCTGATGCCTGTAGAAAACGCCCCGATCACCATCTCGATCGAACGCACCGTTGACCCCGCCCGCATCGCCCAAGCGACTGCCTGGATGCAAACCGGCATCAACCTCGCGACCACTTATCCCGGCTTTCTCGGCTCGGGCTGGGTGCGCGCCGGCACCGAGAGCACCACGTGGCACATGCTCTACCGATTCGCGGATGACGCAGCACTCTTGCACTGGGAGCAATCCCCCGAACGCGCGTGGTGGCTCCAGAGCGGCAGCGCGTTTATGAGCCAGCACCGCAGCGAGCGCCGCACCGGAATCGAGGGCTGGTTCGACGAGCCAACCGAGGTCACCGTCGAGCATGCGGGAGCGTCCTCTGCGGTTTCCGCCGCTCCACCGCGCTGGAAACAGGCCATCACGATTTGGCTCGGCTTCTTTCCGCTCAACCTCGCGTTCACCTATATTGTGACGCTGCTTGTTCCCGGCTGGGACACGCTGCCGATCATTACGCGCGTGCTGCTGACCACGCTCTGCCTCACCCCGGTCATGACCTACGTCTTGCTGCCCGGCGTGACCCGGATGCTGCGCCGCTGGCTCGTGCCGACGCGCGGATAGCGCGCTCTAGCCCAACAGTTTTTTGAGGCTAGCTGTGTAGGTCTCGAAAGCTCCGCGCCCTCGCGCAGTCAGGCTGAGATAGGTGACCGGGCTTCGCCCCTGATGGGCTTTGGTGACCTCGACATAGCCTGCATCCTCCAGTTTCCTGAGGTGAGTGGAGAGGTTGCCCGGCGTCATTTCGAGCAATTCCTGCAACCGCGGAAAGGCGAGGCGGTCACCGTCGGGAAGCGTCGCGAGAGCGGCCGTGATGCGCAGCCGGGCCGAGGCATGGATAACAGGATCGAGTTCATCCATTGTTCTAGGCCATCCGGTGCAGGCGAACAGCGAAGACGATCGCAGCAATGAGCATGCTGCCACCACCCAGCACTGCCATCACGATGTTGTTGGTTGGTGCCCCGAAAAACGGCGACGCTGAGCCCGCTAGCAACAAGATGCTCCCCAGCACCAACTGACTCTTCTCCTGCCAGAGGGCGGCACCGAGAAAGTACAGGATTCCAGCCATCAGCGCGAATGCGGAAGGAAAGTAGAGAGTGGCGAGCTCCTGAGACATACCGTTCTGGATGAGCGCAACACCGACGGTGGCGAACCCGCTGCTCGCTACCGACCACGAGATCCCGTACACCGCCCCGGAGAACGTCGAGTTGCCCTGAACCCCTCGGCTGATGCGAATTCCCAGCACCGTCGAGATCACGATGGCGCTGCCGATGAGCACGGCGAAGGCGATGCGGGCGGGAACCACAGGAACGGAAAACCACGGGTTACCACCCTCGGCCGACGACCAGAGCAATAAGAATCCCAGCGCCCAAGCGAACCCCCACACTCCCAGCATCCACGGAATGGGTGAGAGTTGCTGGCGCATCATCGTGTTCTGCTGATCATCCACCAGCCTCAACATGTGCTCTGGGCTCAGCACAGATTCGTCATCAAGCTCATCGGCGGTGCTCGTGTAGCGATCGTCGTTTGCCATGCTGGCTCCTTCATTGCGGCTGTCGCGCACCGACACCGTGTCGGTTTCGCTATCTACTTTGTAACACAAAGTACTTTGCAAGACAATGATCAATGCTCCGATTCTCACGGCATGGTCGACGGCCTTAAGCTGGACTGTTATGTCTGCCTCCGAAGTTCACTCCGCCAGCACCGCATCTGCCGCGAGCGCTGACATTGTGGTGACCTTCCCACCCGAGCTGCCCGTCAGCCAGCGCAAAGACGACATCGCGAAGGCCATTCGCGAGAACCAAGTCGTGATCATTGCGGGAGCCACCGGAAGTGGAAAAACCACCCAGCTGCCTAAGATTCTGTTGGAACTGGGCAAGACATCCATTGGGCACACGCAGCCACGAAGGATTGCCGCGCGCACCGTTGCGGAGCGCATTGCCGAAGAACTCGGTAGCGAACTCGGCGACCTCGTGGGTTACCAAGTGCGGTTCACCGATCGTGTGGGCAAGAACACGCGGGTGAAGCTCATGACTGACGGCATCCTGCTGAACGAGATTCACCGCGACCGCGATCTCAAGAAGTACGACGCGATCATCATCGACGAGGCCCACGAACGTAGCCTCACCGTCGACTTCTTGCTCGGCTATCTCAAGCAGCTGCGGGCCCGCCGCCCCGATCTCAGCATCATCATCACGAGTGCGACCATCGACCCCGAGAGCTTCTCGAAGCACTTCGATGGTGCCCCCATCATTGAGGTTTCTGGCCGCACTTTCCCCGTCGAGATTCGGTACCGTCCCCTCGTCGCCGAAGAAAGCACTGGCGACGATCTCGAAGCGGAGGATGCCGAAGAAGCTGCCGCGAACCGCACCGACCGCGACTATCTCGAAGGCATCAACGACGCCCTCGACGAGCTCTCTCGCGAGAGCGACGGCGACGTGCTCGTCTTCCTCTCCGGCGAAACCGAGATTCGGGATGCCGAAGAATCCATCCGCGGACGCATCAGCGCCGGCAAACTCTCCGAGGGCACCGAAGTGCTCCCCCTCTACGGCCGGCTGAGCTCCGCCGAACAGCACCGCGTGTTCGAGTCGCGCCGCACGCCAGGCACGCGACGCCGCATTGTGCTCGCCACCAACGTTGCCGAAACCAGCCTGACGGTGCCCGGCATCCGCTACGTCATCGATGCCGGAACCGCCCGCATCAGCCGCTACAGCACGCGCGCGAAGATTCAGCGTCTGCCGATCGAGGCCATCAGCCAGGCCAGCGCCAACCAGCGCTCGGGCCGTTCCGGACGAACGAGTGACGGAATCGCGATTCGCCTCTACTCCGAAGAAGACTTCAACTCGCGCCCCGAGTTCATGGAACCCGAGATTCTGCGCACCAACCTCGCGGCAGTCATTCTGCAGATGATCTCGCTTGGGCTCGGAAATATCGCCGAGTTCCCGTTTTTGCAGCCGCCAGATTCTCGCGGCATCAAAGACGGCCTTGAACTGCTGACCGAGCTCGGTGCTGTCGAAAATGCGATGGTCGGGCAGACAAAAGCCGGGCACAAGGCCACCGGCCCGAAAGATGCCGCCCCGCGAATCACTCGCATCGGCAAGCAGCTCAGCCAACTGCCGATTGACCCCCGGCTCGCGCGCATGGTGCTCGAATCGAAGCAGCACAGCACCACGCGCGAAGTCATGGCGATTGTTGCCGGCCTCAGCATTCAGGATCCCCGAGAGCGTCCGCTCGATAAGCGCCCGCAAGCCGACCAGCAGCACGCGCGCTTCATCGACCCCACGAGCGACTTTCTCACGATGCTCAACCTCTGGAACTACCTCGAAGAGAAACAGAAAGAGCTCTCGGGCAACCAGTTTCGACGTATGTGCAAAAACGAATATCTCAACTATTTGCGCGTGCGCGAATGGCACGATGTCTACCGCCAGCTGAGCCGGATGGCCAAACCGCTCGGTCTCGTGATCGGCGACGCGCACTCGAACCCCGACGGCATCCATCGCTCACTGCTGGCCGGCTTACTCAGCCACATTGGTCTCAAGGATGTCGCCAAGCGTGACTACATTGGCGCCCGTCAGACTCGGTTTGTCATCTTCCCCGGCTCAGCACTGGCTAAGAAACAGCCCAATGCGATCATGAGCGCTGAGCTCGTGGAAACGAGCAGGCTTTTCGCGCGGATGAATGCGTCGATCGACCCTGTCTGGGCCGAGAAACTTGCCGGCGATCTCGTGAAGCGCAGCTATTCGGAACCGCACTGGGAAAAGAAGCAGGGCGCCGCCGTCGCGTTCGAGCGCGTCACGCTCTATGGCGTCACGCTGGCCGCTCGCCGCCGCATCCAATTCTCGCGGGTTGATTTGCCAGCCGCCCGCGAACTCTTCATTCGCCATGCCCTTGTCGAGGGCGAAGACGACCTGACGAAACGGGACAAGCGCGTGTGGGGATTCGACGCGTCGAACCGAGCGCTCCGCCGCGACCTTGAGCAGCTCGAAGAGCGCAGCCGTCGCCGCGATATCTTGCACGACGACGAGACCATTTTCGAGTTCTACGACAAGCGATTGCCCGCCACCGTGGCCTCCGTGCGCGACTTCGAAGGCTGGTGGAAGAAAGCTCGTCACGACTCCCCTGACCTGCTCACCCTCTCCACCGACGATCTCCTTGAGAACGCGGATGATGCCGAAGTCGACAACACCGCGTTCCCCACCACGTGGGTGCGCGGCGATCAAACGCTGAGCCTGAGCTATCGCTTCGAGCCCGGCACCGACGATGACGGAGTGACCGTCGCCGTGCCACTGCCCTTGCTCGCGGGACTTCGGCCAGAAGGCTTCGATTGGCAAGTGCCCGGCCTGCGCGAAGAACTCGTGACAGCGTTGATCAAGGCTTTACCGAAGCCGATCCGCCGCAACGTGGTGCCCGCAGCCGACTGGGCTCGCCGCTTGCTCGAAAACGCTCCCGATGATCCGGCGACGGCCGCCCTCGACGAGGGCCCGGGCGTGACCGAATACCTGGCCAAAGAAATCGCGAGACTGACCTATGTGAAGGTCGCGGCATCCGACTTCGAACTCGACCGCGTGCCCGCCCACTTGAAGGTCACCTTCGCGGTGATCAACGAGCGCGGCGAAAAAGTCGGCGCTAACAAGTCACTCCGCAGCCTGCAAGCGAGCCTCAAGCCGGTCGCCCGGGAGAGTGTTGCCCGGGCTGTGGAAGGCGCCGCTCAGCGGTCCCCGGAACGCCCAGCAGACACCCTCGAACGCTCCGGAATCACAACGTGGGACTTCGGAGAGCTCGATCGATCGCGCGACACCAAGCACGGCGGCAACACCATCCGCGCTTACCCTGCACTCGTAGATGACGGCGACTCGGTGTCCATTCGCCTCATGTCGACTCCGTACGACCAGGCCATCGCGCACCACGGCGGTGTGCGTCGCCTGCTGCTGTTCGCGATTCCCTCGCCTCTCGGCTACATCAACGAACATCTCACCGGCACCGAAAAATTAGTGCTCGCCCAGAGCCCCTACCGCTCCACGAATGCTCTCTTCGACGATTGTTTGCGCGCCTGCGTTGACTCCGTGATGGGCGAGCGCGATGTCTTCTCGCAGAGCGAATTCGAGTCGCTGCGAAACGAGATTTCGGCAGGGCTGGTCGACTCGCTGTTTACGACCGTCTCGCTCGTGGCATCCATAGTGTCGGGGGTTCGACTGGCCGATAAAGCGATACGTGCCGCAACAAGCATGCATCTGATAGCACCGCTCGGGGATGCGCGCGAGCAGCTCGATGCGCTCGTCTTCCCCGGCTTCGTTTCGGCGACAGGGCTCACTCAATTGCGACGCCTCCCCGTCTACCTCAAGGGCATCGAGCATCGGGTGGCGAAACTCACCGAGAACCCCGGCCGCGACAGGGGCTGGATGTCCGAAGTGGAGTTGGCGACGCGTCGCTACAAGGATGCGGGCGGCACTCTGCCGCTAGAAAAGCATCCCGAACCGCAGATCGTGCGCGCCCGCTGGATGCTCGAAGAACTGCGCTTGAGCCTCTTCGCGCAGCACTTGGGAACCGCAGGATCGGTGAGCCTTCAGCGCATCGCCAAAGTGCTCGCTTCCTAAACGCGCTTTTTCAGCCGCCCGCCACCCCCGCAAGTTACGCTGGAGGCTGCGAGTGGCACGATAACCGGCCTCTCTTCTGAAAGAAAGCAGTTCACGCGTGTCCGAAAGCACCACCGATAACTCGACCACCCACGATGTTTCCGCCGAGATCGCGCGTTCGTGGCTTCTGGTGGCAGCAACTCGCCCCGACGATTTTGATGCCGCTGAGCATTCACGGGCCGACCAGATCATCCTCGACGTGGAGGATGCCGTTGACCCTCGCCTCAAGTCCATCGCTCGCGATTCCGTTGTCGAATGGTTGAGCAATGGTGGCAGCGGTTGGGTGCGCATCAACGACCGCACTTCTGATTTCTGGTCAGACGATGTGGATGCTCTCGCCGGCCTCCCCGGACTGCGCGGCGTCATGCTCGCCAAGGCCGAAGCAGCAGCTCATGTCTCTGAAACGTTTGACCGCCTCAAGGGAATCACGCCCGTGATTGCCCTCGTGGAGTCCGCTCTCGGCATCGAAGAAGCCGTGTCGATTGCCCGTGCCCGCGGCGCTTACCGTCTCGCGTTCGGCAGTGGCGATTATCGCCGGGACACCGGCACCAGCGCCGACGACCTCGCAATGGCCTACCCTCGCTCGCGCCTGGTTATCGCCAGCCGCGTCGGCAACCTTCCCGGCCCCATCGACGGCCCGACCGTCGGCACGAGCCACCCCGTTTTGCGCGAACAGGGCAGCATGGCCGTCTCCCTCGGCATGACAGGCAAGCTGTGTCTCGACATCGAGCAGTTGCCGATCATCAACGAAGTCATCAGCCCTACTCGTTCGGATGTCGCGTGGGCTCGCGAATTCTTGGAAGACTTCGAGGCTCGCGGCCGCGTCATCCGCGACGGCAGTGACCTGCCCCGCCTTGGCCGCGCACAGAAGATCGACAAGCTCGCTCGCGCGTTTGGTGTCGAACCGGCCTAGCCGTAGTACTTAAGCGGACTCGCCATTAGTCTTGAACCATGACAACGGCAGTCATTGTTGACGCAATTCGTACGCCTTCGGGCCGGGGAAAACCGGGCGGAGCGCTCTCTGGCGAGCATCCGGTCGATCTCCTCGCTGTTGTGTTGCGCAGCCTCGTCGACCGCCATGATCTAGACCCCACCACTATCGATGATGTGATGGCGGGCTGCGTCACGCAATCCGGCATGCAGGCGGTCAACATCGCCCGCAATGCAGTGCTCGCAGCGGGGCTTCCCGAGACGGTACCGGGCACGACAATTGATCGTCAGTGTGGTTCGAGCCAGCAGGCTGCTCACTTCGCTGCGCAGTCGATTATGGCGGGCGTAAATGACGTCGTGATCGCGTGCGGAATCGAACTAATGAGTTCCCACCCCATTGGCCAAGCAACGCTCGGCTACGACACCACGAGCTCGTTGCTCAACGACCGCTACCCCGCAGGTCTCGTGAACCAGGGCATCTCCGCCGAACTCATCGCGGCACGCTGGGGGCTCGACCGCGACGACCTCGATGTCTTCGCCGCGCTCTCCCACGCGCGTGCGTCCGCCGCCGATTTCAGCAACGAAATTTTGCCCATTGGCGAGTTTGACCACGATGAAACGATCCGCCCCGGCACGACGGCGGAAGGTCTTTCCGGCCTGGGTCCGGCCTTCTACGATGCCGAGATTGCCGCCCGTTTTCCCGAGATTCAGTGGAAGGTCACTGCGGGCAACTCTTCGCCCCTCACCGACGGCGCGTCGGCGGTGCTCATCATGAGCGAGGAGCGCGCTGCCGTTCTGGGGCTCCGGCCACTCGCACGGTTCCATTCCTTTGCGGTCGTCGGCTCCGACCCGATTGAAATGCTGACCGGGATTATCCCCGCAACGCACCGCGTGTTGGAGCGCAGCGGCATCCGTCTCGATCAGCTCGACAGCATCGAAGTTAACGAAGCGTTCGCCTCGGTCGCTCTCGCCTGGCTGCAAGAGTTCCCCGTCGACCCCACGATCGTGAACCCACGCGGCGGTGCCATTGCCCTCGGTCACGCGCTCGGCTCCTCGGGTACGCGCCTGCTCACCACCCTCGTCAACCAGCTCGACAGCACCGGCGGTCGCTATGGCCTGCAAGTCATGTGCGAAGGCGGCGGCATGGCCAACGCAACCCTCATCGAAAGGCTCTAATTGAAAATTCAGGATGCCGCAGCGCTCATCACCGGTGGAGCAAGCGGACTCGGTCTCGCCACCGCTCGCGCTCTCGCCGCGCAGGGTGCGAAGGTCACCATCGCCGACCTGCGCAGCTCCCGTGGAATCGAGATCGCCGCCGAATATGGGTTCCAGTTCGCGCCAACCGATGTGCGCTCAGAGGTGGATGTTCAGGCTGCCGTTGCCCTCGCCTCCTCAACCGGACCACTGCGCATCGTCGTGAACTGCGCCGGCGTCGCGACCCCGGGCAAGACGCTCGGACGCAAGGGAGTGCTGCCGCTCGAAACCTTTGAAACCGTGATCGGCATCAACCTCACGGGAACGTTCAACGTCATACGCCTCGCTGCGGCCGCGATGGTCGAAACTGAACCCATCGACGGCGAGCGCGGCGTGATCGTGAATACGGCATCCGTCGCCGCCTTTGATGGGCAGATTGGTCAGCCCGCCTACGCGGCGTCGAAGGCTGGCGTTGCCGGGATGACGCTGCCGCTAGCCCGCGAGTTCGCTTCGGCCCTGG
Source organism: Salinibacterium sp. NK8237 (assembly GCF_015864955.1). NCBI lineage: Bacteria > Bacillati > Actinomycetota > Actinomycetes > Micrococcales > Microbacteriaceae > Salinibacterium > Salinibacterium sp. NK8237. The sequence continues at coordinate 351,135 of NZ_JADYWE010000002.1, read as the reverse complement.
TGCGTGTCATGACGATCGCTCCTGGCGTCTTCGAGACGCCGATGATGGCAGGCCTGCCGCAGGAGGCGCAGGACTCTCTCGGCGCTCAAGTGCCGCATCCGTCACGACTCGGACGGCCCGACGAGTATGCCGCGCTCGTGCAGCACATCGTGGAGAACCCCATGCTCAATGGGGAGGTCATTCGCCTTGACGGCGCAATCCGGATGCAGCCGCGCTAGCAGCAGCACCCGGATCGACCGAAGCCCGCAAGCGAGCCAAAGGAACCGAGCGAGTCGCGCTTAGAGCACCTTCGAGAGGAAGGCCCTCGTTCGTTCGTGCTGCGGGTTGCCGAGTACCTCATCGGGATCGCCCGACTCGACGACAACGCCGCCATCCATGAACACGAGCTGGTCGGCGACTTCGCGCGCGAACCCCATCTCGTGCGTGACCACAATCATGGTCATGCCGGATTCGGCGAGACCCTTCATGACGTCGAGCACTTCACCCACAAGTTCTGGGTCGAGCGCCGACGTCGGTTCGTCGAAGAGCATGAGCTTGGGCTCCATGGCGAGAGCGCGCGCAATGGCCACTCGCTGCTGCTGACCACCGGAAAGGTGAGCGGGATAGGCGTCCTCTTTCTCGGCCAGTCCAACCTGAGCGAGCAGTTCGCGGCCCTTCGCCATCGCGGCGTCTTTCTTCACCCTGTTGACGCGGATGGGCGCCTCAATAATGTTTTCCAGCGCTGTCATGTGCGGGAAGAGATTGAAGCGCTGGAACACCATGCCGATATCGCGACGCTGGCGGGCGGCTTCGCGTGGCTTGAGCTCATAAAGCTTGTCGCCGCGTTCTTCGTAACCGACCAGAACACCGTCGACACTGAGTCGACCGGCATCCACATTTTCTAGATGATTGATGCAGCGCAGGAACGTCGACTTGCCGGAGCCGCTTGGGCCAACTAGGCACATCACTTCGCCCTGGGGCACCGAGAGCGAAATGCTCTTCAACACCTCATTGGAACCGAAACTCTTCGAGACGCGATCGGCATGCACCATCGGTGCGCCGCTTGTCGTTGCGTTCGTCATCGGTGCTCCTTTCCTGACGGATCCGTACTGGAATCGGATGCCTCACCCGGAGTGTCAATAACACCGGTCTTCACCGAGATCGCTCCCGTCTCCGTGCCCGCCTTTTCGGGGCGTGCTTGACCGACACCGCGCGAGAAGCGCTTCTCGAGGAAGTACTGGCCGACCATCAGGATCGAGGTGAACAGCAGGTACCAGGCCGAGGCTACGAGCAGCAGCGGAATGGGGTCGAAGATCACGACAGAGATGTCGCGCGAGCGACCGTAGAGCTCCAAGCTGAACGGAATGGCGGTGACCAGCGAGGTGGTCTTGAGCATCGAAATGACTTCATTGCCGGTGGGCGGAATGATGATGCGCATGGCCTGCGGGATGACGACCCGCGTCATGGTTTGCATCCACGACATTCCGAGGGCGGTTGCTGCCTCGTCTTGCCCCTTGTCAACCGAGAGGATTCCGGCGCGCACAATCTCGGCCATGTAGGCAGATTCGTTAAGAGCCAAGCCGATCACGGCAAGCCAGAACACGCTGATGAGGTCGCTGGTCTCGAACGACAGCCACGGCTCAGTGAACGGGATGCCGACATCGATCGTGGAATAGATCGTGGCGAACAGTCCCCAGAACACGAGTTGCACATACACCGGAGTGCCGCGGAAAACCCAGAGGTACAGCCAGGCAATGCCCTTGACCACGGGGTTATCCGAGAGGCGCATGACGGCGAGGGTGACCCCGAGGATGATCGCAATGACCATCGAATACACCGTCAGCAGCAGCGTGTAGCCGGCGGCCTGCGAGATGCGCTGGTCGAAGATGTATTTGCCGAAGTTCGCCCAGCCATAAGCCTCACGCTGAGACGCGTCGACGAGAAAGAGCACGAGCATCGCCACGAGAATGACCGCGATGACATTGCGCCAGGGGTGGCGGAGACGAATCGCTTTGATCGCCTCTGCTTGATCAACGCCGTTCGGCGGCACCTGTGCAGGTGTCGCCGAACGGTCAGAGCGTGATGCAGCCATCTACTTAGCTGGAAGTTGCCGCGTTGATGGTGATGGACGAGACGGCGCCGCTGAAGACGCCCCAGTCCTCGAGGATTGACTTGTAGGTTCCGTCATCGACCATCGACTGCAGCGCCGCCTGGAGGGCATCCGACAGAGCTGAATCCTTTTCTACAGCGATGCCGTACGGTGCGGTGTCGAACGAGTCGCCTGCGAGTTCAATCTTGTCGCCGACCTGGCTCACCGCGTACTGGGTGATGGGCGAGTCAGCGCTCATGGCGTCGGCGCGGCCCAGAGCGAGAGCGTTGGTCGCCTCGTCTTGAGTGTCGAACTTGAGGATGTTGATGGGCTCGTTGCCCGCATCGGTGCACTCCTGCGACTTCGCCGGAAGCTCATCCGTCTCTTCGTAGGTCGCGGTCTGCACAGCAACCGTCAGGCCACACGCGTCAGCGGGATCAACGTCGACACCAATGAGCTGAGCCCACTGGATGCCCGCCTCGTAGTAATTGACGAAGTCGACGACCTTCTCGCGCTCTTCGTTGTCGGTGAAGGAGGAAAGCCCGATGTCGTAGCTACCGCCGGTGACGCTGGGGATGATCTTGTCGAAGCTGGAGGGCTGGTACTGGGTGTCGAGACCGAGCTTGGCTGCCATAGCGTTGCCAAGGTCAACTTCCCACCCGATGGGGTTACCCGCGTCATCCTTGTATTCGTTAGGGGCGTAGGTCGGGTCGATACCGATTACGAGAACGCCGGCTTCTTTGATGTCGTCGGGCAAGAGAGCAACTGCTGCTTCGTCAATGCCGACGTCGACAGTGCTTCCGCCGGTAGTACCGGTGTCGGTGTCGGCGCTGTTATCAACACATCCCGACAGTGCGAGAACGGTGACGACGGCCAATGCTGGCAGTGCGGAGGAGATTTTCATGGTGCAACCTTTTTCTTTATCCCGATTGATGCTGTCGTCGGCAACGCGGGCCCGCCCGAATGAGTGCACCTCGCTGCAATGTCGACGAAGGCAGCCTACCCCCGGCTGACGCAAAAGTGACATGGACGGGCGCTCTTTTCGCGCACGTTGTCTACCCCGCACTGATTCGGCGTTCGAGCCGACCGCGCTCCGAGCTCGGCGCAACACACGCCGAGATTAGTACTCGCCGTGCGCCGCCGCTTCGAGCTCGGCCAAGTTGATGGTGCGCAGTTCACGCAGTCGCGTGTCACGGTTCTTGAGGTACTGCGGATCAGCGGTCGGAATATACGAATCCCGCAGCTTCGCGATGATGGCGGTGCCAATCTCGCTCCACGCCAATTCACGTGCTTCGTCGATGATGGCCGAAATGAGTTCGCCATCCATCGATGCTTGGCGCAGACCCTCGGCGAGCCCCGCCTGCACGGCGCGGTTGCGATCAGAGTGCGAGCCGCGAAGGAGGCGCTCGGCTTGTTCGGCGAGGTGGTCGAATTCGACGTGCACGAGACCAGCCAGCGCGCCGTCGTCGTAGTCGAGGTGGTCGCGGGCGGCATCCACAATAATCCGGTTTTTCACGGCCATGCGCACGGCATTACGCGCGATGAGAACGCCCTCTTCAACGACTCGTTCGATGGGGGCCGCTTCGACAGGCTCGGGCGCCTGAAACTTGCCCAGGTTAAGGCGCGGGCGCCGCCGAAAAATACTCACAGTGCAATTGTTCCGGGTTAGGTCGATGAGGGGTATCCCCCATCCGGTGCAGCTTAGATGGCGAAGCTGAACGAACTACAAAGACTTCTCATAACAGACGCTGAAAGGGATCGCCGCGTAGGCACCGAAAACATCGATACGTTCGTAGCCAAGGCTCTCGTAGAGCGCCATTGCGGGCGTTTGCAGGTTTCCAGTCTGCAATATCAGGGAGTGGGCCTTCGCTTCGCGAGCAACAACTTCTAGCTCGAGCATTAGCCGACGCGCTGCGCCTTTGCCACGGTGACGAGAGTCGACGAATACCTTTTTCACTTCAAGCGATTGCTCGAAGGGGCGAAGAGCCGCATGCCCGATCACCGTGTCGCCGTCGAGCACCAACAGCGTGTGGCTGATGTCGTCGGGCGAGACTGTCAATGCAGCTCTCACTGCAGTGCGCCCGGCATCGTCAAGATCAGCCTGACGACCGGCATAAATCGCGCCAGTCTCTTCGTCCATCGCCGCTCGCTGCTCGACCGCTCGCGGGTCTAACCAACCGACCCGCGCAACGGTCAGGCTCACTCGACTTTAGCTTTGGTGGTTGCTGACGCGTTGGCCTCGTACGAGGTATTGGTTGACTCAAAGAAGTTGACGAGCTCGAGAGTGTCGTTGGCTGTCGCCATCCACTTGGCCGGGTTCGAGACCTTGTAGTGCGCCTCGAAGCCGAGTTCTTCCAAACGACGGTCAGCCAGATACTTGACGTACTGGTTGATGTAGTTGGCGTTGAGGCCGAGAATGCCGCCGGGGAGCAGGTCGTGGTTGTAGGCCTCTTCCATTTCCACCGCATCCAGAATCATCTGGCGAATTTCGTCAGCGAACTCTTCGGTCTGAATCTCGGGGTTCTCTTCGAGCACCGTGAGAATCAGGTTGATACCGAACTTGAGGTGCAGGCTCTCGTCGCGAACGACCCAGTCCATGAGCGAACCGAAATTGCGCAGCAGGTTGCGTTGGCGGAACGACAGGGCAACCATGAAGCCCGAGTAGAACCAGATGCCTTCGAGCACCACGTTGTAGGCCACGAGGTTGCGGATGAAGTCTTGCTTGCCCTCGATGGTGTTGATGTCGAGAGTTTGCTCCGTCATGCGACGGATGTACTTCATTTCGAACTCTTCCTTGCGCGCCATCGACGGCACATCAACGTGAGAGTTGTAAGCCGCTTCACGGTCGATGGGGAAGGTTTCGAGAACGTACTCGAAGCTCATGCAGTGGTTGGCTTCTTCCCACATCTGCTTGGCAAGATACAGCGAGCACTCTGCGGCGGAAACGTAGGGGTACACGCCGAAGGCAAGTGCCTTGTTGACGAGCAACTCGTTCGGGTTGAAGTAGCTCATGAGGAAGGTCACTGCGTGACGCTCTTCATCAGTCATCTTCTTGAAGTCGGCGATGTCTTCGCCCAACTGGATCTCGTTAGGGAACCACGTGTTGGCGACGGCCTGATCGTACAGGTCCATTGCCCACTGGTACTTGATCGGCTTCAGTAGTAGGCCGTCTTGCAGGCCTGTTCCTAGGATTCCCATTACTGGCAGCTATCGCACTGCAGGTCGTCCATGGGATCGACGGGAACGAAGTAGTCGTCTGGGGTGTTTTCGCGGTTCATTATGCTTCTGCCTTCTTTGCGAACCCGCCGAAGCCTCGGCGTGCGGGTGTTGATGATGCTGCGGTTGCGCCGGCCTCAGCGGAAGCAGCCTTAGTCGACGAGATCTCCTCGGACTTGTTGACCTTGACGGTCGACTGCTCTGCCTGGTGGCGCGGCTTCATGTGCAGGTAGTAGGTGGTCTTGACTCCGCGAGACCAGGCGTCAAAGTAGATGTCCATCATGTCGCCGAGGTCACGCGTCTCGAGGTACATGTTGCGGCTGATGGCCTGGTCGATCCACTTCTGGGCGCGAGCGGCAACCTCAAGGAACGCATACGGCGAGAGCTGGAAGCTCGTCTTGAATACAGCCTTGATGTCATCGGGGATGCCGGCAACGTTCTGGATGTCACCCTGGCTGCGCAGGATGGCTTCGCGGTTCTTTTCCCACAGTCCGTGCTCCTGAAGAGTCGCAACGAGGTTGCGGTTCACTTCGAGGAACTTGCCGTTCGAGGTTGAGCGGCTGAAGATTTGCGAGAACTGCGGGTCGAGACCGGGCGTGGTGCCGGCAACGAGGCCAATGGATGCGGTTGGCGCGATCGCCATGAGCGTTGCGTTACGCATACCGCCCTTGACCTTCTCGCGCATAGCGTCCCAGTCGAGGCGAGTCTTGCGGTTGACCTTGATCTCCATGCCACGGTCTTCTTCGGTGAGCGCGATGGAGTCGAGCGGCACGAGGCCCTTCGACCATCCGCTGCCTTCGAAGTTCGTGTACGCACCACGCTCTTTCGCGAGCTCGGTGCTGGCATCGATCGCAGCGTACGAGACGTGCTCCATGATTTCGTCGATGAGGTCGTAGGCCTCTTCGCTCTCGTAGCTGTAGCCGAGCTTCTCGATGATGTCGGTGAAGCCCATTACGCCGAGACCGACTGCGCGGTTCTGCTCGTTGGAGAAGTCTGCTTCTTTCACGCTCGAGCGTGTGATGTCGATGAGGTTGTCGAGCTGGCGTACGGCCAGTCGAGCGCTCTCAGCGATCTTCGCGAAGTCGACTCCGCCCTCGGGCAGAAGGTGACGCGACAGGTTGATCGACGCAAGGTTGCAGACGGAGACGTTGTCTTCATCCTGCGGGAGCGTGATCTCGGTGCAGAGGTTCGAGAGGTGGATTGTGCCCGTGTTGTTGTTGAGCGCACGGTTGTTGATCGTGTCTTTCCAAGTCAGCCACGGGTGGCTGGAGGTCTGCAACGAGATGAGGATCGACTTGAACTGCTCGCGAGCACCGATCTTCTTGAACATGTGCATTTCGCCGGCATCCGCCATCGCAACATATTCGTTGTAGCGCTTCGAGAATGCCTTGCCGTACAGCTCATTGAGGTCGGTGACTTCGAGCGGGTCAAAGAGGTACCACGAGTCGTCGTTCTGAACGCGCTTCATGAACTCGTCGCTGATCCACACGGCCGTGTTGGCGGTGCGGGTGCGGCGGTAGGGGTCACCAGAGTTGCTGCGGAGTTCGAGGAACTCCGGGAAGTCCATGTGCCAGTTCTCCATGTAGAAGCAGAGGGCGCCGAACTTCTTGCCACCGCGGCTGACCGCACGCAGGATCGAGTCGATCGTGTGCATGAACGGGATGGGACCGGTGGAGGTCGTGTTGTTCGAGCGGATGGGCGAACCCTGGGCGCGAAGTTTGGTGACCGAGAGGCCGATTCCGCCGGTGCCCTTGGTGAGCCACATGACATCGCGCGTCGTCTTGGCGATGTGCTCCATGTCATCTTGCATTTCCATGACGAAGCAGTTCGCGAGCTGCGGGTAGATCGTTCCCGCGTTCACGAGCGTGGAGCCGGCAGCCAAGTATTCGAGGCTGGACATTTTTTCGTAGAACTTGAGGGCAGCCTCGTTGGGGTTCGCTTCGTTGAGCGAGAGACCCATCGCGATGCGCATCCAGAAATACTGCGGAACCTCAAGGGCGTCGCCGTTGCGACCCTTGATGCCATAGCGGTTGTTGAGCGTAACAACACCGATGTACTTGAGCAGCTCATCGTGAGCGGGCTCAAGGTGCTCAGCGAGAGCATCCAGATCGAACATGGTCGTGAGGCGCGGGTCGAGGAGACCCTCTTCTACGCCGCGGATGACGTTGGGGCCAAAGTGCTCTTTGTGCAGGCGCTTAAGATCAGCGGCGTCGGAGTAGTCACCGAGAACGCGCTTGTAAATGGTCTTGAGAAGAAGACGGGCAGCGACGGTGTCGAAGGCCGGGTCGTCTTTCACGTTTTGGAGGGCGACCTGAATGACCGCTTCGTCGAGCTGCTGCGTGGTGATGCCGTCGAAGAGCGTCAGTTCGAGCTCGGATGCGATCTGGGTTACCCACGTGATGTTGTCGTCGAGGCCAGTGGCGGCATCTTCGATTGCGAGGTTGATCTTGTTGGCGTCATACGGCTCTCGCGTACCGTTGCGCTTGACGACTGTGATTGCCACAAATACTCCCTAAAATCCCCATAAAACCTCGAAAACCGCGACCCCCGGTCAAGCGGTTCCACCACTATATATCGTGGGTGCCGCCAGCCGCCAACCCTAGATGTAGTGGGCGTGTCCTCCACAGGTGTGGATAACTTCGCGGGGTTTTCCACAGCCTAGGGATAACCACTGACACCCTGAAATTCCTTATAAAACCAGCAATCGGCGGCACAGATTAGGCCCAATTCGACGGCTAAGCTGGAGTTCTTGTGAACGCATACATCGACCTGTTGAAAACTCCGGGCATCGCCAGAATCATCGCAGCGCAGCTCACCGCGCGACTGCCGGGCGGAATGCTTTCGTTGGCGATCCTTCTTCACGTCGAACAGATCCACAATTCTTACGGCGCTGCCGGCCTCGTGCTTGCCGCAACGAGCATTGGGCAGGGCATTGCCGGCCCGCTCACGAGCCGCTGGATGGGCATCTGGGGAATGCGCAAAGTGCTCATCCTCACCCTCATCGTTTCGGCCGCCGCCATCTTCACCATCGCGCTCGTTCCTCTCAGCGTCGGCATGTTCATGGTCGTTGGCCTCATTGCGGGCCTCAGCAACCCGCCAGTGCAACCCGCCGTACGCACGATCTACCCCAAGATGGTGAACTCCAAACAGCTCACTCCCCTGTTCTCACTCGATGCTTCAGCGCAAGAGATTATTTGGGTTGCCGGGCCGGTAGTTGCGACCTTCCTCGCTATTCAGATTTCGACAACCACAGCGATCGTTGTGGCTGGCGCATTCCTGCTCGGCGGAGGCGCTTGGTTCATCGCGAGTCCCGAAGTGGGTCAGGTGCGCATCCCGCGCAGCAAGCGCTCCTTCGGAACCGTGCTGCGACGTCCACCCGTCATGTTGGCAACCATTACCGGCTTCCTGCTCGTCGGAGCCGCAGCAGCAGTCGAAGCATCCGTAGTGTCAGTGTTTGGTCACGACGGGCCGCAAGCAGGTTTCGTGCTGGGCATCTGGGCGATTGGCTCACTCTTCGGAGGCCTCTTCCTCGGGCACTTACCCATCGGCCCTTGGGCACTCGCCCGCCGCATGTTCATTGTGTTCGTCGGCATGGCGCTTGCCATGTTCAGCCTCAACTTCTGGTGGCTCTCCATCACCCTGCTCATCGCGGGCATCGGCATCGCCCCCGCCTTCGCCGTCATCTTTGCGATCGTGTCTGCCAGCGTGAAATTCAGCGATACCGCTGAAGCGTACGGCTGGGTCGGCACCGGCCAATTGATCGGAGCAGCCCTCGGTTCCGCCGTCGCCGGCTTCCTCATCGACGCCTATGGCCCCATCGGTGGATTCTGGGCCGCCACCGTCATTGCCGCTCTCGGAGTGCTTGTTCCCACCGTCTTGCGCGGCTGGCACCCCGACCTGCGCGGCAAAGACGCGAGCCCTATCCCCGACACTGAGCCCATCAGCACTCTGCGCCAGTAGAAAACCGAGGCTGCGAGCGCTGCTAACCGCTAATCGACACGTCAGTACTCGCTGATGTCTTAGCGGTAACCGTTAGGGTCCACCATTGATTTCCGGCACCCAGAGGGCTATACAAGTATGAGGAATACCCGCAAACACCCGCATTTATGCGCACCAAACTGAACGCAGCACCCATCGACTCAGACAGGGAGTGTTCGTATGTTCCGTCTACCCAACGTGAACCGTACGGCAAACGGTACTACTTTCGAGAGCGGTCTTTCTGGACACGATCAATCCAGAGAGCATGCGTTCAACGAGCACGCTAACTAGCTGGTGTCGCCGTGGATATTATCGGCCGCAGAGCCGAACTCGATCGAATAGGCCGTTTGGCTTCCTCCCCTCATGAAGGCGCGTTGCTCGTCGTCGGCGGCGTCGGGCTCGGCAAGACCAAACTGTTAGAAGCAGCGCTCGAAGAGTCACATATCAAGGCCGTGATGGTGCGAATTAATCCAGCAGATGCTGCATGGCCCCTTTCCGGTTTCTTCACATTTCTTGCATCATTGAGCAGCCCCCACGCGATGGATATCGGTGCTGGCATGGCTCTGACTTCTACGGAACCGGCGCAGATGTTCGCGGCAGCACGCGACATCCTGTCGCTCGTGCAGGGGCTCGGTTTGCCCCCAATCTTGCTGCTGCTCGATGATGTGCATCTCATGGATCAAACAAGCCAGATTCTTGTGGGGTTTATGGCTGGGCGACTGAGAGGGACCGGCATCCGATTGGTCGCCACGTCTACCGGTGCGGACCCAGGCGGCCGCTTTGGCGGATTGCCACAATTGCATCTCGACCCGCTGAGTAGACCACTCGCGCTCGACTTTGCTCGGGCCGCACGCCCCGATAGTCGCCAGTCGGGCAGCCTGACGATAATCGTGGATCAGGCTGAGCGTAACCCCCGAGCCATCCTTGAGGCTCTGGGGCGAGTAACGGCCGAACAGCTCGACGGTCTTCAGCCGCTTTCCCTTCCCCTCGTCCCTGGCCCTACAGCGCACGCCCACGCGCGAACAATCGAAGCAACACTCACCCCTGCACAGCATCGCCTCCTCACCCGGCTTTCTGCAGCGCCAATGGTCGATACCGCTGCGGCCACTCGCGGGACTATTGACGATGAAGATGCACTGCAAGATCTCGTCTTTCTCGGAATCGCCGAAATTTTCGGACGTGAGGTGTTCATCAAGAAACCACTGCTGCGTTCTCACGTGTACTGGTCTCTGACGTCTCAGGCGAGACGTGAACTTCACCAGACGGAGGCTGACAACAGTTCTGGAAGAGATGCTCTCTGGCATCGCAGTTTTGGGACGGCTGAACAGAGCAACCCCGACGACCTACTTCGCGCTGCCGTGTCGCTCGCGCACGGAGGAGCAAGCCGAGTGGCGGTCGAATTTGCCGACCGCGCACTAGCCCTCACGAATGACCAACCCTCATCGTTGCGGAGAGTCGCACAACTCGCCCGAGTGCTATTTGAAAGCGGCGAACTAGACCTCGCCAGTCGGTACGTAATGTGTGGCCTTCATCTCACTACCAGCGCCAGTATCAGCCTAGAACTCACGGTGCTGCGGCTCATCATCGATTTCATGAGCGACCAGCGAGTTCCCGACATCGAACTCGAAGCGTGGGACGCCCTGTACGCCACCGACTTCCCAGAAGAAACCGCTGAGATGCTCGCACTCGCCGCCATCTGTCGCGGACTGAGGTGGGAGCTAGAGCCAGCGCGCTGTCTCCTGGCTCGCGCGGAAGCGATGATGCCGCCCGACGGCGGAACACGCAGAATCTTCAATCTCGCCACCAGGTTGCTCAGTGCCACCACCGGACAAGTGGGCAGCGCGATCGAACTCGACGATTCTGGGGAGTTCTCTGACTCTGAGGATGCCGCCAGCAGACCGATCGTTGATCTGCTCATTGATGCGCGCTCCTGCACCCTGCGAGAGGACTACGCCGAAGCGAGTCGTCTCTGTTCGATCATCTTGAACCGTCGACCTCAGGCTGAACCGGTGTGGGCAGACACCGCCCGATATCTGCTCGCCGATAACGACCTGCGTTCAGGCGAGCTCACGACCGCACGATTGAGTATCAGCGAGTGGAAATCTCGCTGGCTTCCTGGCTTGAGACCGGCTTTCCACTCCCATCTTGAAGCGTGGCTTGCCTACACAGAAGACAGACTCAACGATGCGGATGCGATTGTCTCGGCGGAACTCGCCCGCAATCGGTACGGCAGAAGCCCAGCACTCTCGGCACGACTCCACGCGCTTCGCGGCGAGATCGCCTTGATCGAAGGTGACGTCGAAAAGTCGACCCGGATGCTCCTGATGGCCGACCTTATCGATCACGACACCAGCAACCCATCCTTGGTGCGGCATATTCCTGATCTCGTTGAGGCACATGGCTTGGCCAACCGGTGGGCAGAGGCGCGAGCCGTTTTCGAAAGCTTCACTCGGCGGGTCCGTGACAACCCTTCGCGCTGGGCGCGCATAGCGCTTCTGCAGGCGAAACCCTCCGCCATCGAAGATGATGCCGGTGCGATCACATCCTGCGATGAGGCGCTCGATTCCATTCCCGCTGGCAGCTCGATGCTTCAGGTTGCCCGCATCCATGCCTCTAAAGCGACGCGGCTGCTGAGGCTCGATCGTGCGCTCGACGCGACCGAGTCTTTTCGCGCTGCCCTCGATGCGTTCGACATCGCCGGAGCTCGGTCGTGGGCTCGAAAGATGGAGGAGGCACTCAGTGCACTCGCCTCATTGCCAACACTCGTGAAGCTAAAACCGGCGCTCGTCGAGTTGGGCGTAGATGAACGGGCGGTGGCCGAGCTCGTACTCAAGGGCTACCGCAACAAGGAGATCGCTGCCGAACTGTTCGTCTCCGTGCGCACTGTCGAGGCCCGGCTTACGCACATTTACCGCAGTGTCGGCGCAAGTTCCCGGTCACAACTTGTCTCGCTTATGTCCTGACCGCGGCGACCTCGGTAGTCACCGCCCGGCGACTTGGACTCGCCCACGAGCCTGAGGTGGCATGACCCCACGCCCTTCTCAGCGCTCGAAGGCATAAGAAAGCATCAACGATCCGTAGGGCGATGAAAGCGAAACCCAGCACAAGCATCCACGGTTTTCGAGAGACGACGGCGGCGAAAATCGTCATGAGGTAGTCCGGAATGAGCACTCCGCACAGGAGCGCGAGCGGAGGAATGAGCAGGACAACCGCTGACGCAAAAGTGGGTTGCTCGCCATCCAGTGCATCGATAACGGTGAGGGCGAGCAGCGACACCGCCAAGGGCACGAGCAACAACATCATGACGCTCGACAGCACGAGTTCCGTGACAAAAAAGTAGAGAGCTGCCCAGAAATTTCCGCGATGGATGCCGTGCCGGCGAACTGTTTGCCAGAGACCAAGATTCCACCGGCTCACCTGTTTTGTGTAGTCGTTCATTGTCGCGGGGTCTTGAGTGAGCGCTATCGCTGCGGTCGGGTGAAACGCGATTCGCCCCAACTTTTTGGCGTGCACTTCGAAGGTCATGTTGTAGTCCTCGATCGTCAAGCCGGGGGCGTCGATATCAATCTCAGACAGGATGCGGCTGCGATACATACTGGCGAACCCCGGCACGATCGAGACCACGTTCGCGCCTCGCGCCGCCTGACCGAATTTGTGTAAGTACTGCATGGTCACATAGACCCTTTCGCGGTAGGCGACCAAGATTCGACCTATCAACGAGGTATCGGCAACCTCCGGCAGGCTCGTCGCCATTCCCGCCACCGCAACAACATTGTCGTCGCTGAACAAGGGCAAACCAGTGTCGAAATAATCTGGCGCAAGCTGGGTATCGGCGTCCAGCACCATGACGACCTCGAACTGCGATGCCAGATCAAATTCCCGAATGAGCATCGACAGGGCGCCGGC